>NZ_JBGONI010000005.1:0-217707 GCF_041439035.1 Vibrio sp. 1F263 | reverse complement strand
TACCTTGGAACTTCAAACACTGACAAGTCGCCCCGTGGGTTCATGGGGCGGATACAGTTGTCAGATGTGGTTACGACAGAACTCCAGCAATTGTTTAGATAGAATTGAAATGGTTCATCCACCCGACAAGTTAACAGGTGTTAGCGAAAGGAAGGCATTACGCATACTTGATGAAAGCTTGGCTTAACCGCTGAAAGAGTGAGTCTACGTTGGGAAGGCTCGTCAAATGCGCGGACAAGGGAGTATGAACCTGCGCATCCACTACGGTTGGATTCCCGCAAACTTGATTATAAAAATGCACTGGCGCAACGATGTTCTCTAAGTCGGCATCTAACAAGATACAAGCTTGCGAAAGTACAATTTGGCCGCCCCCTTTTTTAAGCAATACGCGCTGCGCAGTACCCACTATTTTTTGTTTATTGATATTGAGGTTGTAGTCACCGTCACAATAAGAACCGGGGGTTGCGTGTACATCCACATCGATGCCCAGTTCCTTAAAAAACAGGGTTAATACATCGCATAAATGTCGATACGCTTTTTGGATGTTGTAGGCTTCATCACGAGGCCAATGATAAATGTGCGATAGGTTAATGATCCCCGGTAGTTGAGGAACGGGAGCGCCACCTGTTTTTCGTGAGGTGAGCTGCCAGCCTTGTGCCGTAAGTTGCTTTCTAGACTCTAGTGTCACAGGCCACTTTTTACCCGCAGGCAAAACGAGTGTCGGCGTTTTTGCTTGCCAAAGCATTAAGGCTTGCACAATCTCACCCGCCTGTATTTGCTGCAATAGCTCATCTTCTTTTTCAAACGCACGATCAACATCAATGTGCGGGTAACGTACGAGTTTATTCGTTAACTTCAATGCACTTTTCCTCTACAGATTGTGGTGACCTACCATTTAACGTTCTGCAATGGTTGATGACATATGGGACTATGTGAGATGAAAACAGCGCCAAAAGTTAGTTATTGGCGGCATAGTCGTTTGTTATGCAACATTATCAACAATTTCAATGTTGAAAGTATTCGGAATGAGCCGAGCCGTCTTTATTTTTGCATTTGGATACTTAGACTTAGCAATAGACAACACTAACTCCCTGTGCCGCTTAGACATTTTGTCACCTAATACGATTTCCTCTAACGTTTCCGGTGAGTAACCATATGAATTAACGCTAGAATCCAGCGTCATAATGCGCATTTCATTCTCGTATTTCCATGCACTAGACTTTGTTGCAATTGTTTCTGTCACCGTTTGTATGTAATTTTGTTTATTCTCATTAATCCACATATCAGAACGTAAATATTCAGACACACTAAGTTTATTCGGCTGATCTTGATAAATAATCCTAATGCCTCTCATTCGTTGGTTTGAAGCCTCGTTGATATCTTTTTGTAACCCATCATTATTAAAAACCAAACAGAACCCACGAAGCCCTTGTGCATAATGAGACCACATTAAATTTTCATATATTGGGTCTGTGCTTTGATCTCTTTGAGAAAGACAAAGAAACTTTGATTCATGGACAACTTTAGTCAAAATCCCTAAATCAAACCGCAAACCTTGCAATATCAGTAGTTTCTCATCTGTCATATTTGGGTCTAATCCTAGTACCTCACACAACTCGACAAACTTATTGTCTTTTGGGTCGATTTTCATCGTCCAATTTACGTTAGCTCGCCACAGTTCATAATCAGATTCATCTAAGGATTCGTCTAGAATTAGTGTTCCCTCAAAAGGATCGTTAAAATCCTCTTTCGATGAAAACCATAGCTCCCCATTTGCTAAAGAGGACAAGCTATTTGTATCCACTTCTCGAAACTTATAAAGTCTATATATGCTCAATTTTTACCTCTATTGCATAACGAATAGCATGGATTCCCCCTCCCGAGGATCTGCCACACTTATGTGGTACTTAAATGCATCGGAGGCACCATGTCTGATTATTCTTATTTCTGCAGTATCGACCTAGCTAAAAACCACTTTAGTCTTCATGCCGTAGACCAAAATGGTAAAGTCTTACTTCATAAGTCGGTAACTCGCTCTAAACTGCTGACTACAATAGCAAATATGCCACTCATGCGTATAGATATTGATGCGTGTGGTGGTACACATTATTGGGAAAGGGTAATCTAAATTATGCCGTGGCTATCTCCAAAACAGTCCGACACCTTTTCTCGATAACTCAGGGGCTTGATGGCTTCTGTCTGACAAGGTTGTCTGATATGGTGGCGGCAGAACTTCAGCAATTGTTTAGATAGTATTGAATATGAAAACACTAACCATACTTGATGGCGGCATGGGCCGAGAACTCAAAGAAATTGGCGCGCCATTTTCTCAACCGCTTTGGAGTGCTCAAGCGCTGATTGAAGCACCCGAATTTGTTAGCCAAGCGCATCAAAATTTTGTCGATGCAGGTGCTGAAATCCTGATCACCAATAGCTACGCGTGTGTACCTTTTCACTTGGGTGAAGAGCTCTTTGAACAACGAGGCTTTGAACTCGCAGCACTATCTGGCGAACTGGCTAAAGCAGTTGCTGACAATGCTCCTCACACCGTGAAAGTGGCGGGCGCGATTCCACCGCCATTTGGCAGCTACCGACCAGATTTGTTTAAGGTAGAAGAGGCAGCGCCAATCATTCAAACCCTTTACGATGCGCAAGACCAAAACATCAACCTTTGGATAGCAGAAACCATCTGTAGCCTGCAAGAATTCGAATCCATTCATGCGATTCTTAAGCAGTCAGATAAACCTTGTTACTACGCATTCAGTTTGGAAGACACCAAGGGCGATTGTGCCAATATTCGTTCTGGCGAAAGCGTAACATCCGCGATCAAACTTGCCTGCCAATCAAACGCGACAGGCATAATGTTTAACTGCTCAGTGCCTGAAGTGATGGATCAAGCCATTATCGATGCTAAGAAAGTGATTGGTGAGCTAGGTAGTGATTTAGAAATTGGTGTCTACGCCAATAACTTTGCACCTATCAGCAGCGAACATGAAGCTAATGATATGCTTCAAGAGATACGTGAACTGGATGGCCAAGGTTATTTAGTTTACGCAAAACGCTGGCACGCGCTGGGAGCGAATATTATCGGTGGTTGCTGCGGTATTGGACCAAAACACATTCAAGCCCTAGCCGATTGGAAACGCCACACACAGAGCTGATCCAGATCTTCAACTAGAATAAAATAAATAGAGAACAGGTTGAGAAATCTGTTCTCTATTTGTATGTGGCGTCTCTGAGTACACTGATACAAAACAACGATTTGGAGCAACTGATGAGCGACACGCAACGTAAAATTAAATGGGGTATCGCTGGGCTAGGCAATATCGCCAATCGATTCGCAACAGCTGTAATCGAGCACTGTCTGCATGGTGAATTGTATGCCGTTGCCGCAAGAGATCACTCACGCGCAGCGACGTTCGCCAATAAGTTTGGTTGCGACAAGGCTTATGGGTCTTATGAAGCCATGGCGAATGACCCTAGTGTTGAAGCGGTTTACATCGCTACGGTTCATCCTTATCACAAGCCTTTAGCTGAACTGTTTCTAAGCCATAAAAAACACGTATTGGTCGAGAAGCCCGCTTTCACCAATCTTGATGATTGGCTGGAGATGAAAGCTCTCGCAAATCAAAATGGTGTGATGTTGCTAGAAGCGATGAAAACCGTGGTGTTTCCCGCGTATCGTGAGCTTCAATCATTCTTGGTCTATAACAACATTCAGATAGATTCAATCGAAGCCAGCTTTGGTAACCATCATGACTATGAGCCGGGCTTATTTATCTTCAATCCGGATTTGTCAGGCGGAGCAACGCTTGATGTTGGGGTCTATGGGCTTTGGTTCTTTTACGATCTGTGCAGAACACTGGGGGTGACCCCTTCAGAACCTCAGGTAGAGATGTCGTGTCTGTATGAGGGCGCGAATGTCGATACCGATGCGTGCTTTACATTCTCTGGTGATATGAACGGTAAGATATCGGCATCAACCGTGCAAAATCTTCCCCGGTCAGCACATTTGAGTGGGCCAGATACCAAGATCACCATTCACGAAAAATGGTGGAATCCGGCCTTTATTGAGATTGAACATCAAGGGCAGAAGTCGACCATCAACAAACGAGTGACGGGCAATGGGTTCGAATTTGAAATCGACCATTTTTCAGATTTGGTGCTTCAAGGCAAAACTGAGTCGAATATCCTAAGCTCAGAGATAACCTCTCGAGTTCTCGATACGATGGAAAAAGCACTCATTGACTCTGGCTATCCACATTTAACTCAACCTCGTCGTTAGGAAAAGCAAATTGGGCAACCTTAAGCGCAAGCTTGAACTGTATGAAAAGATATTTCAGGCTTTTGGGCCTGGAGTATCGCATTGTCAGGTCAACCAACTGGCCACACTGCTGCATGTGAGTGAGCGTCATGTTCAGACCTTAATAAAAGCGATGACAGCACAAGGTTGGCTTGAGTGGCAAGCCAGCTCAGGCCGAAGCAAGAAAGCACAACTCACGTGTCTGGTTGAGCCCATTGAGGCGTGTTACCAATACACACAAACCCAAGCCGATGCGGGTAATATAGAACAGGTGTTTAGCACCTTAAGCTTCAATGGCCGCAATGCTGGCGCTGAGTTACAAGCCTTTCTAAGCAATACCAATCCGTCGGCGCAGAATATCGCGTACATCCCCTTTCACCGAGAACTCGAAGCGCTTCACCCTCAACGAGTACTTAGACGCACCGAACGTTTCTTAGTGATGCAAATTTGCCAACGCCTAACCTCTGTTAAGCACGATAAACTCAGCGGCGATCTGGCTTATCATTGGCAGCCTAATGAAGATGCGACACAGTGGCACTTTCAAATACGCAATGGCGTTCGCTTTCATAACGGTCGAACACTCGAACCTCAAGACATAGCGCGCAACCTTAACTCACTCTGCCAAAGCAAAATATGGCGTCGCTGTTATCAGCATATTGATGAGGTCTCTGCCTCGGCAGGTAATATGGTTGTCGTAAAATTGAATCAACCTGATTGGCATTTACCGCGCTTACTTTCCAGAGTTGAAGCCTCCGTATTCGATCCCTCGTCACCGACTGATAGGTTGATTGGTTCTGGCGCGTTCTCATTAAACATATTCTCAAGCAAGATGTTGAGATTAAGCCGCAATAGCGCGTATTCACACAGCACTCCGATTCTCAATCGAGTCGAGTTGTGGGTCTATCCAGAATGGGCACAGAGTAAAGCTTGCGCTCAAAATCAGGTGTGCGTGAAACTGCCCGAAAAGACGACCACCGTGCGTGGCGATTACCATTCTTCTCAACCGGATTCTTGCTCGACGTTTTTCAAGATTCAAAACCCAGCATTAACTAAGTCACTTCGTGAATTTACTGTTGAAGACACCTCTGAATGCCAAACCCTTTTCGAGCAGTTGTCTGCGTCTGGCGACCACAAAACCAGCGTGGAATATGGAAACTACCTAACTACCAAAGACGTGGTGCTATGCAGCATTATTGATGAGAACGACACCTTTTTCTCATGGTTAAGCTTCTTCACTCGCTTCCCCTTTGAGGACTTAGCGCTGTCTACTGAGATGCTAGAGACAATCGAACAAGGCTTAGCCTCGATAAGAAGCCAGCCAAACTTTGAGTTAGCGATGAATGCACTGTTAGCACTCAAGCATTGGTTGAATGACTCTGGAGTTGTGATTGAGCTAAAGCAAGAGGTGTTCAATTTGGAAATTTCTGAAAAGATACACAGCGCGCAAGTCAATGGTTTTGGTTGGTGCGAACTCGACCAATTATGGATCAACCATTTGTAATTTATGGCTAGACAAGTTTGCTAGCCTTTCCTACTTTCACATAATGGAGCGAGTCTAGTGTCGCGTACCGTTACTTTATCTCTGAGCCACTTCCAACACTATCTTGCCGACGTGTTTTTTCTTCAAGAACTCGTCTTGTGCAGTATGGATGTCAGCCAATGGGAAAGACTCCGCGACAATTGCGCCAATCTGCTGTTTCTCAATTCGGTTAACCAAGTTTTGGAATACTTGAGGCTCCAACACTGTACAACCGAAGAAGCTCAAATCTTTCAAATATAAAGTACGTACATCAAGCTCGACCATCGCACCGCCAATCGCGCCAGATACGGCGTAACGACCACGAGGTTTCAGCACTTCAAGAAACTCTGGCCACTTGTCACCGGCAACCAAATCGATAACCACATGCACACTATTTACACCTAATGCTTCCACCAAATTAGCGTCACGAGCAATCACTTCATCAGCACCCAATTCAAGTAACTGTTGGTTCTTGCTTGGGCTAGTAATCGCAATCACGTAAGCACCGCGAGCTTTCGCCAGTTGAATCGCCGCCGAACCCACACCACCCGAAGCGCCAGAGACAAGCACGCGATCACCTTCAACCACATTCGCGCGAGTCAGCATGTTCTCTGCTGTTGAGTAAGAACATGGGAAAGACGCTAGCTCTACATCCGACATAGAACTGTTCACCACATAAGCGTGTTTCGCTGCCACTTTTGTGTACTCAGCAAAACCGCCATCGCACTCAGAGCCAAAATACCATGGCTGTGGTAGATCTCGTCCACACACTTCCGTTAAACAAGGTTCAATAAGAACACGCTCACCAATACGATCAGCAGAGACTTCATTGCCGACTGCCACGATTAAACCACACACGTCAGCACCTTGGATACGAGGGAACTTCAACGCTTCACCCGACCAACTTGCGTCTTCTGAGTCATCACTTTTAGAGTACCAACCGATTCGTGTGTTGATGTCGGTGTTGTTCACGCCTGCAGCCATCACCTTGATCAGCACTTCATTAGGTTCAATTTGAGGAACAGCGATATCTTCACGGTAGCCAAGCATTTCTGCTCCGCCATGACCCAACATCTCTACGCCTTTCATTGTTTTCGGTAGTTCGAATTTCATCGTGTTTCCTTGAGTAATTTTGTCACCATATTCTGTGCTGATACCACCGCTTCTTCGCCTAATACTGGCCACGCGCTTGATACACCTTCATGAAGTAGAAAAAGCTCTGAAGCCAGATAATCTCGTTGACTCTGCTTACCCAGAAGTGCTTTTACTTCTCGTTTATGTTCAGTAACAGCTTGATTAATTATCTCGTTGTCAGGAAAAGCCGCCATCGCATTCATCGACATACAACCGTGTGGCGCATACTCTTCCATCCACTGTTGTAACTTGTCGAAGATATCCAGCATGGATGCCAGGCCATCAACAGGCGCACTCTCTAATAGGAAATTTAGGTAACGGTGATGACGGTGCTCTAAGGCACCCACGATCATCGCTTCTTTCGATGGGTAATGCTTATACAGCGTGCGCAGGCTGACATTACATGCCGTCTTCAGTTGAGCCACACTCGGCTCTGCAAAACCATGTTGGCTAAACGCAACCTCAAGGCTCTCTGCAATTTGTTCTCTTAACATGCGGATCTCTTATTACCTGACCAAAGGTAGAATGATTGTTCTACATACATAGTAGAGCGATCATTCTACCCATGTCAATGAGATCTTTTTGTCGTCCTATAAACGAAAAATCCCGCTACCAAGTAGGAGCGGGATTTCAGTTATCAAAACAACTTACTTAATGCTTAATAAGATTAGGGCTCAATCAACACCAACGAATCTAGAATGCCTTTGCCGCTGTGGATCCCGCCTTCGTTTTCGCTGGCTGGTTTACTGCGGATCAAGTAGCCCGCGTAGCCGTCCAGTTCGGTCACTGGCTTCCCTTGGTAGTAAGCGGTGAATAGGCCGACCTCGCTGACTAAGTCTGTCACCAGCATTTGTTGAGTGTCACGCACTGCAATGGTTGGTACGTCGCGTTCGTGTGGATACAAGCGCTGCATCAATGCCCATGCATCGTACTCTTCTGGCTTAAGTTGGCTCAGTTGTTCGCTAATGTCGTCACCAAAGACACAATGGCCACCGCCCTCGCCTTGGTTTTTCAGCACCCACTCTTGCTTATCAGCTTGTGTGTTAAACCAATCAATCGATTCACTGGTGATTGGCTTCATATCGGCCAAGACACTCTTCACCAATTCCGCTTCTTCTAGCGTTAAACCCCAACGTGCGTATTCAGATGCTGGCATCATGGTCAGCAGCATTTGCATGGTTTTACTGGTCGCTAATTGTTGGCTGATGGTCGCGTTCATTGCAACATGGTGTTGTTCCATAAACACGCGCGTTTGGCTTAGTGTATGACAACAAACCGATTCGTTGAGTTCTGGTGCCCAGTAATCTGAATACTGATAGCCCGCTCTTAGGTACACCACATCGACAGCACCGACACCTTGCAGTAACAAGCGTTGGTTATCACCCGATGAAAGCTGACAGCTCAATTGTTCAAAGGTGCGACGAACCGTACGTACCCCCTGCTTTTGCAGTTCAATTTCGAGTAGGTGTTGGTCGTAAACATTGTCTTCATTCTTTTGCACTACCATCAAGAATGTCGGCTTATCTGAATCATTAAAGTCAGCTCGCACTTTTCTTGCTGAAGTCGCAATACCATAAGCCAACTGCGTTAAGCCTTGGTTTTCAGCAGGTGTGGCAGATTTATCTTCAAGCCAGCTCCGATAAGTCTCAGGCCATTGATTGTGCATGTAATCATGGAACTCTGTGGCCTTTTGCCCGAATGGAGCCATACCTGCAGCAATGCCATTAAACTCGATCACTTTCGCACCATGCTGGCGATCATCCATAAAGTCAGTACGCATTAATAACAACGGTTGGCGAGCAGGATAAAGTCGATGAGACAGCTCGCCATGTGCTTGCTGATGCAGCTCCATCAAACGGCCAAAAAACGGATCAGCTTTGGCCATATCACTCAGTG
This sequence comes from Vibrio sp. 1F263, assembly GCF_041439035.1. Taxonomy (NCBI): domain Bacteria; kingdom Pseudomonadati; phylum Pseudomonadota; class Gammaproteobacteria; order Vibrionales; family Vibrionaceae; genus Vibrio; species Vibrio sp. 1F263. The sequence goes on along the minus strand of NZ_JBGONI010000005.1, from coordinate 208,855 downwards.
ATGACTGCAAGAAATCATGATCTTCGGAAACATTGCTGATTAACTTGGTGATCAGCGGTGTGACCTTCAACAGGTGTTCATACACTTCACGCTCCATAGTCATAGGAGCAATGCTGAAAGGACAATGCCTAGCGGTATTATCTGACTGGCGAAACGCAACACCGTGCATGATCGCCCACTCACACGCGTCTTCAATAATTTGTTGTGGTAACCGTGGAATTGTCATCTCTCATCTTCCAAATAAAAATAGCACCAGAATAAGACGAAGCTTAATTCCAAAAGACGAAATAAAACTGAATTTTTTATCAAACAATTACGTTTATCTTATCTTTTAAAAGCTTGAATAGATTATACATCTCAACTATCGAGTCTGCTCGATGATCAGATCGCGCAACCATTTGTGGCTCGGTTCTGAATCGAAGTATTTGTGCCACAACAGGAACAAGCCTCCCGGCACCAAATCAACCGGGACAGGCTTCATCACCAACTCTCCACTATCAATGTAATCGCGTACCGAGTTGTATGGGTAACACATAAGTAAATCACTCTGCTTACACAGCTTAATGGCACTGGTGATGTCTGAAACATTAGCGGCTTTGTTGATTTCAAGCTGCTTTGAGTTAAGCACTTCCATCAATAACCAGTCACCCGCTCCACCCGTCACCAACTGTATGTGTCGATACTTCAAGAAAGTGTCGAGGTTCCACTCTTCTTGCAAGGCAGGGTGGTCATTGCGCATCAAACATACAGAATAATCCAAGCACAGTTCCACGTAATCCAACTCGTCAGGGATACACTGGACATGGGTAGAAGCGCGCTCATCTAGCTCAAATATACCGATACCAAAATCCACCTCACGTTTGAGTAAACGCTTGAAGCTGTCGCTGCTCCACGTTGAACTGTTGATGGTGATGTGAGGCGCATCTGCAAGTGCCGTAGGCATAAAATGCGGGTAAATCGCCGTGTACGCGGTTTCGACAAGGTCTATAGTAAAGGTACGCTCACTGTCTTTAGGGTCGAAAACTTCGGGAACAGTCAGCTTTTCGATCTGCAGTAGAATTTGGTGGATCTTAGGCGCTAACGCGAGTGCTTTGGGTGTTGGGAATAGACCCTTTGATTCACGCTCAAACAGCGGATCATCAAACAAAGCTCTGAGCTTAGTGAGCTGTTTACTTACCGCAGACTGGCTCAAAAAGAGTCGATCAGCCGCTTTGCTCACACTTCGTTCTTCAATCAGAACGTGCAAGCAAAGCAGCAAATTCATATCGCATTTAAGTAAGCTTTTAACATCTACCATGATATTCCCTAAATTCAGGTTAATGATGATTAATTGTCACTTTAAATCATATCATTGTCTTGGTAAATTTAGCGCATGTGAGTTAAAACACTCAAAGAATAATAGAATTAAGGAATACTCATGGATTTTCTAGCACTACCAAAGATTGATTTACACTGCCACCTAGACGGAAGTGTTCGCCCAGATACGATTATTGACCTAGCAAAACAGTACAATATCGAACTACCTGAAGATCGCGACGCGGTTGTTCAATCTCTAACTGTGCCAGAAGATTGCAAAAACCTAGATGAGTACCTAGCTTGTTTCAGCCTGCCACTACAAGTAATGCAGACTGAAGAAGCAATTGAACGTATCTCTTTTGAGCTTTACGAAGACGCTGCACTAGAGAACGTTAAATACCTAGAAGTTCGCTTCGCACCAATCCTGCACGTAAACAAAGGCCTGTCTCTTGATACGATCATTGCAAGTGCAGTAAAAGGCATGAAGCGCGCTGAAGAGAAATACGACATCAGAGGCAACTACATCATGTCTGTGCTTCGTATGTTCCCTAAAGATTCGATCAAAGACGTAATCGACGCAGGCCAACCCTACCTAGGTAAAGGTGTTGTGGCGTTTGATATCGCAGGCGGCGAAAAGCCAGGCTTCTGTGCTGAATTCCCTGAATACACACAATACGCTCTTGAAAAAGGCTACCGCATTACCGTGCACGCTGGCGAGCAATGGCATGGTCAAAACGTTTACGATGCAGTGACAATGCTTGACGCTGAACGCATCGGCCACGGTGTTCACATCCAAGGTAACGAAGACGCATACAACATCGTTAAAGAGAAGCAAGTTGCGCTTGAAACTTGCCCAACAAGTAACGTTCAAACTAAATGTATTCACAAATTCAGCGACCACCCAATTGCTGAATTCAAGAAAGACGGCATCGTTGTTACGATCAACACAGACAACCGTACTGTGTCGAACACAACCATGACCAACGAAGTGAAGCGTGTGTGTGAAACATTCGGCCTAACAAAAGAAGACTACGTAGAAATCTACAAATACTCAGTCGACAGCGCTTTTGCTTCAGACGAAGTGAAACAGCACCTAATGGGTTTCGTTGAGCAAATCTAATTTGGCAAAGCGCGCCTTTTGCTGAATAGCAGGGCTCACTTAGCATTAGTGCTTAAAGCACAAAACAGGAAGAGAAAGGCTGACGCTTTTCTCTTTTTTTATGTCTAAAAGTCGCTAATCTTGCAGTATTCGTCATTTATACCAATCACAGTAAGTAAGTGATCATAAATAGCGCAGGAAAAAGGCTTAAGAACAAGGCAGAAATTTTCGATAAGTAGTTATTCTACAATCAAAATTTCTAACGCAGTTATTGAGCGTTTTAACCAGCTAGGATGACCAGTTATTTACTACGATTGGTATTAAACCGAGACTCTCGTAAAGTGGATAAGCATGAGTAATAAAAACAATAAAACTGAACTAGAAAAAATGCTATCTGGACAAGTGTATGATGGTGCAGATCAAGAAATTGATACCATGCGTGCCAATGCCAGAAAGTCGCTAATGGCTTTCAACCACCACCAAGACCCAAACCAGCAACACACATTGCAAGAGCAGCTATTTGGTAAGGTTGGTAATAGCAGCTTAATCCAGCCCCCTTTTCATTGTGAGTTTGGCAAAACCATAGAGATTGGCGACGACACCTTCATTAATATGAACGCAGTAATGCTAGATGGTGCGAACATCAAGATCGGTAACAATGTTTTAATTGGACCAAGTGCCCAATTCTATACGCCATCACACTCCCTTGATTATCGTAGCCGCCGTAAATGGGAAACCTTCTGTTTACCAATAACAATCGAAGATGATGTGTGGGTTGGCGGTAATTCAGTGATCAACCAAGGCGTGACTATTGGGGCTCGTTCAGTGATTGCAGCTAACTCTGTGGTCAACAGCGATGTACCACCAGATTGCCTATACGGCGGCACACCTGCAAAATTGATTCGACATCTGAATACCGAACAATAAAGCTAAATAGAAGAATAAAACGTATCAGTAGAATGAAGCCACTTAGAACAACAAATAGAAAAGAGGCGATGTTCATATGAAACATCACCTCTTTTTTGATTAGTTGGCCGTGTCTCTTCTATCGAATGGATTTCGTTCCATGGCCTTTTCATACTCACTTTTCGGACCACTCAAGTACGTGGTTTTGACGAACTTTTCCCAATCAGAAAACAGCGATTCTATTGGTTGCTCTGTAAGTTGTGATGGATCACCATTGCTTTTAATGAGATAAACAAACGCCTCCTCCCCCCATGAACGTTCAATAAACTCACCGACCGTATAGCCAAGCTCATAAACAGCCGAGCTACTGTTTGGCTTATGGTATAAATCCTGAACTAGCCCATCGAAACGGCGACTGATGGCAGTCCTGTTATTGACGTGAAACCAATAATCTTCAGATTTGTAGATAGCGATCGCTTCCCACAACCAACGCGGATTATTCGCAAAGTTCGGATTCACTTGCAGAGTCAGTAAATGTACGAACTCATGCAGTGCGGTTTTATGGATCTCACCACCAAAATAGAGCAGCCTAATTTCATTGCTTTTAGGGTCAATATACCCCGTAGAGAAAGCATATCGATACCCTATGCTCCGCTCCTGCTCATCCAAATAGGCTTTTTGGTTTCGCCATACTCTCACCGTTATGACAGGTATTGAATCAAGGCCGAAGCTTTTCATCAAAGGAGCCTGTTTGAGCAATAGCTCGTTGTGAATACTTGGAATTATCGAAGGTGAGGTTCCATCGTAAAGGACATACTTAAACTGCCCTTTATCTGATTCATAGCAATTGTGACAGGGTTCTTCACCTTGCATCTGCAGCATTGCTGCCACAATAAGAACCAATCCAGATAAAGCGAGAACCAAAAAAGTGATCATTGATCTTACTGAGTATTTTTTCATCTTGTTAAACCCTTAAAAAGAAGAGTTAAATCGTTAACCCGAAATCATCAAATCCGTTAACGATTCAAATCAATACCCAGTGCAAGCAATTCTCTTTCACACTGAGACACATCACTAAACTGGATACCGGTAATACCTACAGCCTTAGCCCCTTCAACGTTATAGGGCATATCATCAATGAAGACGGTTTCTGAAGCTTCAAGCCCATTATTAGACAGCAGCGCTTGGTAAATCTCAGGCTGCGGTTTAAGCATGCCCAATTCAGCGGATACCGCCGCGCCATCAAACAGCGGCCAAAATTGGTAGGTTGATTTTAGGTATTCAACAATCTCGACTACGTTGTCGGTAAGCGCGTACACACCATAACCAGATCGCTTTACACGCTCGATGAGTTCAACTGAACCGTACAGTAAGATCTGCGTTTGCTTTACGTAGTAGAACAGGCGATCGCACTCTAATGAAGATAAATCTAACTCTTGTTGGTAGCGAAGTTTGGCTTCATTTTCGGTTAAGAACCCTTTGTTCAAATCCAACCAAATCGTACTTTGGAAAATTGAACGCGCTTGGGTTTCCAGATCATCAAGTTCCCCGAAAGTCAGGCGAGTAATTTCTAGCGGTGACCAACGTACAATCACATTGCCGACGTCAAATACCACATTTTTTATTTGATGAGTACTCATACCTTGCTCCTGAATTATTCGCGTGAAATAACAACAACACCGACATTAAATGCCGCACCTTAAAGTTCATAACCTTGTTTTACAAAATAAGGACTGAAATCACAATATGTCATCGAGCAGGTACGAAAAAGGCCATCATAAAAATGGCCTTTACACAGAATTTTTTGCAGTCTCAACCCTACAGATCAAACGTTCAGTTAGTCGATGGGATGGGCTCACCGCTCTTTATTTAAGCAGCATTCACTGATGATGTGACCTTTTGCTTTTGTTCAAAAAACTCTTCATGTAATGCACAAATGGCCTCTTGATACTTATCGTCGCTCACAACAAATTGTACATTCACGTTTCTCATCGACGAATGTAACGCAATGGGCGTAACACTATTGCTCATCAAAGCCAATACGCCATTCGCTAGCGTTTTATTGGTGTCAATTTGAGAGCCGATCGCCGAAATGATAGCGACCATACGTCCCGAAATAGATGCTTTCGGATATCGCTTCTCTGCCTTATAAAACACCTTATTTAAACTTTCTGAACTGCCGCCTAGATAATACGTAATAGAGTTAGCATTCATCTCTTTTCCGATAAGGTTAACTCTTGCATCCGCGATAATTTCCATTAGTTCATAACTGACGTTATCAGCCTTACCGACCATCCCCTGATCAAATACATGCAATGCATATACTTTCTGCTTTCCGGCAATAATCTCGATCTGATTGGTGTCTGGGCGGTAATCTGAAGAAATCAGTGTACCTTCATGCTCTGGCTCAAAAGTGTTCTTTATTTGTAGTTCGATTCCACTCTCGCGCAACCCTGCTGCGGCATTAGAATGAATAGCTTCCATACCAAGGTTTGCTAACTGATCGGCAACATCATAATTAGTCGCTCCAATTGGTTTAACTGAGCTAACCCCAACGACTTTTGGATCGGCCGAACTAAAGTGATACTCCTTATGAATAATAGCTAGTGATGCCTTAGTCATAGTCGCGATACGGCTAAACGTCATCTCACTGTAACCACGATCATAAGTATGCATCAAACCTTCTTTACAATAGGCATAACCCGTCACTATAGGTAGCTCTTCAGCCACATTTATGTCTGAAAAAGCGTCTCTGATGGTATCGTCCAAACTCTGAGGAGTCTTGTTATCCCAACCAGAAAGGTCAACAAAGGTTGAATTAATACCAATATTTTTCAATTTAAGAGCCGTATTGTACGCACTATGTGACTCGCCAATTGAAGAGAGAAACTCGCGGATCTGAGGCAAGTAATGCCTCAATGAAAACTGACCGTATTGACACGTTTCAAGGATATTTGTAATACAGTTCTTCGCTTCTGAAATACGCGACCGGATGAACTTATCAGCACGCGCACGATTCATAGGATCTGCAAAAATATGCTCGTTGATCAACAACATACGGCTTTCAATGTAAGATAACGCTTCTTCCCAAGAATCATCACGCATTGCGATCAATTGATAAACACCTGGCTTGCCTGTTTTTTTGCACTCCAAAAGTGCATCTGTCATCCCGCTATAAGCAGACACAACAAAAATTCGATTGTACGAATTTTTCGGGCGGAGAATAATATTGTCGAGCACAGCATCAAATGCTGTCATGGATGTACCGCCGATTTTTTCTACGGTAAATGTCATAAAAGACCTTAGTTATAGAGAAGCAATAAAGACTAGATAAATGGAAATTGGGGTGAGATTTCACCCCAGAAAAAGTCGGTTAATCAACCAGAGGATAAACGCCGTTTTCATCGTGAACTTCAGCGCCAGTAATTGGCGGATTGAATACACACGCCATAACCATTTCTTTGTTTTTATACGCACGTAAATAGTGTTCATCGTGCTTATCAAGGATATAAAGCGTCCCAGGTTTGATGGGATAAGTCTCCCCCCCAACCACTTCAATTTCGCCTTCACCACTCATGCAATATACTGATTCTAAATGGTTTTGGTAATGAATATGTGTTTCCGTCGCTTCATAAATTGTCGTGATATGAAATGAAAAACCCATGTTGTCATCTTTCAACAACATGCGAGTACTTTCCCAATTATCCGAAACAATACGTCTTTCGCTATTGCGACATTCATCAAGTGTTCTAACAATCATTTTACTGTCCCTATTACGATACTTTCTTGAAATACTTAGTTGCTACAATTTCTACTGAATCTTCGAAGATGGTTAAACCTTGCATCAGTTCCGATTCAGATATCGTCAGTGGGCAAAAGAACTTCACTATTTCATCGTTAGGGCCAGCTGTTTCAATGACCATACCGTTTTCAAAACACGTTTTGGCAATTTCGTCAGCCGTGTTTCCATCTTTACATTCAATGCCAATCATCATTCCACGTCCCTTGCGTTGAACGAATAGCTCTGGGAAACGCTTGATATTGCGTTGAATGACATCATCGACCATGCTTGAGCTACGTTGAATATGATTTTCAAAATCATCATTTGACCAATACATTTCTAACGCTTTCGTAGCGGTAACGAACGCATGGTTATTACCACGGAAGGTGCCGTTGTGTTCTCCCGGCTGCCATTTGTCTAATTCAGGCTTTAATAAAACGACGGCCATCGGTAAGCCATAACCACTTATCGACTTAGACAGAGTGACTATATCTGGCTTGATACCTGAAGGTTCAAAGCTAAAGAACGTACCCGTTCGACCACAACCCGCTTGGATATCATCGACAATGACTAAGATATCGTGAGCTTTACAAATTTTACTCAAACGCTGTAACCACTCATTTGAAGCGACATTCAATCCACCTTCACCTTGAACCGTTTCCAATAAGACGGCTGCTGGCTTATCCATACCGGCAGAATTATCAGCTAACATCGTTTCGAACAATTTTAATCCATCAATGCCAGCGTAACCCTCAAATGGCAAACGCGTAACGTTGTTAAGGTTTGAGCCCGCGCCTTGTCTATGATGTTGGTTACCCGTAGCAGCCAGTGCACCTGCAGTACAACCATGAAAACCATTGGTAAACGCTACAATGCTGCTTCGGCCTTTCACTTTTTTAGCCAATTTAATCGCGGCTTCAACGGCATTGGTTCCTGTTGGGCCTGTAAATTGAACTTTATAATTGAGATCTCTTGGTTCTAGAATTAAGCGAGTAAGCGCTTCTAAGAATTCAGCTTTGGCTTCTGAATGCATATCTAAACCGTGCGTAATCCCATCCATTTCAATGTAATCAAGCAAGGCTTGCTTAAGTATTGGATTGTTGTGACCGTAATTGAGAGATCCTGCTCCAGCAAGAAAATCGATGTAACGATCACCTTGTTTCGTTTCAAGCCAGCAACCTTTTGATTTACTAAAAGTAACTGGAAAACTATTCGAGTATGAACGTACGTTAGATTCCTGCTTTTTAAAAATATCCATGATAATGCCGTTATTTAATTCCTATAAGTGTTTGATTATTTAAGGAGGATTCGATAGAGGTATTCGGTATCGTGCTGCCCGTTAAAGTGAAGATTTTCATCTAAGAAAGTAGTCACTTTCCCGGTGTTACCGTTTTTTTCGTCCAGCTTTTTGAACAATGCCCAAGACGCTTGGTTTGATTCAGTGATAGTCGTTTCTATCGCTTCAATGCTCTTTAGGCCCTCTCGTTTAAGTAAGGTGTTCAGCATCTTGTAGGCTAAAGCATTGCCTCTAAACTTAGGCGCCACCGCCACTTGCCAAATAAAGAGAACATTGGGCTCACTGGGTTTTTGGTAACTAGAAATAAAGCCAGCAAGATCACCTTCATGCTCCACTAAAATACAAGTTTTACTAAAGTGAGTAGACTGCAAGAAATTGCAATATGAAGAGTTAGTATCTAATGGGGGGCACTCTGAAATTAATTGATAAATGTTGTTGCCATCCGAAACTTCTGGCTCACGAAAATTCCATTTTTCAATCATCTTTTCTACAACCTCTGGATACAATATCCAAGGCGCTGACGTAATCATACCGAGACATTTCCTTTGAACTCTAATTAAATTCCTTTTAATTATGAGCATTTCCCATACACAAAGATCAACACATTAGCGCTAAAAATCAAATTTTAGCGACGCAGATCACACTTGCGTAAGTATTATATGTATTAAATAATACTTTGAGTTCTAATGTATTTATTGGGTCGGTATAAATTTGAGAGTCTTGAAGGGAATAGACGAAAGGAAATCGTTAGTGCAATTCATAAAATACAGCGTTCAAGTGCCTGAGTAGGAAGGATAGGAATCAGCAAAAATATCGACGACTCCAATACTGAATAAGGTAAACAGTGACGCTCTAAAAAGAGATGGCTTAGGCTCTAATATTGAAACGCAGATACCTAAAACAAAAAAACCTAGCGTGAGATAGCTAGGTTTTTCAAGTAAACATAAATTGGCAATCAATCAAAAGAAACAAATTCGAATCACTGAGTTAATCGCAAATTACTTCAGGGGATCATTATCAGGCAGAGCCTTGTGGATCCATAGTGCTAAACGCTTCTTAATATTCGCGCCATCAAGCTTACTTTCAGGTAAAGGCGTGATCTGATTAACTCCAACGAGAAACAAGTACACAGCCTTAACTTTTATAGGTTGAGATGAGTGTGGCAAATCAAAGCCTTGTAACTTTGCCATTTTAGAACCGACTTCCAGAGCTTTCTTGAGCAATTTATCTTCATTAATGATCTTCGCGGTTTTCGACATATCATCTCCATCATCTTAATCGAATGAACACTGAGTATATCAAACCGAAAGACTCACAAGATTACTTCGATCTCAGTTTGAGGAGTCGCTTTGATAAATAACATAAAATTAATCGTCACGTAGATATCAATGTTAATTTCAATAACATTGACGAGACAGATAACAATAAGCAATGGAACTCTTATCAATAATCACTCCCTGAAGAGTACGAAATACCACTACAATCAAATACCCAACAACTATCATATAATGCACTGTTATTTAACTAGTTTTATATTAACTTTGCTTTAATCACATTTACCGTACCCTACAATGAAAAGTAATTTACAAAGTGCTCATTAGTAAAATAGAATAAAAAGACTAATATTATACTGGTGTTAAAAATGCGTTATCGTTGGGCCTCATTCTGTCATAAAAATCCAATTATCGGACGAATCGTTCATGTCTTTGTTATGTTGGTAGCGGTAGCTTCTATCGTACTTCCATTGATGTCAAAAGACGCAACAACGATCTTAGTTTCATTGTGTGTTGCACTAGTATGTTTCGTGTTGTTTGTCTTCTTTGCACTGGCCGACAAAATGCGTTCAGGAATGCACTAATCAACTCAATATCCGCCAAGCATTCTCTTTTCTAAACTTCATTATAAAATGCATGCGGCCAAATACGGAAAAGCCCAAAGTTATTAACTTTGGGCTTTTCTTCTAACTGCTGTGGTTAATTACGACCGAGTGATACGACAACCGAGTTTTACAGCGTTATATGCAGAATTAGAAAATCAATCAGGCATCACAACAATACCCATGGTTTCAAGCAACTGCTCTTGTTGCCAAGCGACAATCTTAATCCCTGTCGTATCCACTTTGCGAGGGTCTAACCCTTCTAATTCCGCATGACACAAGTTAGCCCCCTGCATACTGAATTGCCCCCATACATCTTCGGAGAACACGCCTCGGCTGAGATCAGACTCTTTCAGTGACGCACCGCCAAGGTAAGTCCCTATCCAGCGGTTTTCAAACAACTCACACTTTTCCAAGCAGGCCTGCTCCAAGTTGGCGTATGACAGGTTACAGCCCGTAATATACGCAGAGCAAAAGTACATCCTATTACTTACTTGATTGGCAAAGTTAGCACGAGTAAAATTCGCTCCTTTTAAGTCGCATTCACGCAGCTCAATCCCATAGCAATTCGCATTACTAAAGTTCGCCATCGCCAACTGGCAATTCTGGAAACTTGCGTCTCGTAAATCGGCAATATCAAAGTGGCATCCCTCAATATCGCCTTGTTCAATAAACTTACAGTTAATAAACGTTGCATCACGTAAGTTCGAACGTCTGAAATCACAACGGATAAACGTACAGGCCGTAAAGGTAAGCTCTGATAGATCTTGCTGAGCAAAACTGTGCTGATGATAAGTGCTGTTATTGGTATCCATTTAGCCCCCTAAAGAAATCAAGCTAAGACTACCATTGTGATCTTAAGAAAACATCAAATTAAAAACCAACAAAAACAGCAACTTAAAACACCCTATTTTGGCCATTTTAAGGCACCAAACGAGCCATTTAAGGTTGTTATTTTCGTTTTATGGCATGCGCTTATCTTGAAAAAAGTTTTGTCGCTTAGAAGGGGGGGAGATTAGACACAACGAGAAGATCATCATATGTCAGCACAAACTTGATACAATAGCCTATATAGATACCTTCGCTTGATACTTAGTCTTTCGAAAACCTTAGCTTATATCGATAGGCTACAACTAAAAGATGATTTTCATTAGTAAAGTCAGAAAAATGGGGAGGCCAAGATCAAAAAATGGCCGCTTGATGCGACCATTTTATAACTCTTTAAACTTTTTCTTAGCTAGACAATTTAAAACTACGTTAGCTCTTGACGACGTTTGCAATGCCTTCAAGCTGTAGAACTGGAGCTGCGTCGATGTCTTCGGCGTTCATCATTGCAGACACACGTTGCATCGAAGAAAGCAGTAGGCTTTGCTCCCATGCTTCTAAATTTTGGAATTTTTTAACGAAGTTATCTTGTAGCGGTGGTGGCGCATTGTTAAGTAGCTCTTGACCTTTTTCAGTCAGATTTGCGTGTACTTTTCGGCGATCTGACGAACTGCGAACACGTTGTACATAGCCGTTCAATTCCAAGCGATCGATGATCGTCGTTGTCGTCGCTTGACTCACATTAGTTTGATTAGACAATTCTTTGATCGTCACATTACCCATCTCTTGGATTGCGCGCATTAAAATCAATTGAGGGCCCGTCAAACCATACTCTTTACTCAGCTTTTTCGAGTGTAAATCGATAGCGCGAATAATTTGGCGAATAGCGACCAAGATTTCGTCATGTTTATCCAAGATGCAGACCTTTGTACTAATATACTGTGAGTGACTTTACAGTGTCGTGGCGATGAGATTTTCCAAACTGAACAGCTTAGGATCGCTCGAATTACACTGTAAATTGATAATTTACTTCATTGATTTTTCCGCATTGTACTGATGTTAATACTATTCTCAATCTTTTCTATACCACTAAACTTGCGTGGTACGGCACTTTTGCTTAATGAAGGGGGAATCAAAGCTTCAATGAAGGCAAAAATAATGAGTCAGAGAATACAAACTCAAAGAATAATATATTTTAATAATCATAGAGGTAGAGAGATTTAGCCCTCTCTACCTAATAAAAAACCAGCCTCAATAGCTAAGCTTAAAAACGAAATTTTACGCAGCGGTATTCATCTGAAAGTTACCAGTAAGCGCATTATAAAATTCACTGTTATCCAAAATACCGACCAGTTTATTGTCTTCCACCAGCAAAATCGGATGATTACTTAGCTGTTTCAGTTTAATCGCATCGCGCATGCCAATCTCTGGGCTTGCCACTACCACACTCGACGCGCTGATTGCCGTTAAATCGTCAGATTCGTTCCACTCAACAAGCGCTAAAGTTGATTCACCTTTTACAGATAAAGTACCTTCACTCTGCTCAATCCATAAGTCTTTAGAGTCACAGATCTTCCAACTTTCATCTTCTTGTTTCAAAGAATCCAGTGGCTGCATCAACGAACGACCTTTCAATACGTTCAACGGGTTAGTGTGTGCGACAAAATCTTTCACATATTCCGTTTTTGGTGTGAGTACGATCTCTTCAGGCTTACCATGTTGAATCAACTTGCCTGACTCCATGATCGCAATGTTATTACCAATCTTCAGCGCTTCGTCTAAATCATGACTCACGAACAGAATCGTTTTGTTAAGCTTGTTTTGCAATAGAATTAGCTCATCTTGCAACTGCGCACGAATCAGCGGATCAAGCGCTGAAAACGGTTCATCCATAAGAAGAATGTCGGTATCCATCGCAAAAGCACGCGCTAGGCCAACACGTTGCTGCATACCGCCAGAAAGCTCATGCGGATACTTGGTTTCCCACTCAGCCAAACCCACCATTTCAAGTTGTTCACGCGCTTTAGCACGACGAACATCTTTCGCTACACCTTGCATCTCTAGACCAAACGCCACGTTATCTAACACGTTTAACCAAGGCATTAGGGCAAATTTTTGGAACACCATAGAAACGCGGTGAGTACGAAGATGACGCAAGGTCGCTTCGTCGCACTGTTCACCTAAATCAACCAGCTTGTCTCCATCTTTGATCGCCAATGAGCCACGGCTGATCTCATTCAAGCCGTTAACTGCGCGAAGCAAAGATGATTTACCAGAACCAGACAAACCCATCAGCACACAAATCTCGCCTTCTTCAACGGTCAGCGACACATTATCTACGCCAACGACTTGGCCAGTCTCATCAATGATCTCTTGGCGAGTTTTACCTTGGTCGAGTAGCTCAAGCGCTTGTTTCGATTTATTACCAAACACAACATCGAGATTCTTAATGGTAATCGCGTCCATTGTCTTTTTTTCCTGAGAGTTAGACATGATTAAGCTTCCTTCTGGTTTGGTGTTTTGCACAAGCGGTCAAGGATGATTGCGACTAATACAATCGCTAATCCAGCTTCAAAACCTTGTGAGATGTTCACTGTGTTCAATGCGCGAACAACAGGTTTACCAAGTCCGTCAGCACCGACAAGAGCGGCGATAACCACCATCGAAAGCGACAACATAATACATTGGGTTACACCCGCCATGATGCTTGGTAGAGCGGCTGGTAGTTCTACTTTCAATAGTAACTTCATGCGACTCGCACCAAAGGCTTTACCCGCTTCAATCAACTCTTCAGGGACTTTCGTTACCCCTAAGTAGGTTAAACGAATCGGTGCAGCTATCGCGAAAATAATGGTCGAGATTAAGCCAGGAACGATGCCCAAGCCGAATAAAACCAAAGTTGGAATCAGATACACAAACGTTGGAACCGTCTGCATTAAATCAAGGATGGGCCTAAGCACCGTATATAACCAAGGGCGATGCGCGGCCATAATGCCAACTGGAACGCCAATTAATACGGAAATCGTTGTCGCTGCAAACACGAGGACAAAGGTTTCCAGCATTTCTTGCCAGTAGCCAAGGTTTAAAATAGTCAGTAAAGCTACAACCACGAAAATCACAAGCGAGGGTTTACGGTGTAAATACCATGCAATCGCCGCAGTCATCACGATTGGTAAAGCCGGTGGCATCCACTTAAATACATCGACTAAAAACATAATGACGGTTTCTAGAAAAATCGAAATAGCGTCAAAGAATCCTGCTGCATTGATTGTTAGCCAATCAACACCCGCTTCCATCCATTGACCAACAGGGATTTTGTTTTCCGTAATAAAATTCACAATATTGCCTTTTATTATGGGTGGGCTACTTCAAACCAATAGACAATTGGCAAGCCCACCTTTTTTATTTATAGAGCTTTGATAAATAGAACGATAGGTAGGTAAAACTAAGCTTTAACTTGTTTTAGGTATTCAGTAACCGCTCGAGTCGCTGATTCACCTTTATGCGTTTTTACGTTGTCCAACCAAGCTTCAACTTGTTGAGGGTTATTGTTCAACCATTGTTGAGCCGCTTTCTCTGGCTTCACTTTTTGGTTAAGAATCTCTTCCATCAACTGGTTTTCCATCTCTAGAGTGAACTCAAGGTTTTGCAGAAGTTGGCCGACGTTTGCACATTCAGACAGGTAGTTTGAACGAACATTGGTGTAAACATTTGCTCCCCCGTAGTTCGGGCCGAAGAAGTCGTCACCACCTGATAGGTATTCCATCTCAACGTTGCTGTTCATTGGGTGCGGTGCCCAACCAAGGTAAACGATCCACTGGCTACGACGAGCAGCGCGAGATACTTGCGATACCATGCCCGCTTCACTTGATTCCACTAGGCTGAAATCTTTCAAGCCAAACGCGTCAGAATCAATCATTGATTGGATTAAGCGGTTGCCATCGTTACCCGGCTCAATACCGTAGATGCGGTCTTTAAATTTGTCGGCATGTTTTGCTAGATCAGCGAAGCTTTTCACGCCAGAGTCGTATACGTATTTTGGTACGGCTAGTGTGTATTTTGCCCCTTCAAGGTTGGCACGCACGGTCTCAACCGTTCCCGCTTCGCGGTACTTAGCGATGTCGCCTTCCATAGTTGGCATCCAGTTACCTAAGAATACGTCAATATCGCCGTTCGCCATTGAAGAGTAAGTAACCGGTACTGAAAGTAGGTCAGTTTTGGTTTTGTAGCCTAGACCTTTGAGTAGCTCAGAAGTGACAGCGGTTGTTGCGGTAATGTCTGTCCAGCCTACATCAGCGAAGCGAACGTTTTCACATTGCTGTGGTTCAATAGAAGCGTTAGCACCAAATGCAAATGAGCTGATGGCTAGTGCTGTTAACGTTTTTGTCGTCACGTTCTGAATATTTAGAGTCGTCATAATGGTTCCTTTTTATCTTTCCTTTTGCTGCTCGATATCAACACCGATAGAGAGCAGTTCTTCTGACTTTTGACTAATTAGTTTTGTTATTTTTTGCTTGTTGCTTGTTGCTTGTTGTTTTTATTCTTTGCTACTTTTGCTATTTTTTAAACAATAACAGACGCTTACGCTTCTCGTATTGGCTTATTGATTCTTTGTGTTTCTTCCCACTCCGGAGCTATCCATACTGGAACGTTTTGCTCTTTTAGAACGGGCTTGCCCAAAATCAGGTCCGAGGCACGCTCAGCAACCATGATGGTCGGTGCGTTCAAGTTACCGTTTGGAATAACAGGGAAAACAGACGAGTCGACCACGCGCAAATTATCAATGCCGCGAACACGACACTCTTCATCAAGTACCGCCATTGGGTCATCATCAGCGCCCATTTTGCAGCCACAAGAAGGGTGATAAGCACTTTCAACATTCTGCTTAACCCATTCGTCGATCGCTTCATCAGAAGTTACGTTTAGACCCGGCTGAATCTCTTCGCCACGGTAAACATCCATCGCAGGTTGCGACAAAATTTCACGGGTTAAGCGAATGCAATCACGCCAATCTTGGCGGTCTTGCTCAGTCGAGATGTAGTTGAAAATTATCTCTGGCTTGGCATGTGGGTCAGCAGAAGTGATCGCTACCGTACCGCGACTTTCAGGTTTGTTAGGGCCAACATGAACTTGGAAACCATGACCATCAAAGGCCGCTTGTCCGTCGTAACGCATCGCTGCTGGCAGGAAGTGATACTGAATATTCGGCCACTTCAATCCTTTGCGAGAACGAATGAACGCGCACGATTCAAAGTGATTAGTGGCCCCCAAACCTTTGCGAGTCAAAATCCACTCTGCGCCAATCATGCCTTTGCTGACTAAACCAAGCTTGCTGTTGAGCGTGATGGGTTCGTTACAGTGATATTGGAAGTACACTTCCAAGTGGTCTTGTAGGTTTTCACCGACGCCACTGAGTTCGTGTTTAAGCTCAACACCCGCCTTCTCAAGTACCGCTTTCGGGCCGATACCAGAAAGTTGCAGCAGTTGAACCGAGCCAATAGAACCCGCAGAAGAGATCACTTCCTTGTTCGCCACAGCCACTTGAGTATTGCCTGACTTTTCAAACTCAACACCAACCGCTTTCAGGCCTGATTGACCTTCTGATGACTGGTCTTTTGCGACGAATGCTTCAAGTAAGAAACGACGTGCCACGATGCCTTTTTTCAAGGTGAGGTTTGAACGCTTCAATGCACGACGAAGATAAGCGTTAGAGGTTGAGGCTCTAACCCCCTTGTCTACCGTCATGTGCATGGTGCCGAAGCCTTCTTGCTGGTAGCCGTTGTAATCTTGCGTTTCTGGGTAACCTGCGTCTTTACCTGCATCGATGAACGCTTGGTAAAGCGGGTTTAGCGCCATATCGTTGCCGTTACAAGTGCCGACAGGACCATTGTCACCACGGTATTCATCACCGCCTTTGTTCCATGATTCAGCGCGGCGGAAATAAGGCAGACATGCTTGGTAGTTCCAACCCGCAGCGCCCTCTTCTTCCCATTGGTCAAAATCACACGCGTGGCCACGAACATAAACCATGCCGTTAATTGATGAGCTGCCGCCTAAAACTTTGCCACGTGGGCAGTGCAGTTCACGTCCATCAAGGCCCGGTTCTTTCTCTGTTTCAAATTGCCAAGCGTACTTTTCAGTATTCATTGGGTAAGAAAGCGCGGTTGGCATTTGGATAAAAATACTCTTGTCCGTGCCACCAGCTTCCAGTAATAAAACGCTATGTTCACCGCTTTCCGTTAGCCTATCCGCTAACACACAGCCGGCCGAACCCGCGCCGACGATAATATAATCGTAGCGTTGTTCCATGTTTTGATTTCCCTGAGATGAGTCAGTAGGGCTAGCTCTTTTAAGCTAACCCATAAAATTGAGTGTTACGCGTTAGGCATAAGGGCTGGCGTAGTCGCCAAGTTCAATAAGAATGCTCTTAGTCTGCGTATAGTGAAGTAGGGTTTCTGGTCCATTTTCACGGCCAATACCTGAAAGCTTGTAACCACCAACAGGCATTTCTGCCGGTGAGTCGCCCCACGTGTTCACCCAACAAATACCAGCCTGCATTTGATGAATAACACGGTGAGCACGAGAAAGGTTTTGCGTGAACACGCCAGCCGCTAGGCCATATTTGGTGTCGTTAGCGCGGCGAATCACATCGTCTTCGTCCGTAAACTTCAACACTGACATTACAGGGCCGAAGATCTCTTGTTGAACGTGAGGCATGTTGTCTTCGCAATCCACAAACACGGTTGGGATAACAAAGTTGCCGTTCGCTAAGCCGTTGTCTGTCACTCGATAGCCGCCAGTTAGCAGAGTTGCCCCTGACTGTTTTGCCAGCTCAATCGCTTCGAGAACTTTTGAAAGGTGTTCTTTAGAAATCAACGCACCGATCTGAGTATCCATGTCCATTGGATCACCAATGATCAGCTTCTCAGTGCGTGTTTTAAGTTGGTCGATGAATGCGTTGTAGATGTTTTCGTGTACATAAACACGGGTACCGTTAGTACACACTTCGCCTTGGGTGTAGAAGTTAGCCACCATCGAAGCTGAAACTGCATCATCCAATTTCGCATCATCAAAGATGATCATTGGTGATTTACCACCGAGCTCCATCGTTACAGACTTGAGTGTTTTAGCACTGTCTGACATTACCGCTTTGCCCGTACCGGTTTCGCCTGTGAAAGACACTTTAGCGATGTCAGGGTGAGCCGTTAGCATTTGACCCACTCGGTAGTCACCTTGAACTACGTTGAATACGCCATCAGGAAGGCCAGCTTCTGTGAAAATTTCAGCAAGTTTAAGTGCCGTTAGCGGCGTTTCTTCTGAAGGCTTGAAAATCATTGCGTTACCCGCAGCGAGTGCTGGAGCCGATTTCCACATTGCGATTTGGATAGGGTAGTTCCACGCGCCAATGCCAGCACAGATGCCTAGCGGTTCACGGCGTGTGTAGAAAAATTGAGATTCACTAAGAGGTTGTTGATCGCCTTGCAGCGTAGGCGCTAGCCCTGCGAAATACTCAATAACGTCAGCACCCGAAGCCACATCGACTTCGATCGCTTCTTGTAACGGCTTGCCCGTATCGACAACCTCAAGGTTCGCAAGGTCATTATTTCGAGCTCTAAGTATCTCTACCGCCTTTAAAAGAATGCGGCTGCGTTCTACGGCTGTCATTGCTGACCATACCGCAAATCCGCGCTTCGCCGATTCAATCGCATTTTCAACGTCAGCTGAAGAAGCTTGGCCAAGCGTTGCGATAGGTTCGCCGTTTGCAGGGTTAATGCTGACGAAATTTTCGCCTGAGGTAGCGTCAACCGCTTTACCATCGATGTATAACGAGTTCATTTCCATTTGATCTTCTGACTTAATTATTGTTGTTAGACTCTATCGGTCTATGTATTTGTGAATGCATATCGTTGTTGAGAGCGAGCCTTTTGAGCTCACGCACTAGAATTTTTAACGAATCATTAATCGCGCTGACACGAGTAAAACGTAAGCTGCTTGTCTAAGTAGTCATTGATGATTGCACGTGCTTTATCGGCGTTAATACCTTCAGGGTTGAGCGTCCCTCTTAGCCAGATCCCATCAATTAATGATGCAATGCCGTGTGCGATCAATTCCGCTTGCTCAGGTTGAAAAATCGATTTTAATTCAATAAGTAAATGAGAAGTCAAACGCTTTTCATTAACCCTTTGCAGGCGCTTTAGTTGAGCGTCATGCATCGAATAAGACCAAAATGCCAACCACGCCTTCGCGACCTTATTTTCAGCTTGGTAACCTTCGAAGTTACCATCGATGATCGCGTTTATTCTCTGTTGGTGAGCATCAACAGGAAGTGCTTTTAGTGACGTGGTGATGGTATTGGAAAGTTGACGAAGGATTTCACGCATGGTCTCTTCGAGCAGCCCATGCTTTCCACCAAAATAGTGATTAATAATGCCAGTGGAGACTCCCGCTTCTTTGCTGATCAACGCAATACTCGCGGCATGCAAACCCACTCGATCAATCACCGTCATGGTGGCTTGAACAAGCTGTGGTTTACGTATATCAGGCATCCCAACCTTCGGCATTTCTTAGTCCTTTTATTTTATATTGAACGTTCAGTTAAATATAAAATGACAGAAATTTAGTTAGGGTTCAAATGATTATTTAAAACAAACTTGTAACAACACGTCATTCAAAATAAAACAAGTCATTTTAAAACAATGCGTTAAACATCATTTAGACCACTAAATAAAACCATTAAAGATTTGAGGTGTGATGGTTACGGGTCAAAAGTTTTGCTTAGGAAGAGCAAATAATAAATCAGTAGGAATACGTGTAGACACTTTTTTGGGGGAAGTTGAAAGGTAGTATCAATGAGTCTTAATACTGAAATTTAAGACTAGGAAATCTGCACTCAACAAAGTAACGAATCAAGACATGAACAAAAAAAGGCCGATAATGACAGAGCCATCACCAACCTTTGCGGAGTCGTTATTGTTACTTTCTTTGACTACTCAATACGAGTAATAAAACCGTACTTATCAGAGTCTGCTTTGGTCATCCAGTGTTCACCGGAAGCCGGGGCAGAATCTAAAGTGAAGATATAGAAGTCTATCCCTTTTTCTCCCATCGCCTTTTTAAAATAGGTCGCTTGCTGACGATGACTCTCATTGGTGTATGGGAATTCTTTGGCCGTTTTATTCCCTTCAGCCCAACTATGCACACCCACCTGTTTATTCAGTTCAATGACCTTGGTAGTATCAGCGCGTTGCAATATGCGTGGGTTGCCAGCAGCAAATAGATCCGTACCACCCGAAAAAACCGAACCCGTTGGAGTCACAACCGTCGTCATCTTGTTGTTATTGATCATACGCCCGGTGTACATGTTGATTTCGTCATCAGCACTACCGCCAATATGGTTGGTGAACTTCAACGTCATCTCACTGCCTCGGTATAACTTCACGATATCAAAAATCTGAGAATAGGTTGATGCGCCTAGAGTGGAAGTAATCCGTTCAACAGCGCCAGTCTCGTTGAGCACATCGCGGTAAAAAGCGTTGAAGGCAAACGATGTGGTAATGGTGACTTTATTACCATTTTTGGATTTACTCAGAATCGTCGAACCTAGGCTCGTCACGTATTGCGACAACTCGTTTTGGTATTCAAGATTAACGGAGACTTTTTTATCCTTCGTCATTGCTTTTATTGACGTAGTATCACTAGAAGTAAAGCGTTGTGCTGCATCACAATCAAATAGATCCAAGCCCTTGCTCTCTGTATAAATACCACAACTATCAAACCCAGCTTCAGGAAAGTACAGATCAACACTTTGACCTAAGCCATCCAAAAGCCTAATCACTTTTTGCTTATCACTAATGTCTTCAGCAAACTGAATTTTTTCATACAAAATACCATCGTAAGAGAGCTTCATAGCCTCTTCTTGGAGCTCTTGCCTCTCTTGATACAACTCACCAAGTTTAGCTGAAGAAAATACGTAGTCAGCCTTCGGTTCCTTTTGCGAAATGGTGGTTGATTGTCCCGTGTTTGAACTTGAATTACAGCCAGCCAAGAGAGCCAAAGGTAACGCTAGCAACGTATTTCGATAGTACTTCATACCATTATTCCCCAAAATTTTGATTGGAGAAATTCTATTGGTTAACAATTAAATTATCTGTCGTGCGAATGTAATAGAATGTAGATTTTTTTGAACGTTGTTTTTTATTTTTCGATTAAATAAGAAATCGGCATTGAACTAGCATGGAAAGTGTTTAATCATTCGCATCAGGAATTTCTTCTTGACGCATTTGTGATTGATATGCAACAGCAGGAGCCGCCAAAATTAAACGCACTCACGTAATTTCAACAAATTAAACGCACAACAAGGCTGATAACGGAATGACAAAACCTAAAATGATCATCGTTGAAGACGATTTAAAACTTCAGCAAATGCTAAAGGATTACTTTGTAGCACAAGACTTTGAGGTCACCGCGTTAGACGATGGCAGTGATGCAGTGCAAACCATCCTTGACGACCAACCTGATATCGTGCTGTTGGATTTAATGCTTCCTGTAACCGATGGGCTTACAATCTGCCGACAGACACGTACACACTTCAAAGGTAGAATCTTAATGCTCACCGCCAGCGATGACGATTTTGATCACGTTGCTGGTTTAGAGACAGGGGCCGATGATTATGTCACTAAGCCAATAAAACCACGAGTTCTGCTAGCAAGAGTCCGGTCACTATTGCGCCGACAGGAAACCGATACGTCATCAGTCGATGACTCAGGCACCCTTCAATTTGATCAACTCATTCTGAAAAACACCTATAAAAAGTGTGAGCTTTCAGGCGCGGTTTTATCACTGACAGACAGTGAGTTTGATTTACTTTGGCTGTTAGCATCCAACCCTGATACCCCGCTGTCACGTGATTACTTAACTCAAACGCTGCGCGGGATCGAGTACGACGGGATCGATCGGACGATTGACAACAAAGTAGTACGTTTGCGAAAAATACTTGGTGACGACAAAGCACCAGCAGAGAAAATTCAAACCATTCGCGGAAAAGGTTACTTATTTGTTTCGACCGCCTGGCATTAACCGCGCTCAGTACGGGCGCAATGAAAGAGAGCGATTATGCGACGTATCTATTTGGAGTCCCTACTAGGGCTGTTAACTTGCTTTATTGTTGGTCTTCTCGCCTACGAAATTTGTGTCTATCAGCTCAATACCGACTATGAATATATATTGCAAGATTACGAAGCAACGGCCCACCAACAGCTCCTAGAAAACATAGCGAATAATCAGGGCCTCGAAGCCGCTCATCAAGCCATAAATCAGTTTGTTGACACCTCCCGCTATACCCTCGTCACATTCAAATCGAATGATGAAGTACCGACTCCAGTTTCTGAGTTCTTTACTGCTAACCCCAACGTATTTATTTTTCACGACGACTATCGGGAGTTATGGTTTCGCTTAGCTAACAGTAAAAACATCTATCATTACCTGCCCAACGACGACACGCTCGTTCGACAAAAAATAGAGCTCGAAGATGACCTCATTTGGGTATTCTTTATCGCGAGCTTCATCGTATATGGCCTGGGTCATCTGTTGATTATTTTCCGCAGAGTTAAGAAGCTTGAAAATGCCACATTACGCTTCTCTGAAGGCGACCTCTCTTCGCGAGCTGAAACATCAGGCGGCAGTGCAATTGGAACTCTGAATAAATCCTTTAATCTGATGGCCGACCGAATCCATAGCTTAATCGAGAGTAATCGTTCACTTACCAATGCGGTAGCTCATGAACTGCGAACTCCAATATTCAGAATTCAATGGCAGGCTGAAATGCTCAAAGACACGCTACTCAACAAAGAACAGCAAGATACTATCGAGAGCATTGTTGAAGACACAGAAGAGATGGAAAAAATGGTCGATGAGCTACTATATTACGCAAAACTCGACAGTTGTGATCTAGATAACTTACTACAGCCATTAGAGATAAGAGACTTTCTCGATCACGCAATGAGCCGTTGGAACAAAGAGACTGAGTTTAGTATTGATCTATCACTACCAGAACAACCTCATTTGATATTAGTAGATGATACGCTGCTCAATCGCGCGTTAGATAACCTAGTACGTAACGCGATGAAATTCGCACGCTCACAAATTTCGATAGAAGCAAGCGTGCACCACGATATGTTACAAATCGCCGTGCATGACGACGGTGACGGCGTAGCAAAAGAGCACCGTTCTCGCCTATTCGAACCTTTTTATGTTGGAGATACAGCTCGTAACAAAGCCAAGAGTGGCCATGGTCTAGGGCTTTCTATCGTCAAGAAGATCTGTGTTCAACACGGTGCAACAGTACAAGTCGCACAAAGCAATACTTTAAAGGGCGCCGTATTCACTATAGCCTTTCCACTGTGTAACGATTCGACTGACAAACCCATACAGTAACGACCAATCATCTCTGGAATAATGTTCAACATCAACCGAAGGAGGCTAGATACCCCCCTTTAAAACCAACAACACTCGTTCACCCTTACTAACGTGAGCTGAATTTTATCTCTGGAGAAACACATGAAAAAATTAATGATCATCGCGGCACTATCGCTAGTAGCAACAGGTTGCGCTCAACAAACTTTCGTAATGGCCCCTCAAGAGAGCGAAGCAACAGCACCAACAACTGAAAAGTCACACCACTTTTTCATCAACGGTCTAGCGCAGAAAAAGCAAATTGATGCAGCTAAAGTATGTAACGGTATCGACAACGTTGCTAAAGTTGAAGTTCAAGAGACATTCGTGAATGGTTTACTAGCAGCCGTAACTTTTGGTATTTATACACCACGAGAAGCACGCGTTTACTGCAAAGCTTAACTCGTCGTTATTTGTCCACGAACCAACTGACGACACCAAAAGTTTGGTCTTGGAAGCTTCTACCTGACATTCAATACTTTCGCTGGTGCTCAAGGACTGAGCATAGAATACCGTCATATTGACTGTAAATACGGGGACTGGTGCTAGCATCTCCCCGTTTATTCCTCCTAAAATGCAAACATACAATATCTCATCCCACTCAAAGCCTCATCCAAGACCACAACCACCAAACCTGTGTTTGCTCGGTTTAACATCCAACTCTCCTTGTCATGATTAGAATCAGCGTACTGCTTTGCTTTCAACAAACACCGCAACAAATACTACAATAGAGTAAATACAATGTTTGTTATATTTTATTTTTCAATTAGTTAGATAAACCCGATCTCACTTCAACCTTAAAAAACATCGTTTTATTTAGCAAATTTAACCTTTTGTCAATATGTGAATTTTATTTATAAAGAATATAACCAACAAATATGACCTTACCTCTTGATAAATCAAGGGCTACAGATAGTCACTTTATCAATGAAAAAATAGGTTTCATTTGTGAGGGTTTTATAAATCATTCGTCAGCGATACCGTGACTTACATCACAGGATGAGTAAACAAGGTATTATCATGAAAAAATCAGTATTAGCACTTGGCTTAATCGGTTTAGTTTCACTTCCAACTTTTGCAGCAAGCACAGATGGTGGCGCGTATGTAGGTGGTGGACTTAGTGTCTATCAAGACTCCGATACAGATGGTCACGGGAGTTTAGATTCAGATGGTATGGGTTATAACCTATACGGTGGTTACCAATTCAACCGTATTGTTGGCGTAGAGCTTGGCTACAACGATTATGCAGATTACAAAAATGGCGCAGAAAAACTCTCGCCAACCTCTATTTCTGCATCAGCGAATATCGGTTATACGTTTGACAACACTATTCGTCCATTCGTGTTGGCTGGTTTAAGCTCTGTTGACCTTCACGCGAATCAAGCGGCAAACTATGGGGACGACAGCGGTACTGGCTTCCACTTTGGCGTAGGTGTTGAATACACGCCGATTGAACACTTAACACTTCGCCTTATTTCACAAGCTGACGCGGTGAGTGTTGATGACTATTCCTATCAGGGTTCTCTCAAAAACGATGACCACACACTAGCGTTCAACAGTGTTAGCTTCGGTGGTTCATACAACTTCTAATGTGCTCCTCACGGCCACGTTGTAAGTAAATAACTCAAATTCACTTTGCTACTCTGCCCTATGATAAGGCAGCACAGTAAAGTGAATTTTTGTATCTATACACCCTATCGAGTCATTTCACTTTAGCCGGTTATCACTCACCATCACTTCTCGATCTTTATGCGTTGATATTAGAGCTTTCTTGATAGGGAGACTAAAATAAAGAGATAAGATACGCAGGAAAAAAGACCTATGAATCTACCAAGCTTAAACATGTCGATAAACAAACTGCCCTTTGTGTTGGCTGTGTATTATCTGCTTATCATCAACATCCCTCTCTCCCTAGAACTGTTTAGTATTGTTCAGGTATCAAAGTCTGAAAGTGTCGCGTTTCTTATATCCATCCCGTTCTTCTTCCTTGCTGCCTTCAATTTTATCTTCCAAGTCTTTAATTGGCCGATATTCTCCAAGCCGTTTTTCATCTTATTACTGATCACCTCAACCTTAGTCAGCTACAGCATGTTCAATTACGGCATATTCGTCGACTACGGGATGATAGAGAATGTGTTTGAGACCAATAGTGGTGAAGCAGCAAGCTATGTAAGTACCCACTCCATCTTATGGTTACTTGCCATGGGCGGTATTCCATCGTTCATCCTGTTGTTCACCAAACTTGAAAAAGAATCTTGGAAAGATTTCTTTGTCTGGAAATCGATTGGGCTGCTCTCTTCCTTGATCGTCATTGCCATTATTGCCGGGCTTTTCTACAAAGATTACGTATCGATTGGTCGTAATCATTCGCACATCAAAAAGATGATCATCCCGACCGAGTATGTGTCATCAACGGTTAAATATATCAATAACACTTACATAAAACAGCCCATCCCTTATCAAGAGTTAGGATTAGATGCGAAGCAAACAGCACAAGCCAAAGCGGCAACCAAACCAACATTATTAGTGTTTGTTCTTGGTGAAACCGCACGCGTGTACAACTACCAATATCATGGCTATGAGAGAGAAACCAACGCTCATACCAAGCCTTACAACCCGATATTTTTCTCTGATGTTCAGTCGTGCGGAACAGCCACCGCGGTTTCTGTGCCATGTATGTTCTCGAACATGAATCGCAGCAACTACGATCGCGACAAAGCCTACAACCAAGATAACGTGGTCGACATGATGAACCGCGCGGGCATTCACTCTATCTGGCGAGAGCATGATGGGGGAGACAAGGCGGTCGCACATCGAATCAAAGAGATGACGCTCGTCGCCAAAGACAGCGACCCGCTGTGTAATAAAGATGTGTGCTATGACACAGCCATGCTAGAGAACTTCGAACAAGATACTCAAGATCTTAAACAAGATAGCATCATTTTCTATCATATTTCGGGGTCTCACGGCCCAACGTACTTTGAGCGTTATCCAGAAGAACATAAGAAATTTACGCCTGACTGCGCTCGTGCAGACATTGAAAACTGCACCAAAGAGCAAGTGGTTAACACCTACGACAACACCATCTTGTACACGGATTTCTTTCTCTCACAGGCGATTCGGAAACTGGAGAAACTGACCGACAAGTACAATGTCGCACTGATGTATATCTCGGATCACGGAGAGTCTTTAGGGGAGAATGGCGTGTATCTTCACGGCATGCCCTACTCGCTGGCACCAAAAGAACAAACCCACGTACCGATGATCCTATGGATGTCTGATGGTTTTGCTGCGCAGAAAGGGATAAGCGAGACCTGCTTAAGAAAGGCGGGGAAAGAGCAGAGCTTTTCTCACGATAACCTGTTCGACTCCTTGCTTGGCCTGATGGACGTGCAAACTAAAGAATACCGAGCGAGCCAAGATATTTTTGCTGCGTGTCGGTAGTGTTTTTGCTTATGTAAACCATCGGAAAACTCGAGTTGCCTGAATAAGCTCTCCTCAACTTCCCCTAAAAAGAAAAGACCTCGGTCTTTTCTTTTTTTTCGTCGCTAACATGGAGCCAGAGTGCTAATTTATAACGACGAAACAATGAGCTACATTTAATAGAAACAATAATGGAAGAGTCCGTCGTGCTCCAAAGACCAACCTGTCTTATTAGACTTTATCTCACTCACATCGCTCATTGAACTTACCAAGATTAGCTCAGTTCAATACCGCGCCTGAATGGCGCCTAATATCAATGTTTATGTCATATCATTAAGGACAAATGAATGGACGCTTTCATAATTTCAAGCTGGCAATTTTCTGAGGGTGTGGCACATGAACACACCACCAGCCCAGCCTCATTCGAGCAATCAACTTGGTATCACTGCCAAAGA
This sequence comes from Vibrio sp. 1F263, assembly GCF_041439035.1. Taxonomy (NCBI): domain Bacteria; kingdom Pseudomonadati; phylum Pseudomonadota; class Gammaproteobacteria; order Vibrionales; family Vibrionaceae; genus Vibrio; species Vibrio sp. 1F263. Next base: position 181,447 of record NZ_JBGONI010000005.1, on the reverse strand, counting down.
GATGCTGACGGTTTGAGAGAATGGCTCCACAGTAATACGGTTCCAAATGCCATCATCGATTCATTACTCACCGATGACACCCGCCCTCGGTTCGAACAGTTTGGACACGACTGTTTTTTGATGATTCTGCGAGGCATTAATCTAAACGAAGGTGCTAACCCTGACGACATGCTTAGCCTACGCATCTTATGGTACAAAGGCACTTTAATATCGACACGTAAAGTTCCTTCAAAAGCGGTCAGTAATCTGATATCTGATCTCATTCAAAACCAAGGCCCTACATCATTACCTGATGTGTTGTTGGGCATGATCCGTGGAATCAACCACAGTATTTCAACCTTCCTAGCACCCGTCGAACTATTAATTGACGAGTTAGAATCTAAATCCAATATCGACATAAGATCCATTAACGCTCTACATTCAAGGCTACTCAGACTAAGGCGTTATTTGAAGCCACAGAAATACGTTTTTGAAGATTTAATGAGTGACCTACCTGCACCATTGAGTAAGCACAACAGTCATATAAAGAACAGCCTTGATACCATCCTGAGAATTAACGAGTCTGTTGAGTTTTACATCGAACAAATTAATGTATTTTTAGCGAGCCTAAGTCAGCAACAAGCTGAAAAAATGAATAGAAATACGTACCTATTTTCTATCATTGCAGGTATTTTCCTCCCTGCTGGGTTTTTCACCGGTTTACTGGGTGTCAATATCGCTGGGATACCCGGAACAGATAACCCAATAGCATTTCCACTATTTTGCATTGGGCTGCTCGTGGTCGTAGCGGCAGAGGTCGTTATTTTGAAAAAATTGAGGTTTATTTAATGGTTGAGTTTTTGCAATCCAATATGTGGCTTAGACAAGTAGTTTTAGGTTTACTTCTTATCACTGTGTATTGGGTGATCAAACGCTTAGGTAAGAACTGGATAGAAACATTAGCGGAAAATAAGCGTGTCGAATTGAAGCGAAAGCAGTTCGTGATTAAGTGTTTCAATATTGTTCTGTTTCTACTCTTCATCGCTGTGTTTACGATTGTTCTTAACTTGGGTTTTGGTGATATTTCGCTGTTCTTATCATCCATATTTGCGGTGCTGGGTGTCGCTTTATTCGCGCAATGGTCCATTCTAAGTAACCTCACAGCCAGCGTACTAATATTTTTTGTCTTCCCTTATCGCATTGGCGACAGAGTAAGAGTCGCGGAGAAAGACGAAGACATCAGCGGTGTGATCATCGATATCACCATGTTCCACGTTATTCTTCGACACAGTTCGGGTAACATTATCACCTACCCCAACAACCTGATTTTACAAAAAGGCGTGATAAAGGTTTTGGTTGAACCTGAAGCAAAAAGTGAAGCTTCAATAAGGTAACAGGCCTAACACCGAATACCTATGCCAAACAAGGTGGACTAACCATTGATGTGTATGGAGGAGTGAGATCGGAGTAACCACTCTTTATCTATAACGAGCGCTCTGTCTTTTGTGTCCCATTAGCCGCAAGTTTTATTGAGTTTAGATTTGCGACTAAATATACTGGGGGCATCATCAGACGGAGGACAAAAATGAATAATAAAAACAAACATATAGTTTTAATTCATGGTCTATATATGCCTGCGTTGATCATGCAATATCTGGATAGAAACTTCAAAAAACGCGGCTTTACAACGCACAAGTTTGCCTACAACTCGCTGCGTTTCCCTTCTGCAGCCAAACGTCTCAATCGTTTCGTGAATGCTCGTTTTAATGAGTATGATGAGGTCTATTTTTTCGGTCACTCACTGGGTGGCTTGCTGATTCGTCATTACTTTAAATTCTACCAACCACACTTCGCCGACACCTGCATTATTACCGCAGGCACACCGCACAATGGCGCGACTATCGCTAAAACACTGTCTAATCATGGGCTTGGATTTATATTTGGTTCAAGCAAAATGATCTTAAGCGATGGCTTGGGTGACTACGACATTGATGTGCCGATTGGTGTCATTACCGGCACTTACGACGCCGGAGTTGGACGAATTGTTCTGGGAAGAAATCCTGGCGATGGTACAGTAACACTCGAAGACGCCAACCTGAGAGGAGCCACTGATACTTACGCCCTCAAACTCAACCACACAGCGCTTGTCTACTCCAAGGAAGTCGTAACACTGTCAGCTCAGTTCATTGAACACAGAGCTTTTAAGGACGCTTCATAGCTTATTCGAGTTAGCTTTTGCGCGTTGACTCCTGTATCGAGCTCTGTTCTCTTATTTGTGATAGACAAAAACAAAAATACCACTCTGCAATAAGAGTGGTATTCAAAGATTCATTGCTAAAGTGAGTGCTTGTTATACTTTCTATACTTGTTACAAGCGATTCACTCGCGTTGGTAGGAACACCTCACCCAACATGCATCGCACCGAACCACCGCCGATGTCTTCGATCGTTCTCACGTTAAATGGTAGTAGCTTACCGTGCGTCGAAAGCTGAGCTAACTGAGCTGGAGAAAACGCATCGTAAGCCGATTGAGACATCGCGATCACCTTGTCGCCATTCACAGTTTCAAGCTGAAGGATGTTGCCACAAAAACGATTCATCTGATCGATTGAGATAGAGATAACTTGCTTGTCTTTGGCAAGAGACTTCACAACAAAGCGGCGCTCAAACTCTGGGATCACTTCATCACAGATCACGCAGAAATTATCGCCAATCGCCATCATCACATTGGTATGGTAAATCGGTTGACCAGACGGTAATGCCGTTTGGAACGAGACCACGCGAGAATAGCCAATGCGCTTAGCGTAATCTTCCAATACTTCGCGGTCACAACGTTGTGAAAGCGCAGCATAAATGGTCTTGTTGATATGGTCGATCACCATCACGCCTGTGCTCTCTAGATAAGAACCTTGAGCAACGTACGACTCCATAGACTCACTGTGATTAACAATGCGACCAGACGCTTCCAACGCTTCAATAAGTGCATTCGGCTTAACTTCATTTTGACGGTTTTCACACGCCATAGGGAAAGTGAATAGGCTTCCATCACTACAAGTACTGAACCAGTTGTTTGGGAACACTGCGTCAGGGGTTTCAACACCCAGTTCCGGATAATCAAACTCTACAACTTGCACACCTTCTTTACGTAGCGAAACCACCATAGCCTTAAACTCGGCCATCGTTTCTAGCTTTACCTCAGCTTCAGTCAGATCGACTCTGTGCTGAAACTCGTTATCACGGGCTGTTTCTTCGTTAAATTTAAATTCTTTTGGCGGCACCATAACAACGCAATTTGCGTTTTGAACATTAGTAATATGCAGTGATTTTTTGTGTAGGTTTAACATTTTAACCGTCCCTATCTTTTATTTACCTCAGAATTGTAAACAACTTGTTACGACAAAATTCACTGAAAATCACAATGATTTGAATATTTATCCCAAGTAATTACTGCAGATTTTAGATTAATCGGTAATTTTTACTGCAAGATAACAGCACATCAGAAAGAACCAACTGTATGCATATTCGTTAAAGAATTTTCTGGATAAATATTCTCATTTCATTTTTCAGCTCCACACGAGTTTTGATTACAATTTAATCCATTTAACGTTAGGATTATCACCGTTGCATAACCATCAATTACGTTTGAAATAAGCTTAACTTTTCCTGCCTAATTCAATCTAAAATTAGCTTCATGAAAGACACTCTTTGGAAGTGTTCTGTGTCGCTTAAACCAAGTACTTACATAAGAACTAAACAAAACTCTATCGAATGGCTTAATACTTATAAGAACGCGTTGGCACTTATATAATTTCAAACTAAAACTGAAAAATTCAAATCAAGACTATAAAAACAAAGCTGCACATCACGATGCTCTAGCATCAAAGATGCAGTAGCTTATAAAGGGAAAACTATGTACAAGAAATTTGAAGGCTTTACTGAAGCCTTTCCAAAGGGAGAGCCGATACAACCTCCTACTGGAATACTGGCATTCTGCCGCCATTACACACGAGGTTTTGAAAAGCCGTTGATCTTGCTCGGATTGATGAGCATGACCATCGCGATCATCGAAGTTGCGCTGTTCGGTTACATGGGTCAACTGGTTGACTGGCTATCAACCAGCAACCCGGACACTTTCTTGGCAGACAACGAGTCGACACTGATGGGGCTCGGCGTTCTGCTGTTGGTCGTGATGCCAATCTTGATCAGTGTTTATTCGCTATTGCTTCACCAAACTTTGCTAGGCAACTATCCAATGTCGATTCGTTGGTTAGCTCACCGCTACCTTTTGAAGCAAAGTTTGTCGTTCTATCAAGATGACTTTGCCGGGCGTGTCGCGACCAAAGTGATGCAAACCTCGCTCGCGGTACGTGAAACCGTGACCAAAATGGTCGATGTGTTTGTTTACGTGACGGTTTACTTTACAGCGATGCTGTTCATGCTCGCTGAATCGGATTGGCGCTTAATGGCTCCAATGTTGATTTGGTTGTTCATTTACGTTGGCATTCAACTGCACTTCGTACCAAAGCTGAAAGATGTGTCTTCAGAACAAGCGGATGCTCGCTCGTTGATGACGGGTCGCATTGTGGATAGCTACACCAACATCGCTACGGTCAAACTTTTCTCTCATAGTAAAAGAGAAACCGAGTACGCAGAAGAAGGCATGGAAGGCTTCCTAGACACAGTCCATCGCCAAATGCGCTTGGTTACTGGCTTCAACATCTGCGTTGAATTCGCTAACTACTTGTTGGTGTTCAGCATTGCCGGTATCTCTATCTACCTATGGCTAGATAACGCGATCACCGTAGGTGCAATTGCGATTGCGGTCAGCTTAGCTCTGCGTATTAACGGCATGTCGAAATGGATCATGTGGGAAATAGGTGGTCTGTTTGAAAACCTAGGTACCGTGATTGATGGTATTAAAACACTGTCTAAGCCCATTGCTATCGAAGACAAAAAAGATGCGAAACCTTTGGACGTTCCACAAGGCGGTATCAACTTCGACAACGTGAGCTTTAACTACGGTGAGAATAAGGGTGTGATTAACAACCTAAACCTCAACATCAAACCGGGTGAAAAAGTCGGCTTGGTTGGCCGTTCAGGTGCAGGTAAATCGACCCTAGTTAACTTACTGCTGCGTTTCCACGATGTAGAAAGTGGTCGCATCCTGATTGATGACCAAGAGATCTCGAGCGTTACTCAAGATTCTCTGCGTAGCAACATAGGTATGGTGACTCAAGATACCTCACTGCTGCACCGTTCGATCAAAGACAACATTCTTTACGGTCGTCCTGAGGCAACAGATGAAGAAGTGTATGCCGCAACCAAACAGGCACACGCTCATGAGTTTATCGAAACGCTAACTGACCCGTTTGGTAACGTTGGCTACGATGCTCAAGTAGGTGAACGTGGCGTTAAGCTTTCTGGTGGGCAGCGTCAACGTGTCGCTATCTCACGTGTACTTCTGAAGAATGCTCCGCTGTTGGTTCTAGATGAAGCAACATCAGCTCTCGATTCAGAGGTTGAAGCTGCGATACAAGAGAGCTTGATTGAACTAATGGAAGGCAAAACGGTTATAGCGATTGCACACCGTCTATCGACGATTGCAGCAATGGACCGTTTGATCGTACTCGACCAAGGTAATATCGTCGAAGAAGGCACGCACCAAGAGCTGATTACACAAAATGGCATCTATGCTCAATTGTGGAATCACCAGACTGGTGGGTTTATTGGTGATGATCTTGAACAGACAACGAGCGCTTAATTTATATTCCATTTTAAAAGTGCGGCGTAATTCACACCAAAATGTTAATTGGCGGTAAATTACACATGGCAGAATGTTATGTCGTAATCATATAATGACATTAACAGCAATGACGCTTCGCTTGCGCGTTCTGGAATAAGGCTAGACTTCGGGGGGAGGCTAGCCTTTTTTATGCCTGTTATTCTCTGCCCCTTTCTCATCTGTTTTCATTGGTTCTATAAACTTCATCGATCCTTTTGTTTTTTTCTTGGCGTTTTTTTCTTAAAATGCGCGCAGTATTCTTTCTAGAGATCAACCATGAACAAAAGTATCTTAACTAACGTTATTGCGTTAGCACTGCTTGCTGGCGGCTATGCGACAGCAAACCAATACTTGCTTTATGCAGGCCTATTCGCCTTTTCTGGTGCCATCACCAACTGGCTTGCGATTCACATGTTGTTCGAAAAAGTACCCGGCCTATATGGTTCTGGTGTTATTCCAGCACGCTTTGAAGAGTTCAAGGCTGCAATCAAGCAACTAATGATGGAACAGTTCTTTACTGAAAGTAACATCGACCGCTTCCTTAGCAGTGAGATGACCGGAAAATCGCTCAATCTAGAGCCCGTAATTAAAAAGATCGACTTTAACCCAGCATTCGATTCACTGGTTCATGTTATCGAAAACTCACAGTTTGGTGGCATGTTGGCGATGGTTGGTGGCACAGAAGCACTGCAGCCAATGAAGGCGCCATTTGTTGAGAAGATGCAAGAGTCTGTGATTGAAATCAGCAAGAGCGATTCGGTAAAAAATGCTATCAAGGATGAACTTGAATCGCCTGCAATGATGGATGAAATTAAAGAGAACATTGAGGCGATCATCGATCAGCGCTTGAATGAACTGACTCCAAAACTGGTTAAAGAGATGGTTCAGACCATGATCAAAAAACACCTTGGTTGGTTGGTCGTTTGGGGTGGGGTATTCGGCGGTGTGATTGGTTTAATCTCTGCCGCAATTACGCTGTAAGGCGGAGAAGTTTATCCGATTGATCTTTATCTGACGTTCAACAAAAAATGGAAGCTTATTGGCTTCCATTTTTTATATCTAAATAACCTTGGTAAGGCAAAGCCGGTCACTATTTTATGGTGGCCAACAGCTCAGGGTTAACACCAAAGCCCTTCTTGTGTTCTTCAATCACCACTTCGCTGCGTGTTTGAATTACACCTGGCAGGGTGCCCAACTTAGTTGCCATAAATGCTTGATACGCCTTCATGTCTTTTACTCGAACCTTGATCATGGTGTCAAAATCCCCCGACAGCGAATAGCACTCTTCTACTTCAGGCATCGTTTCAACCGCTTGGGCAAATTTATCAAAAATTGAAAAACTGGTTTGATCGAGGCGAATATGGATAAACACTTGGACATCGAGCCCCAACTTTTCTGAACAAAGCTCAGCATGATAGCCTGTGATGTAGCCCACTTTTTCCAATCGCTTCAACCTATCAGAGCAAGGTGAAGTTGTTAGGTTGACCTGTTTCGCTAGTTCAACAACGGGCAAACGGCCTTTCATATGCAGAATTCTTAGTATCTCTTTATCGATACGATCGAGTTGATGCTGAGACATAATATTCCTTAAACATTCTAGATTGCGCTCAGTATATTCCATACTAAGAGCAATCGAAGAAAACCTTGCTCACACATTTAGAAAACTAAATAGACCATTCCTATTCACGTTAAATATAAAACCGAACGGAGCGATAACAACCCTTATAAATCAAACTCCAGTTATTAACAAATTATTATAGAAATGACCCGATTAACAAATAAGTTGAGCCAGAAACGAAAGAAAGGATATAGGCCAAAGTGAATAATAGAATTCTCAAAGAGAAAGGATGACTCTATTATGAAAACGCAAGAACTCGCATATAAACCTTACGGAATCGGTTCATGGACACACGTAACGGTATCAAAAGATGTTGCCCAAGCACTCGCAAGTGAATACTCAAACTATGGCTGGGAAGTTAAGATTGATGGCAATGTCGTCGAGGCAGAACCTTCACTAAAAGCGGCATAAAAAACGAAAAAACCTCCATCAGGGAGGTTTTTAAATCTAAGTTAGTAAGCACTTACTACAATCTAAGCCAGACCAACTTGGGGAACTGCAGTTCCTGTTTCACAACGACAGTTACACGTTCGACAGAAGTGTTGAGTTTCCATGTCGTAGTACAGGTTTCCACTAAATAGCTTTGACGTCCATTGCATCATACGGCCAGAGGTTGTCTCAGGCTCAGATTCACAACGTTTCATTATAGACTTATGTAGTGTTGTTTTTTTACATCCTTTGCAATAGAGATCAGGCATACCTTTGTCCTATAGGTCTTTAGTGGTTACTGATAATTGACACATGATGTCCAATTCAGTGTAATAATTCACCGAGCTAATAACAAAAGTGAGCGCCAAGTTCAAAAAATAGCCATTTTATCGGTTATTTTTTGACATCAAGCGCTATGAAAAGCCTTTATCTTCTATTTATTTCCCTTCTATCATTTGGTTTCGATTTACATTGTAAACCTCATAACAGCCGTGCTTCTTCTGTATCCTACTGGTTTTTTATAAGACAAAGGTAGTGCCCACATAAAAAAATAGAGCCACCGAAGTGACTCTATTACTTTTATTTTTCAATTTCTTTTTACAATTGCTTTTTAGCTAATGTTCTTTGCTAATTCACATATGTTTTACAATGTAAATTAGTCTAGCTCAACTAGGTTCTTCTTGAACTCAGCGTGTTGCTTTTTCACTTCGTCTTCTGGCTCACCAGTCATTAGACTCACAATAACGATAGAAAGCGTCGATAGGATGATTCCCGGTACGATTTCGTAAACATCGAACCAACCGCCCGTGAACTGCTTCCAAAGTACAATCGTAACACCACCAACCACGATACCCGCTAGAGCGCCGTTACGGTTCATACGAGACCAGTATAGGCTTAATACGATTGCAGGACCGAATGCAGCACCAAAACCAGCCCATGCGTAAGATACAAGGCCAAGTACTGAGCTGTCTGGTGTCATCGCCAGAACAAGAGCAACAAGAGAAATTAGAATAACCGCGAAACGGCCGACACGAACAATCTCTTCTGACGTTGCGTCTTTCTTCAAAACTTGCTTATACAGGTCTTCTGCCATTGCAGATGAAGAAACAAGAAGTTGTGAATCCGCAGTACTCATGATTGCCGCTAGAATGGCAGCAAGTAGGATGCCGGCGATTACTGGGTGGAACATCGCGTTCACAAGAAGCATGAAGATCTTCTCGCCATCGTCTAGCTTAGGTGCGCCAGAGTTCGTCACATAGATTAGACCAACAAGACCCACAAGCATTGCACCAATCATAGACAGTGCAGTCCAGATAACGGCAATGCGGCGCGCTGTTGTTAGGTCTTTATTACTACGTGTTGCTTTGAAACGCGCAAGGATGTGTGGTTGACCGAAGTAACCCAAACCCCATGCCGCTAGTGAGATGATCGCAATAGCAGACAGTGGCTCACCCTTCGCATCATTCCATAGCGTTAGCAGCTCTGGGTTGATGTTGTGTAGGTCGCTAGAAAGCTGACCTAGGCCACCGTTCATTGCCGCGATTGGTACAATCAATAGCGCTGCAGACATGAGTAGACCTTGAACCAAGTCAGTCCAAGATACCGCTAGGAAACCACCAAACAGAGTGTACGAAACTACACAGACTGTACCGATAATTACCGCTGTTGTGTAATCAAGGCCGAATACCGTTTCAAACAATTTACCACCTGCTACCAAGCCTGAACTTGTGTAGAAAAGGAAGAATAAAAGGATAAAGAAAGCAGAAATTGTTTGGATCAGCTTAGAATTATCATTGAAACGACGAGATAGGAACTCAGGCAGCGTCAGTGATTCAGTCGTAATGCTGTAAGTACGTAGACGTTTTGCACTGATTAACCAGTTTGCCCAAGTACCAACAAGTAGACCACCAGCAAGCCAAAATGCTTCAAAGCCAGCAGCGTAAGCGTAACCTGGCAGGCCAAGTAGCAACCAACCACTCATGTCTGATGCGCCAGCAGAAAGTGCAGCAGGCCATGGGCCTAACGAACGACCACCTAGGAAGTAGTCTGTTGAGTTAGATGTACGTTTGTAAGCAATAACACCGATCGCTAGCATCATAATTAGATACGCAATGAACGTCGTCGTTATTGCAAAACTGTTTTCTATCATTTGATAGTCCTCATTTTGTAGAAAGCCTTCCATGCCTAATTCAATGCAAGACACTCACCGTAAAGGCAAGCGAGTGCATTGAGTTAGGTATTGAGGCTCCAATGCACTATGAATTAAATCCAAAGATGGAGAAAACCCAACAATGGAAAAAACCAAAAGTACTTAGAGCCAATTTTACTGAAGGTTAGTGAGCTTCACTTCCAAGTTCGAGCAAGGTCGCGTTACCGCCCACGGCTGTTATATTTATAGTTCGCGTACGCTCGGTAATGAAGCGCAGCGATAGGTGTGGATCATTAGCAACATTCATTGTCACCAGATCCGTTTCAGCTACTAAACCGACGATTGCACCGTCACGCTTAGCAAGCTGTAAATTGATAGCTTGTGCCGTTTGCGAGTTACCTACGTAACCCACGCTACGTACATCGCAAGACAACAACTGTTGAGCAGCGTCGTACGAAGCAACCTGCACCAGGTTGGTTGGTAGATTCGCTTGTTTCGCGGCATCTGCAATTAAGGTGTTGAACTGCACGTCATCACTGCACAATTGAACGCTGTTACCTGCCAATAGTGCTGCAGTAATCATCGCTGTTGCAGTTTGCAGTGCGGGCACCTTCTCTTCACAATCATCAACAATCACCAAAGCCACACCGCGGCCTGCGGCATACAACTCATTGGTTTCGCCCGTAGGACCTGCCATTAAGTGATGCTCAGAAAGCAGCGCAGACGCTTGCTCTAGATGATAAGTTGCCACTGCAGCCAAAGGCACAGATTGACTTTCGATCTCTGATTTCAGCGCAAGTACCTGAGCACTCTTGTAATCAAAGTCGGTAAGATTCCATTGTTCCCACGCTAGCAAAGCATCAGAAAAACCTGTCACTTGATGAACCATGATACTGCTCCTTATGCCTTGTCTTGTGATTGAGAGAAATGAACATCTGTAAAACGGTATAGGTAGTGAGGACCACCCGCTTTAGGGCCAGTACCTGACAAACCTTGGCCGCCGAATGGTTGAACCCCAACAACGGCGCCCACTTGGTCACGGTTGATGTAGCAGTTACCCACACGAATGTGCTTCTCGATCCAACGATAAGTTGTTTCGTTACGGCTGTGGATACCCATAGTTAGGCCAAAGCCCGTTTGGTTAATTTGATCGACCACTTGCGCCAACTCACTCGCTTTGAAGCGAACAATGTGCAGCACAGGGCCAAACTGTTCTTCTTTCAAGCAGCTGATGTCATCAATTTCAAAAGCACTTGGTGGAACAAAATCACCATGTTCACAATCACTACCTAGAGAAAGTTGAGCCACCTTCTTCTGGGTATTGGTCATGTTTTCTAAGTGCGCCATTAGCTTCTGTTTTGCGTTTTGGTCGATAACAGGGCCAACATCGGTTTTATGCAGGTGTGGAATGCCAACACTCAGCTCGTCCATTGCACCGTGAATCAATCCAACCACGCGGTCTGCAATGTCTTCTTGGATGTAAAGCACACGTAGTGCAGAACAACGCTGACCTGCTGAAGCGAATGCTGAACGAATCACATCACGAACTACCTGTTCAGGCAGTGCCGTACTGTCGACGATCATCGCGTTCTGGCCGCCTGTTTCCGCAATAAACGGAACTGGCTTAGCGTTACGAGTGGCTAATGACACATTGATACGCTGTGCCGTTGGCGTAGAACCAGTAAAGGCAACGCCCGCAATCGCATCATGGCTTGTTAGTGCACTGCCGATCTCAGCACCGCGACCCGGTAGTAACTGAATGGTGCCAGCAGGGAAGCCCGCTTCATTCATCAGTTCAACCGCACGAGCAGCAATCAAGCTTGTTTGCTCGGCAGGCTTAGCCACAACCGTATTACCCGCCACTAGTGCTGCAGTAATTTGGCCAAGGAAGATGGCTAGAGGGAAGTTCCAAGGGCTGATACAAACGAAAACACCACGACCTTGTCGAGAAGCGATTCGTGTTTGGCCATCAAAACCTTTTAGTTCGAAACCTTGTAGGTTATCCGCTTGTTTAGCGTAGTAACGACAGAAGTCGACTGCTTCACGTACTTCATCAACACTATCGTGAATTGTCTTACCCGCTTCTTGATGACAAATCGCCACCAGCTCAGCGAGGTTGTCTTCCATCAAGTCAGCCAACTTATCAAGCGCTGCCGCTTTGGTTTCAACTGAAGTTGCGTTCCAATCAGCAAATGCTGCATCTGCGCCAGTGATCGCTGCGGAAACATGATCAAGGTTAGCAAAAGCCACCTGACCCACATTAATACGACGATCGTAAGGTGCCGTCACTTGCTCAACGTTCTGCTCAGCCTTGATCATGCTTTCGGCAAGAGATTCCCCGTTGATCACAGGGCCCGCAGTCCATTGATTGTTTAAGAAGCTTTTTACTTGCTCTTCAAATTGATGCGCTTCGCTTTCAATATCAATGTTCACACCGTAAGAGTTTTTACGCTCAGGGAATACCGCTGGAGGCAGAGGAATCTTAGTGTTGTGCAGCGTATCGAACGCCAGAAGCATATCGACAGGGTGTTGCGTCAGCTCTTCCACAGGGCAACGCGCATCAACTAAACGGTGTACAAACGAGCTGTTTGCACCGTTTTCTAGCAAGCGACGTACTAGGTATGGCAGTAGATCTTTATGGCTGCCAACCGGTGCGTATATACGTACCGACTGTTGGTAAGCTTCCATCGCATGGTTGTACAGAGAATCACCCATGCCGTGTAAGCGTTGGAATTCAAAGTCTTTATGGTCGGTCATGACAGCAATAGCAGAAACTGTATGAGCATTGTGGCTCGCAAACTGCGGGAAGATATTGCCGCGAACACTTGGGCTCAATAGGTAACGCGCACAAGCAAGGTAAGCTACGTCTGTCGCTTCTTTACGTGTGTAAACTGGGTAATCAGTAAAGCCAGCTTGTTGCGACCATTTGATTTCGCTGTCCCAGTAAGCACCTTTAACTAAGCGAAGCGGGATCAAATCACCCTGCTCTTTCGCTAGGCGGTTTAGCCATACTAGAACCGGTAGTGCACGCTTTGAGTAAGCTTGAATAACCAGACCAAATTTACCCCAACCTTTTACAAGGTCAGTGCGGTACAGTTTTTCGAATAATTTAAGAGAAAGCTCTAGGCGATCCGCTTCTTCCGCATCAATCGTAATCGCAACGTCTAGCTCTACTGCGCGGCGCAATAGCTGCTCTAACGTGTCGCAAAGTTCCGTCAATACGCGGTCTTCATTCGCCACTTCATAACGTGGGTGAAGCGCAGAAAGCTTGATAGATACCGATGGCGCAGGGCTCGATTTTGAAGAGACCTTCGATTCTGGAGAAACATAGTTGTCTCGACCTACGGCTTCAATCGCCATTAGGTAATCTTTGAAGTATTTGTTTGCGTCAGCTGTAGTCAGTGCCGCTTCACCTAGCATGTCGTATGAGTAGGTAAAACCTTTGTCACGCATAGACTTACCGTTCTTTTGCGCTTCAGCAATGCTGCGACCAAGAACAAATTGGTGACCCATCACCTTCATCGCTTGGTGCATCGCTTTGCGAATCACCGGCTCAGAAAGCTTGTTCACTAAACGGTTAACCGCTTGACCTGCACTCTGCTCTTTAGATGAAAGTCCAACCACCTTGCCTGTTAGCATTAATCCCCAAGTGGATGCGTTAACAAATACTGAGTCTGAATTCTTTAGGTGAGATTTCCAATCCGCAACGCTTAATTTGTCACGAATCAGCGCATCAGCGGTTGCTGAATCAGGAATACGCATCAAGGCTTCCGCCAGACACATTAGCAAGATGCCCTCTTGAGTATCTAAGCTGTATTCAAGCAACAATGCATCGATCATCTGGATAGAAGTCTTATCCGCACGGATAGCTTCGATCAATGATGTCGTTTTGTCTGTGATCTGCTGCTTTTCTGACTCAGAAGGGGTAGCTAGCGGCAGAAGTTGCTCTAGCCATTGGGTTTCATCCACCATATATAATGGTGAGATAAGCGACCATAGATCAGCAAGCGACTGCTCGTTGAATTCTGGCTTTAACACATCAGTAGCTGTAAACATGCGTTTTCCTTAATCTCACACCCGGAATTAGCCCGGGATCTCTACAATGGCTGCAGTGTATTTAGAGTATATAAGGATTACTTGTCAAAAACTCCGAGTTTTTTGCTAAAAACTCGCTTTATTAACAAAACAAACACAAGGTCACATATGAAACTTTAAAATAATATGCCGTTTTGTTTCACTATTTAACAGAAATTTTCTTTTTGTATTGAGATGGTGACATGCCTTGAAGGCGTGAAAAGGTGTGAGTAAAGGAAGATTGACCGGAGAAACCAGCCAGTTCAGCGACCTGACCAAGGCTGAGGTTACCTTGTTCGATTAAACGACGAGATCGGTCGATACGCTTGCCTAACACGTACTGATGCGGGGTAATGCCCATTTGATCTTTGAATAGCATGTGGAACTGGCTTTCACCCAGAAACACACTGCCTGCAAGCTGCGCGACGGAGATTTTATTTGCTAAATGCTGTTCTATGTAGCGATCCAACGCTTCAAGATCAAAGCGTGAATCTTTGATTGAGGTTTCAAATGCCGAGATGTGTCTTTGCATCAGCGCGATCACCGTGTCATTACAGGCTCGGCTTAGTAGAAGATCATTAGGACTGGCCTGCATTTCTTGCACCAACATATGGATAAGCTTTTGAATTTGCGCGTCTAATTGGAAGTAGACGTTCGATGATTCTAACTGATTGATCTTCTCTAGCATCAGAGGGTCATCATCCGTTGGCACTGGCATATTGAGTACTAGGATGTCCGACTGGCCAACCACACCACCGAAAGCATGATCAGAGCTCGCCGTTACCACACAACCTTGACCTGGGCCGACAAGATTACCTTTACCGCTCACTTCAAATTCAGCCTGACCTTTTAAACCAATCACCACCTGCGAATAATGATGATCGTGACAGTCCATATGCGAAGGCAAAGTTATGATCTCCGCTGGTCGGGGGCCTGTAAGCCCTAGCGGAGACAAGTCTAGGTTTGGAAAGGGTAAAGGTTTTGGCATGACAGCAAAGTACTTAGGTCGACATGATAAGAATAATACTCTGAAATCTGCAGAAGATGAATTTGTAAATGATCATGAGAGATGTTTTCTCTTCTTCAAAGAAAGATCATTATTGATAACCACGTGATCATGTCTCCGGAAGTATGATCAAGTGAGCCCAAACTACGGGCTTTGTAAAGTCAACCTTCCAATCTTTAGGCCATTCTTCCTTGTTCCAAGAGCAAATAAATCTGAACACCAAAAGTCAAAGCAAGTCACAAATGGAAACCAAATGACTACACCATAACGACAATATTTTCTTATATAGCTCAATTATTTCGGTGTAAATATGTAAAAAGTGTATCCGAAGTACCGAAACTTAGCTTTTGAGTAGATTGGAGGGCAATAAAACGGTATAAAGACGGGTACTGTGTTAATTGCTAATAACTAGTGACTGACAACTAGGAAGTAGACACTTTATTAACGAGCCAATTTTAAATATACAAGTTGCAGGGACCTATGACTAACTTTCGAATTTCAGCGCTTTTACTTGCGCTATCCCCACTTTGGGTATCTGCATCGTTATCAGCTGAAGAACTGAATCAAGTCGATCCCGTTTCAGCTATCGATGCAAAGCTAACAGAGAAAAACTCAGATATTGAGCGTATTTCAGCGACCAAAGTATCGGCAACTGAGACCTTAAAACAACTTCAAAACCAGAACAGTAAGTTGTTACGTGAAGGTGAAGAGTTAAAGGCAAAACGTAACCGAGCTAAATCTGTACTCGACAAACAATACAGTCGCTTACTTGACGATCCAGAAACGGATCTGGTTTCTTTTCAGAAAGGATACCAAGATGCTTGGGCTGCGGTTAAAGAGAATCAATCGTCTCAGCTAGATAATCAGCAAGCGATGAATGAGAACGAAATTTACCTTTCTCAAATTAAGCAAAAGCAAGCTCGTTTGAATAATGAGCTGGCTAACTTGAAAGAATCAAAAGTTGAAGCTCGCGTTAAACGTATTGCAACAGAACTTCGTGAAAGTGCCGTTCTTGAAACGAGCTACACCACCACATGTTCATCAACAATGACACTGGGTGAGTGTATTGCTCAAGGTAAACACCTGACGAAGCAGAAAGCAGTACAAAACTTCAAGAGCAAATTACTTGAACAGCTCACAGAAAGCACGCTAGCGAAGCAAAACTTACAAGGTGTTCAATTGAACATTCATGTTCAAGACAGCCAAGCAATCAAGAGCGGTTTCTCTGGAAACAACTCTTACTTTGTGCAGATGCAAGCTCAACTTCAAGCAAAACCGGAAGCGATTGCAGCATGTAACTTATTGAACGTTTCAACTCGCTACTGTTTAACGGACAGCGACGTTAAGGTTACAAAGAAGAGCGACAAGCAGTGGGCAAACGTGATGGTACGTTCTGATCAGTACAATGACTCAGTCACTATCAACGGCATTAAATACGGCAGCACACCCCTAGAGGTTTCGCTACCGAGCGGTCGTCACCAAGTAACCATTTCAAAAGAAGGTTACGAGTCATACAACCGCACAGTGACTATTAACGGCAGCGATACTATTTGGGTGAAACTCCTTCCTAGTAAAGAAAATGAAATCTAAATATATAAAGCTAAGCCTGATATAAATAGCCGTGCCTATTTCACAAAGCTGAATGAATACTCGCCATCTTGTTTGTAGTTATAGAAAGTAGCTTCAAACGAAATGGCGTTTTCGTTAGAATATTCAATTAACCTAAATTACGACTGAAGTAGCCCAACATGCGCCAAGGTTTTCCTACTCTATTATTTGCACTTGCTCCATGCTTAATGACGCCTGCTGTTTTCGCTGAAGCGACATCTCCAGCAATCACGTCATCAGTCATCGACATTGAAAGCTCTCTTTTCGAAGAACATGCCAGTTTAACGGCTATCGAGAAGAAGATGGCGGACAAACAAAATCAAGTCGACAACCAAGCAGAGCAAATGGCACGTCAAGCCAAGTTATTAGCTCAATCAGAGCAAAAACTCGCAACGGCGAAAACTAGCCTAGAGCAAGATTACACTCGCATGATTGATGAGCCAGATTTCGATATCTCGCCGGCTCAAAATCGCTTTCAAGATGCCTGGAAATCGGTAAAAGAGCACAAGCTTACGATTTCGGATTCAGAGCAAAAGCTTCAAAGCTTAGTGATGGAACTAGAGGCCATCAAAGCCGAAAAATCGGCTGTAGAAATGTCTATCGCCCATTTGAATCAAGACAAACTAAGAGCAAGAGCTGAGAGATTAAGAAGCGAGGTCACTCAAACACAAGAACATACCGTTAGCTTTACCAACCGCTGTAGCAGCGACATGACGTTAGCTCAATGTTCAGACCAAACGGTGGCTTTGACACTTCAAAAAGCAGTAAAACAATTTCAAAATAGCCTTGTATCCAACGCGACAGAATCAAAAATAGTAAAAGAACACCTAGCGTCTGCATCTTTGAATATTCACGTTCTACAACACAGCGTGAAATCATCTGGCTTCTCCGAAGATAACCGTTACCGAGCCGTGATTACCGCGAATTTAGAAACTCGTCCAGATAAGAACACTCCTTGCCGCTTACTTGGCATTCAATCCTCAAACTGTTTCGATCAGAGCGATCTGCAAGCCGATGATCAGCAGAAAGAAGTTGCATGGGTTAACTTGGTGGTTCGTTCAAATCAATATAATGACAAGGTTTCTATCAATGGTGTGAACTATGGCAGCACTCCGGTTGAAGTGATGTTACCTACAGGGCAGCACATGGTTACGATTGAGAAAGAAGGTTATCTTTCTTTCCACCAAGAGCTGAAAATAGCCCGAGATCACAATCTAAGAGCAGTATTACAAGCGAAGCAGAACTCACTGAATGTGGGGACTAAGTTTGCTGACCCAATGGGCAATGGTGCTCAAAGTCCAGAAATGATTGTGGTTGGATCTGGGACTTACCTACTCGGTGAAAATAACGCTGAGCAAGTCACGATCAAACACCCATTTGCATTAGCGGCAACCCCAACTCGTGTTCAAGATTTTAAAGCATTTGTGAAAAATACGGGGTACCAGACAGACGCTGAGCTTATGAACACTTGTGATACCTTCGTGAATGCAGAAATCACGACTGTGTCAGACAATGACTGGAAAACTCCTGGTTTCAAGCAAGTCGATAACTCACCCGTTGTATGCGTCAGCCAAAGCGATGCGAAAGCATACACACGTTGGTTATCTAAAAAAACAGGATTTACTTACCGTCTACCAACACAACAAGAGTGGGAAGCGGCGGCAAGAGCGGGTCAAGATACCAGCTTCTGGTGGGGCAACAAATTCCGTTCAGGTAGAGCTAATACTGGTTGGTCTGGTACACAGTGGTCAAACGTCAGTACTTCTCCTGTTAAATCATTCTTGCCAACGCCAACGGGTTTCTACGACATGGTAGGTAACGTTTGGGAATGGACTGCAACCCAAAAAGGCATCGCTAAGGGGGGCGCGTGGAGCTTCTCTCCTGAAGAGGCAAAAGTGTTTGCTGAACTGTACGTTTCGCCTTCTACTGCCGCTAACTACTTAGGATTCCGAGTATTACGAGAGTTATAAGCTCTTGGTATTACTCAAAGCCCTCAAATATTTACCTTAGATTCTCCTAGTATCAGGTTGAGTCAGTGTTTATAGGGGAATTCCCTCCTTATATTCGATCTCGCCTAGGAGTAAATTCGTCGATAGAGTAGTAAGTCACTCTGGGTATCTATCTGATACCTCAGCTTAATTTACATGACCCTCGTAAATTAAACTGGAAATCTTCTACGTGTCGACAAGGTATATCTTGTCTTTGGCCAGCCCTTCTTCAGGCTGGCTTTTTTTTGCTTTTTTCTCATCCTTTTTGTTTAGCCATTGATCAATAAAAGCGCACTTAAACAGCATGCCGTTCAACTATTAATCACACTCCATTTTTGATGCATAACTCGACTTCTAATTGTCATTGCAGCTCTATAAGAAACTGATATCATTGCGACACTCCCTCTCACGAGATAAAGCCTTGCCGGATCCCCTCGACTCCATACATCGTTCTTTATTTGAACAACTTCCAGGTTGCTGGGGTTGCAAAGATACTGACTCTGTCTTCGTGTATGCCAACCTTGCTTACAACCAATTAATTGGCTTAAAACCCAACGAAACTTGTACGGGCTTAACCGATTTCGATATGCCTAGTCAAACAACCGAATGTGCGCAGGATTTCAGGGCTCAAGACAAGCATGTAATGGATACACGCAGTACTCTTAAAATCCTCGATATTCACCCTTATCCAGACGGACGATGGCACGCCCATATTTTTACTAAAACCCCTTGGCTTGATGGGAATGGCGAAGTTCAAGGCACCATTTTTTATGGTCAAGAACTCACAGACACCGCCATCTTAGAGGTAGGCCATTGGGTGTGTCAGGC
This sequence comes from Vibrio sp. 1F263, assembly GCF_041439035.1. Taxonomy (NCBI): domain Bacteria; kingdom Pseudomonadati; phylum Pseudomonadota; class Gammaproteobacteria; order Vibrionales; family Vibrionaceae; genus Vibrio; species Vibrio sp. 1F263. The sequence continues at coordinate 161,987 of NZ_JBGONI010000005.1, read as the reverse complement.
GACTTGCGAAAAAGACAATCAAGTGTCCATTGCAGGATCGAAGCCACGCATATCAAAGCTCAAAAAGCGACTGACTTCGCGAGAATCAGAAGTGCTGTTCTTGCTGCTATTCGGCAAGAAACCACAGTACATCGCGTCTACGTTGAACATTTCAATCAAAACGGTCGAAGGGCATGTCGCCAGGTTGAAGCAGAAATTTGATGCGCGCAGTAAAAGCCAGTTGATTGAGTATGCGTTGGACTCGGGGCTAGGCTCTATGATCCCAGAAACCCTGCTTAAAAAGCAGATCTCCGTTGTTCTGCACAGTGACTAGATATTGGTTTGATGAGATACAGACAAAAAAATACCGTTGATAAGTCTAATCAACGGTATTTTTGGATCAGTTAAGCAGTTAAGCAGTTAAGCAAATTAAGGCGCCAGGCGGTCGATATCCCAACGGCTATCTTGGCGTGAGAATAAGAAGCGATCATGCAAGCGGTGCTCGCCACCTTGCCAAAATTCAATGCTATCCACACGCACACGGAAGCCACCCCAGAAAGAAGGCACAGGAATCTCTCCTTTCGCGAACTTCTGTTTAAGCTCTAGATATTTGCCTTCTAAAATCCCACGAGCAGAGATACGACTACTTTGCTTACTTGCAATTGCGGCCAATTGGCTCTCTTTTGGTCGTGACGAGAAGTACTTCATATTTTCCATTGCTGTCAGTTTTTCAGCCGTGCCCGTAATATGAACTTGTCGCTCAAGAGGGTGCCAAGGGAAATGCAAACTGATTTTGCTATTGTGCTCTAGCTGGTGCGCTTTACGGCTACCTAAGTTGGTGTAAAAAACGAAGCCGTCTTTATCAACATTCTTTAGCAGAACAATTCGCTGGAATGGCTGACCATTTTCATCAACCGTAGCAACTGTCATGGCAGTAGGGTCCGTCAACTTAGCTTCAATAGCTTGCTCTAGCCATAGATTGAATTGCTCAATCGGGTCTGCGGCTAAGTCTTTACGTCTCAATCCACCCTTAGCGTATTCGCGACGAATATCGGTCAGTTCCATTTGCTTGCTCCTTTCAATTTTTTTTGATTTTGCGCTGTAATCCTTTGAAACACAAGTCTAAGCCATGGTTTTGTCTCACAGAAGGTGCTCTGTGTTAACAAGATCTCGGTACTCTATCCATCATATTGATAATCTGTATACAAACCGATGACATGCTGAGATCCTAGTGACTAAGATACTGCTTAACATAATGACTCCCTTCGTTTTATTCTCATTGTTATTGGGGGCTATTGGGCTGAGCGCAACTCATTTTTTGGCAGTACAATTTCAAGAAAAAGTGGTCACTCAAAAGCTCAACGAAGCAGCCAATAAAGCGAACCTACAAATCGACTCTGAACTGGATAAATTCAAACAGATCCCTGATTTGCTCAGCCATGACCCACGTCTGCTCTCTTATTTTGACTCATCACCACAAACAGACAAGATTTCCGCTGCGCAGCTCAATCAATTGCTATTTGAATGGTCGAATCAAAGCCAAGCTGACACCATCTATATTCATGACCCGAGCGGTACTGTGGTCGCTTCCAGTAATTACCAGAAACTCGGTACTTTCGTGGGTGAGAACTTCTCGTTTCGTCCTTATTTTGCGTCCGCGATTGAAGGTAACAGCACACACTATGTCGCACTGGGTGCTCGCTCCAACGTACGCGGTTACTTTTTGTCTTCGCCTCTGTATATAGAGAATGACATTGTTGGGGTTATCACCGTTAAAGTGAGTCTAGAGAACCTTGAAAACATCCTAACCAGCGATGATTTTGAGATTGTGGTACTCGACTCTAACCAAGTGGTTTTTCTCTCCAGCCAAACTCAGTGGCTTTATCACTCGTTGTTGCCATTAAGCCAGAAGCAACAAACCGATATCGCCCTGCAGCGCCAATACGGTCAAAGCGAAATTTCGATCATAGAAGCTTTTCGCTCTTCCAACTATCAACCACAAGTTAACGACGCCAATCAGCCCAACAACATTCAACCAAATCGAGTACAAAGAGAACTCACGGCAAACCGATTGTTTAAACTTGGACCGTTCAATCTTTACCCCGCAACCTTCAGTAACAATCAGTACCAAGTTGTCGCATTAAAAAAGGCCGAAGCAGAGCTTATTAAAGTGCTGCAGATCGATGTCATCTTCGTGGTGATTTACAGCTTGGTGATGCTCATCGCGTGGTCTTGGCGACAGACTTACGTCGCGAAAGTTGCGCTAACCCGGCTCAACCAAAACCTAGAACAAACCGTTGATAAACGTACTCACTATTTGAAGAAATCCAATCAACAACTTCAGCAAACCATTTTTCAATACCAAGCATCGCAGTTAAAGCTGAAGCAGACAGAACAAGAGCTGACCCAAACAGCAAAATTAGCGGTGCTCGGAGAGCTGTCAGCCAGCATTAACCACGAAATCAACCAACCGCTTGCAGCGCTTCGAACTTATAGCGAGAACAGCTTAAAGCTGCTTGAAATGGACCGGACAGATTTAGTGAAGAGCAATCTTGAGAAAATGATTGGCCTCAACAACACCATTACCGACATCATAGCGCGACTCAAAGTCTTTACTCGCAAGGTCACTAAACAAGAACATCATGTCGCGAACCTGCACCAAGCGGTCAACAACGCCACCAGTATTCTCAGTGCGCTGATGATCAAGCAAGGCATTACACTAAGACTAAGCACGGTGCCAAATAACATTAATATTGCCATTCATCCAACCGAACTCGAGCAAGTACTGGTGAATCTGGTTCACAACGCGACCCAAGCGCTTCAACAACACGTTCTTGAACAGAAAATCTTGCAGGAGCAACAAAACTTGGAAAACGTTGACCAACCGGCCAGCCCACAGATAGGCATCGAATGGCAATTGCATCATAATTCTTGTCAGTTGATCATTTGGGACAACGGAATTGGCATGCCGGACGATAAGCTAGAACAGCTTTTCAACCCGTTTTTTACCACTAAACCGGAAGGCCTAGGGCTAGGGCTTTCAATATCGAAACGGATTATTGAAGCTTATCACGGCACGATCAGCGCCAACCGATTAGAGCCTTCAGGCATGGTATTCTCGCTAAACATCCCGTTATATAACGATAAGGGCTAACGTGCCGTTGTTATCGTTGATTAGAAAATGAATTTTACATACTGCTAATTTCACACATAGCTAACCTCACATACTGTTAAGGATTCGACTTTTGCACCCTCTGCCTAAACTCTATTTTGTCGATGATGAACCCGCCATTCGAGACTCCGTAGAGCAAGCCATGCTCATTGAAGGCATCGATATTGCCTGCTTCCCCAATGCCATTGAGGCACTAAAGAGAATAGATGTGACGCAAGCTGGGATTGTCATTACCGATATTCACATGCCAGTGATGGATGGCATTCAATTGACACAAAAGCTGCTGAATCAAAACCCTCATTTTCAGATCATCGTACTGACAGGCCATGGGGACGTGCAAACAGCCGTATCCGCAATGAAAGCTGGCGCTTATGATTTTTTGGAAAAACCGTTTGTGGTCGATGCCCTGCTGACCGCAGTAAAAAAAGCATCGGATAAGCTCGCTTTGGTTGAAGAGAATAATCTATTACGTAAAGAGTTGGCGGTACAGAATCAGGTGGGCCCAAAACTGATTGGTCAATCGCCATCAATGCAGGCATTACGCCGAGAACTGATCTCTCTAGATACCAAAACTAACCCACTTCTACTGTTCGTCGGTGACTTAGGAACGGGTAAAAGGGTCACGGCGCAGTACACGCACGATCTTCACAGCCATCAAGCTGCAGAGCTTTGCCCTGTTGCTGCGTTTAATTTGCCACGCAGTGACGAAGCGACATTCCATCAGTTTGTTTTGCAACTGTTCTTGAAACATCAGGGTGGGACACTTTATATCCATGAAACAGAAGCATTAACTCAAGACCAATGGCAGTGGCTAGCGAACCTAAAACCCACTCTACTTCGTGAAAACTCATGCAAGACCAATGCAACTTGTATCATTTTAGCAACCACAATACTTCCTACTACAATGGTAAGTGAGTTCCGTCGATTTGATTTGCTACCGCTAGCGCAACGAATAGAAGATATTGGTTCTTTGTTTAAACATTTTGCTCGTGGTGCGGCAAGTCGATATCAGTTACCCCCACCGGTGATTACAGAAAAAGAGGTTCAACGATTGATCGCCACTCACTGGAGTGAAAATATTCGACAGCTTCGCCAACATGCAGAACTCAGAGTGTTGACTAAACCCAAGCTGACATCGCTTGAATCAGAGCCTAATCATAATCAAGATCAAAGCGATAAGAGCCACATCGTTCTAAAGACTGAAGAGCAACAACTGTCATTAAGCCAACGAACCGATAGCTTTGAGCAAATCATCTTGATAGAGGCACTACATCGTCATCAAGGGCGCTTAAAAGAGGTACAGCAAGAACTGCAAGTATCGCGAAAAACGCTTTATGACAAGCTGAGAAAACACCAACTTGATAAAACAGATTTCAAAAAACAATAAGAGTTAAAAAATATATAAATTCAAAGATTTAAAGGAGCAAAGCCTTAACATTTATCAAAAGTAAGAATACACTCACAAAGCTTGCACTTTTATTTAGCGAACAAGGACTGTTATGAGTCAGAAAAATTTCAGCAAATTGAACGAGACCGAACTTGAGTATGTCGATGACAAAACAGCGGCACTGCTCCTCAATACGCCCACCAGTGCGCGTATTATGTTGTGGGTTATCGTTCTGTTTTTTGTCGCTGCTATTGGTTGGTCTGCTTGGGCTGAAATCGACAAAGTGACTGTTGGCCAAGGCAAGGTGATCCCTTCCTCTCAGATTCAGGTGGTGCAAAACCTTGAAGGTGGTTTGGTTAAAGAAATTTTAGTCAAAGAAGGGCAACGAGTTCAAAAAGGGCAACAATTACTATTAATAGATGACACTCGATTCCGCTCTGACTTTCGTGAACGTGAGCAACAAGTTGCGAACTTAACGGCTAATGTACTCATGCTGTCCGCCTCACTGACCAGTGTGGTTATCAATGAAGAATTCTCAGTAAAAGAGTGGAAAAAAAGTGTCTTACTCGATTATGGTAAACTCGCCTTCCCACCACTATTCTACGACCTTCACCCCAAATTGGTTAATCGCCAAAAAGCAGAATATCGTCAAGATCTGAATAACCTGAAGAACCAACTTTCCGTTTTTGATCAACAGGTTGGACAGAAGCAACAAGACCTAGTTGAAATAAAAGCGCGTGTTCAGAATTTAAGACAGAGTTACAACTTTGCCCGCCAAGAGCTGGATATTACCAAGCCTCTTGCTGATGAAGGGGTGGTGCCAAAAATTGAACTGCTCAAGCTGCAAAGACAAGTTAACGACACTCGTCGAGAAATGACCTCTAGCGAACTCAAAATCCCTCTTCTACGTTCAGCAATCAAAGAAGCGATGCTCAGTCGTATCGATGCTGCACTGAACTTCCGATCAGAACAACAAGAGAAGCTAAACCAAGCACAAGATAAGCTCTCTGCAATGACGGAATCAGCGGTTGGCCTTGAAGACAGAGTTAATCGTACTGTAGTAGTTTCTCCAGTAACAGGAACCGTCAAAACGCTTGGTATTAATACCGTAGGCGGTGTTATCCAACCGGGTATGGACATTGTTGAGATTGTACCAACTGAAGATTCCCTATTAGTTGAGGCGAAAATTGCTCCACAAGATATCGCATTCCTCCGTCCAGAATTGAGCGCTGTGGTTAAGTTCAGTGCCTATGACTTTACTAAATATGGTGGTTTAGTGGGTGTGTTAGAACACATCAGTGCTGACACCACTCAAGATGAAGAAGGCAATAGTTTTTACATCGTGCGTGTTCGTACCGAGAAGTACAGCTTTGGGGCTAATGAAGAGCTGCCTATCATTCCAGGTATGACCGCTTCTGTCGATATCATCACCGGTAAAAGAACCGTGCTTGAATATATGTTGAAGCCAATTTTGAGTGCTCAAAACAACGCACTAAAAGAGTAAGGACGGTTAATGCTTGAGAACGTCTTCCTAGATGCAGTGAAAAAACAAGAGCAGCGGCAATGAAATCTCGTTTTTCGTTATTGCTGCTGTTCCTTACCTCTTTTACTTCCGGAGCACTGAACAAGAGTGACCAAAGGTGGATAGACGCAGTCTCTGTAACCTACGGAGAAAGAGCAGGGAAACGAGTGTCGACATGGCGCTCAAATATGACGTCGTACGCAGGGTTAAGTGAAAAAGAGAAACTCGATTCGGTAAACCGGTTCTTCAACCAAATGTACTTTGTCGATGACAGTATACTTTGGGGAAAGAATGACTACTGGGCGACACCGCTGGAGTTTTTGGGTAGTAACGCGGGTGACTGTGAAGATTTCACTATCGCAAAATACTTCTCTTTACTTGAGCTGGGCGTCCCAGATAAGAAATTACGATTAGTGTACGTAAAAGCACTTGAGTTAAACCAATTCCATATGGTGTTGGCTTACTACTCTACACCCAGTGCAGAACCGTTAATTTTAGATAACTTAAACCCTGAAATAAAACGTGGCTCCAAGCGCAGAGATCTACGACCGATATACAGCTTCAATGGTAAAAACCTATGGTTGATCAAGTCGGCGGCAGGCAGCGGTAAGTTATCAGGAAAATCTTCAAGATTGAGCTTATGGAACGACTTACGTTCGCGTGAGCGCTCTCTAAAATTAAACAAACCCATTATCAATTACGATGAGTAGGTACAATGACTTTATATAAACAGCTTGTGGTCGGAATGGTTGCGGTTTTCATATTACTGATGACCTCAGTTTTTATGATCGAATTCAATACCACCCGTGACTACTTAGAAGAGCAGCAACGCTCTGAAGTAAATAATACCATTAATACTGTTGGACTGGCGCTCGCCCCTTACCTCGAAGAAAAGGATCAAGTGGCTGTAGAGTCTGTTATCAACGCACTGTTTGATGGTAGTTCTTACTCTGTCGTACGATTGATTTTTTTAGACACAGGAGATGATATTCTTCGTTCATACCCTGTGAAACCAAGTGGTGTCCCACAATGGTTTACCAACCTGAATTTGTTTAAACCGATTCATGATCGCCGCGTGATTACCAGTGGTTGGATGCAACTTGCTGAAGTTGAGATAGTGAGCCACCCAGGCCCAGCCTATACTCAGCTTTGGGAGGCATTTACACGGCTAGTGACCTTCTTTGGAGCGATTTTCTTACTGGGTTTGATCTCGATTTCATGGATACTCCAACGAGCACTACGTCCGCTGTCATTAATCATAAAAAAAATGGATCAAATCGCCAAAAATCAGTTCGGTGAGCCTCTGGTTCGCCCTAAAACAAAAGACCTCATCTTAGTCGTCGACGGTATTAACCACATGTCGACTCAAGTTGAACTTGCATTTAAGAGCCAAGCACAAGAAGCGCAACGACTTCGTGAACGCGCGTATATCGATCCTGTATCTCAGTTAGGTAACCGTGCTTACTACATGTCTCAACTAACTCAGTGGTTAGAAGAGTCTAGTTTAGGTGGTCTGGCGGTGCTAAAAGCCGAATTTATTAGTGAAGAATATGATGACAAAGGCTATCAAGAAGGCGATGCCTTAGTTCACCAATTAGCTGAACAGCTACAGGCATCTATTTCATCTCCAGATATTACTATCGCTCGTATTTCTAGTGATGAGTTTGGCTTCATTATGCCGAACATTGATGAAAGTGAACTGAAACTCGTCGCGAGCAGCATCGTAAACTGCATTCAAAATCTAGGTTCAGATCCAACAGGTATGGCGAATCCACACATAGCTCTCGGTGTGACGTACAGCAAGAAACGTAAAACCAGTACTGAAATCATGTCTTTGGTCGATAACGCACTGTCTAGCGCGAAAGCGAACCGTGAGCTCGCTTACGGTTACGTAACTGCTGACGACCATGGCGCTGTAATGGGTAAACAGCAATGGCGCATGTTGGTCGAAGAAGCAATCATCAATGACCTAGTAACTTTCCGCTTCCAAGCTGCAAATAATAGTTTTGGCAAAACCTATCACCAAGAAGTGTTCTCTGCGATTGAGAAAGAGGGGGTTCGTTACGGTGCCAACCAATACTTATACGCATTAGAACAGCTTGAAATGAGCCATATCCTAGATCAATACGTTATCGAGAAGATGATTGATAAGCTGAATGCAAAAGAGCTTACTAGCCCCGTTGCTATCAATATCTCGCCAAGCAGTATTTCTCAGCCAAGCTTCATCCGTTGGATCGGAAAGTCTCTTGAGAAAAATGCGTCAATCGCTCATCTGTTGCATTTTGAAATTCCCGAAAACTGTTTCGTCAATGTTCCTCACTACACGGCACTATTGTGTAACACCATTCGCAACGCTGATGCGGTGTTTGGTGTCGATAACTATGGACGCAACTTCCAATCGCTCGATTACATCAACGAGTACCGCCCTAGCTATGTGAAGCTGGATTACCTATTTACTCATAACCTTGATGACGAAAAACAGAAATTTACGTTAACGTCTATCTCAAGAACGGCTCATAACCTTGGTGTGACGACTATTGCGTCACGAATTGAAACTCAGACTCAGTTAGATATTTTGTCTGATAACTACGTAGAAGTGTTCCAAGGCTTCATTGTTGATAAATAGTTGTAAGGTTATATCGCATGCAAGATCCACTATTAAACTCACTGATCTACGTTAGTCGGTATTACGGGTTAGCCAACTCGCCCGAAGCGTTGATCAATGGGCTACCACTCTCTGATGGAAAGCTAACCCCTTTCCTATTCCCTCGCTCTGCAGAGCGTGCGGGGTTAGTGGCCAAAGAAAACCGTTCCGATCTAGAAAACATCCCTCACTTAATTCTGCCAGCCGTATTGTTACTCAAGCAAGGTGAGGCTTGCGTTCTTAATAGTATCGATATTGAGAAGCAAGAAGCCGAAATCATCACAACGGAAAGTGGGATGATGCCAATCGTCATCCCAATCGAAGAGTTGAAAGAGCAATTCATCGGCCGTTACTTCTTAGTAAAGAAACAATTCCGTTATGATGAACGCTCACCAGAAATTTTAAAAACGCGCGAAGGTCACTGGTTTTGGAGCACAATTTGGCAATCTAAAAAAATCTATCGAGATGTGCTGATCGCATCAATTCTAATCAACCTTTTCGCTATTGCAGCTCCAATGTTTACTCGTTTGGTGTACGACAAAGTGGTGCCAAACCTTGCGTTTGAGACGCTATGGGTACTCGCGAGTGGTATTTTTGTCGTCTTCCTCTTTGACTTGCTTTTAAAGTTAATGCGAAGCTACTTTATTGACGTTGCGGGTAAGAAATCCGATATCCTGATTTCATCTAAGTTGTTCAGTAAGGTGCTCGGGATTCGTATGGAAGCGAAGCCTGCTTCTGTCGGTGCTTTTGCTAAAAACCTGCAAGAATTCGAGTCAATCCGTGAGTTCTTTACTTCGGCAACAATAGGCTCATTAATCGATTTGCCATTCGCTCTTATGTTCCTGGCGTTAATTTGGTTAATGGCTGGCAACCTTGTGTTTGTTCCTGTCGTTGGCGTGGTGATACTGATCATCTATGCGTTGTTAATACAAGGCCCGCTGCGTCGTACCATTGAAGAAGGCTCTCGCCTTGCTTCTCAGAAGTACGCAAACTTAATTGAGAGTTTAGCGGGGCTAGAAACCGTTAAGCTATTCAGCGCTCAAAGCCAATTCCAATTCCGCTGGGAAGAAGCTGTTGCGCACATGGCAAACTGGAACATCAAAAGTCGTCGTATTACCGATAGCATCCAAAATACAGCAGGCTTTGTTCAACAAAGTACCAATGTGGGGATGATCATTTTTGGTGTGTACCTAATGGCAGAAGGCACTCTTACAATGGGTGGCTTGATTGCCGCTACTATGTTGAGTGGTAGAGCAATTGGTCCTCTTGTCCAATTATCATTGCTTTCTACGCGTTATAACCAAGCGAAGTCATCAATGACCTTGATTGAACAAGTCATGTCGATGCCCAGTGAGCAAGAGGAAGGTAAGCGATACATCCACCGCCCTATTATTCAAGGGCATATCGCGCTTGATAAAGTAACATTCCATTACCCTGATTCGCCAATCGCTTCTATAAGAGACCTGACTCTTAATATTAGTCCAGGTGAAAAGGTCGCGATTATTGGGCGAATTGGTTCAGGTAAAAGCACACTTGAACGCCTGATTATGGGCCTGTACAAGCCCACAGAAGGTCATGTTCGCATTGATGATACCGATATGGAACAACTTCACCATGTCGACGTACGACGCAATATAGGCTGTGTGCCGCAGGACAGTAATCTATTCTATGGCACGGTAAGAGACAACATTACCTTGGGACGCCCGTTGGTTGACGATCGTGATGTCATGGATGCTGCCAACCGTGCAGGTGTAACCGCTTTTACTCAGCAAGATCCGGCAGGCTTAGAACGCCAAGTAGGTGAAGGTGGTGGTTTACTCTCAGGAGGTCAACGTCAGTCGATAGCTATAGCTAGAGCCTTCCTAGGGCGCCCTCCTGTATTATTGATGGACGAACCTACCAGCGCTATGGATAACCGTTCAGAGATGCACATTAAGCATCAGCTGAGCCAGCTGTTACCTAGTGAGACTTTGATTCTTATCACCCACAAAACGTCGATGTTGGATATCGTGGATAGAGTGATTGTGATGGAGAAAGGCAGCATTATTGCCGACGGACCAAAATCACAAGTTCTGTCAGACTTGAAGCAAGGAAAGGTAAAAGCGGCAAGTTAAAGCGCTCATGTGACTTAAAGAATCGAACTAAGTCAATATCAGCAAAAGCAAAGGGGGAGCATCAGCTCCCCCTTTCTTATTTGGTCTAATGAGCAGAAAACTGCTCGAACCGCTCTATTCTGTCTGGGGCAATATCAGAGTCGCTCAATTACAATGAGATATCTTCTTTCTCCATTTTGAAAGAACATTGAATTTCATATTGATTGAACGAGAAAACACTGCCGCCGTGCGTTCGCTTAGTCGTCACCATCTCATCACCAAACAAAACAGATACACGGGTGTACACTTTCTCGTGCGCCTCTACTGTGCACTCGGCAAGGTTTGTTTCAAATTCAGCTTCGAGTGTATCCAACTGCAATTTAGTCTTCTCTATCGCTTGATTGTTTTTTTCTCGTTGCTGCTCAATCTCCAACGCTTGCTCTTCGCTTCTTTCCGCTTTTGGTCGCTTCTTAAATTCGAGTTCTTGACGGATGACGTCCATGGTTTGTTCTTGAGCGTGCTTATAAATCTCCTTCAATTGAGCTATCTTTTTTTGATATCCCTCGAAGCGAGCAAAGCCATGAACCTTAGTTGCTGTATCCCCTTCAACGCCTAAGAAAACACATTCCACTTTACCGCCGACTTTAGCTTCACCGCCACTAAGTGTGCCATGCTTCTTAAAGGTATCCATCACAATGAGGTTGTTGCCACAACGAATGTCGTTACTCATGCTATGTAGGTTGAGTAGAATGTCATTGGCGGTTTGCAGTTCAGTATTCTGTGCGTAGCTTGCTGTGATAGAGCCTTTGCTAAGTACCTTACAACTTTTTGGCTCATCCTCTTTGGTCGTATGACCAATAATTCCTTTCGCGACTTTTATATCCCCCTGAGCCTGAACTTCTGCAGATTCAATAAAGCCACCAACAGTAATGCTTCCGGTCGCCTTCACTATCATTCCAGGTTCTATATTCCCAGAGACAAACACATTACCTTTGAATTTAACGTGCCCAGTAGATACGTCGACATTGCTAACACATAAGGCGTCATCCACTTCGATACTTCGCTCTTTAATAATGGGCAGACCAGAGGATGAAGAAAGTAATAAATTAGGGTCGTCAGGGGAAATGTGGGTGCCTTTTCCTGGCTTAATCAAACTGTCTTGGCCCGGAAGGGGTGGGATAATTCGACCTTGGACGGTAAAGCCCGCAATACCCTTGGTGGCAGGAGTTCGTTTCATTAGCGGGTCATTCTGACCAACGGTAATGGTTTCGCCGAGATCTCGCATATCGATCTTACCGGCGTCTTTACTGCGAGGCTTTAATACTTGATGAGTAATATCTTCAACCAATGCTGAAAACTTAGCATCTTTACCCTTCACAGCTGGAGAACCTTTGGCAACGGGCTGAGTAAATTTTTCACCCGGCTTTAGCTTGCTGCTCATCATCAATACTTTTCTAAGTGCTAGCTTATTAATTCCTTTCGTTATGTGAGCCTGAGCCAAGCAATGAATGATATCGCTGCCACGTAATGCCTGCCCATTATATGCCCCAGTTACAACAAGACTTGCGAGCATCTCATCATCAGACAGTTCAACCGTAACACTGGAATTACGAACTTCAGCAATTAATATTCCTTGATAAGCTTCTCCCTTACCTTCTTTAGCAAGAGTGACAAAACGCAGTATCTCTTCTTCGAAAATAAAATAGTTTGATGCGTTCAAAGCTTCTAAGGTTGTTGGTAATGTCTTATTGTCAAAGCTTGCGTTGACCACAAACCCAGACGGCAGACATGCCATCACTTGCTTCCTATCTTCCGACAATGTAACGATGCTATCCCACATTCGAATTGTGTACCCTTAATAACTCTGTTGTTATGCAGTCTATATAATTCGCTCAGTGCTTAGAATCACTACAGTAGAATAATCAGCGTCACATCACTTACTTTCGATGTTGCAAAGGGACTCATAAATAAGACTGACCGATTCTAATCTCTTCTTCACCTTTACAAAAAAGATTCTTTCACGATTTTTCAAACTATGAATATTGGGTACGAGCATAAGATCGCAATACAGCGACGGAGCTTCATCACCAAACGATTCGGGATGAATTGATGTGATAATATGAAATTATACCTTCCAAACAACGGCGATGATTAGATCGGTAGAATTGAGATAGGAAATGAGCGCCATGATGGACATGTTCAACAAATTGAGAAATTGCATAAAGATTGGATTATTGAAATGACATAGGTCATTGCATACCGCGGTTCAGTTTACAGTGTAAATCCGGCCTTCTAATTTACACTGTAAATCTAATTAACAGCTCGACATATGCTCTGTCGTTCCAAATTTAGTGACGATCGTTGACCTACTTATTTACAGTGTAAATTTAATAGTAGAGTACCGACATCTTTCCTAAACTGTAGCTCAGCTTGTTTTCGTCCGACTAGATTAAACTGTTCGACACAAGTCCCCCACTCTTTCTGCTGCACGACTTTCGCGATAAGTAAGTCTGAAACAACGAAACCTGTATCGATTATAGCGTCAGATTCAGTTATGTGCGCTTGATGACCATTACTTTGGAGAATCAAATTCAGGACACTGAAACCAATGCTGTCGTAACTATTACCACCATCGACATAATTCCTGATGAGTTGGATTTCAGACTCTGCCATAGATTCCGCTTGCCTTGGTAATAATGCGCGCACCATATCAACCTCGAGAGAAGCCAAAGAACCAGAAGTGAGAAAACAGAAACTACGTTCAAAGTGACTTATCAGATTGTAGACCCAATTCTGTGCGCTTTTATTAAGTGGCTTAACCATCAATACCGAGTGACAGCCGCTTGCTTGATCGCGCTGGTGGCCAATGTGCACAGGTACAAAATCGTTATCGCGCCAGAATGAAATCAATTCACTGGTCGCGCCAAAGCTCGTTGCTAAGTAATCCGCCTGATTAGTTTGCTTTGACAACTGCCCCAACATCCAACGACCAATCCCCGAACCTTGATGACGTGTTGAAACGGCAATACGCATAACTCGAAGGCAACGACTGAGCGCCGCTTGCGTACAACCCAGTTGGTTTGCGAGTAACACTGGAGCTAGGTGACCTTGAGGTCTTCGTTTTCCAAGTTGAATCTGAGCAATCAGATCGCTATCCAACCGACCTTCTTCAGTTACCAACATACAACCTAAACATTCGTTTTTCTGCCAAGCAGCGTACAAACGGATTGCTGGATTGTTGAGAAACTGCATTAGATCGTTTGGTGACGTTTGATAATGAGCGTCAACAAGAAGAGAAAAGCATTGCTGTAGCGGCTCCGGGTTCGCCAAGCATTCTGCCTTTGATAACTCGACCAAGCTCAGTTGGTTGATTGCCAGATCAGAAAAGCTATCTAACTCATGAATCACCGAGTCACTCAGCGACGCGTCGTTACCAAGCAGGAAGCAATCAAACAACCAGCGCTCTAGTGGATCATTGCGATTCCAACGAATGGGCTGATCGAGCTTAAAGCCTTTCCACCCCGGGCGATGCTCTGAAAGCCAAGACTCGAACTTAAGTCCAAACCCTCTCCCACTCCCCTCGTATCCGTGAACGGTGGTTGAAAAAACCATACGATGATAAATGCCAACCATAGATTTAAGCATCGGGATTGGAATCGCAGCCGCTTCATCGACTAATAGCAAATCACAATCAGGCTTAGACTTAAGTAATTCATCTGGTGCTACGAATCTTAAACTTCCGCTTTGATAGCAAATGTAAGTTGCGTTGAGCACTTCACAGTCTTCTAGGCTTTGACTCGCGTGGGAAAATACAGGCTCGATTGCTTTCACTGAAGGCGCTGTCACGATGATATTTAATCCATACTGCTCAACCAAAAGCTGAGCAGCGGCAATACCCAATGTAGAACTTTTACCACGCCCTCTATCTGCCGTGAGAACTAAAGGTCGTTTACGATGCCCAGACACCACTTTTTTAACCAACTCAACAGCCAGATTTTGCTGTTCGAATTTGTTCAAACTGTTTTCAAAGTCTTGCTTGAGTGGAAGTGCTTTAGTCGCTTGAACAACATCGTCTGTTTCGTTGTGTTGTGAAATCGAGATGAGCTTATTGAAATTCTCCTTTAACCAACGTTGGCCAAAGCTCTCGTTATCTTCAGAGTCATCAACTTTTGGCGGCAACACCAACAACAGCCCACCACCGATTAACGAACCTAGTGCAGCGCTAAAACCATTCGCATCAAACTGCTCTCTAAAATCACAAACAAGAACTTGGCACTCACGACCAAGCAATTGTTGGCCTTTTTTGACTGGAGCATGAATCACACCTTCAAACGGAGTTCCACCAATCTGGAAGATGCTCGGAGTGTACGAATTTTCAAGGAAGGTTAAAACAGCAGAGTTTTGCCAATCAAAGTCGCCATCAAAGACCACACCGTAACGGTGACCATTGTGTTGGGCAATATTAGAAAGTGTATACAGAAAAGTATTGGTTGGGTTTGTCATAGTTAGCGTCCAGATTCATCTAAACACAGTTTATCACAGCCAAATAAAAAGCCGCATAAAGCGGCTTTAGAGGAGTAATGAAAGTCGTGACTTAGTCTAACTTAGATTGTACGAATGCTAGGATTTCTTCCATTGTTGTATCATCAACTTTCTTAAGATTTAACGCCAAGTTTGAACCCTTACGGCTATATGACGCTCGACCTTTAATAAGTTCAACTTTTGGAGACGCTTTCTTCGCGGGTGCTGGTGCTAGTTCGAGCACCCAACCTTCTAAAGTCTCTGTCACGTCTTTTGTTAAACGAGTTACGCCTTGAGCTTCGCTGCGCTGCCACACAAAACCTTCAGAAGCACCACACTTGGTCAGTAATGTTTGTTGCTGCTCACTAGTAAGACCGCTAAATTGTTTGTGTAACTTAACAATAGTCGGACGGCCAAGATCGCTCACATTTGGGTAAGCTTGTAATAATTCAAGTGGTAAAGCGGCCGCTTTCAACGCGCCACTCACCAAAGCTTCACTGCACTGGAACATTTTAGCGAGTGCTTTCTGGTCTTCAGCTTCGCCTTTATCAAGCTTCGCTTGCATCTCCTTCCCCTTCTCATAGAGCGAAAGGGGTTTATGAGCGTTAGCTACATCTGATAAAAACTTAGCATGTTCGCCGTTAATGTTTTCAGCGACATAGATCAAGAACTCTTTGTCAGCCAAAATACATGACATACGACGACGGCTACCATCAAGAACTTCAATCTTGCCGTCTTTGTTCTTACGGCCAACCGCTGGATATTGCTGGCCGCGCTCTTTAAGCGTAGTTAGTACGTCAGAAAGCGCGTGCTCATTCAAGAAAGACTGCTCACGAGCATTCTCTTCAAAAACAACCGTTCGTGTTGCTACATCAGCGGCTGGAATTCGAACCAATTCAAATGAAACTAAATCTTCACCCGCAACAGAAAGCTCAATCACTTGAGCTTGCTCTTTTACCGCAGTTTGAGCTTCTTGTGGCGTAGCTACGCGACGTTTGTTTGCTTTACCAAATAGCTTTGCATTTAAGTCAGATGTTTTAATTGCCATTCTTGTTATCCCTGATTAAGTGAAGGCCAGTTGCTATGTAATACACGCTCTAATTCTAGAGCACTTTTTTGTACTGCGTCTTGAGCCACAGCCAGAGTTTTCTTACCGCCCTCAAAGTCGCTTACCGTCAGATCGAAAACCGTGCTGTAAGTGTCAGCACAAGTTTCAAAGGCGCGGCTTCTTGGAATCGTGGCCATCATTACTTGGTCATTCAACAGGTAGTTCATCTCAGTCAGAACTGATACCTGTTTTTTATTGTCGTCTTCAAACATCGTTGGCATTAGACGAACGAACTCAAGCCCTTTCCAATCGTCCGGGAACATTTCATAAACCGTTGGCAAGTGCTGGAAGAAGTTAACCGTTGAAGCCCAGTCCAAACGCTTGGCTGCACATGGTATTAAAAGCGCGTTCGACGCGTACATTGCATTCCACACTAACGGGTCCACGTGTGGTCCTGTATCAATCATGATCACATCAAAATCATCGGCGATTTTGTCGATAAGCTTTTCTTTCAAAAGACGAACAATATCAAGTGACTGATCTCTAGACAGACTTTGCCATGCTTCAGCGTTAAACATCGCATCTTCTGGGAAGGCTGAAATAGTCTTCAAATTAGGATACTGAGTTGGCAACAGCACGTTCTTACGCAAGAATTCTAGGTCAACATCCTGCTCTTCTGGCACATTATCCAACATGATATCAACTGCAGAATAAATGCTGTCATGCTCTGCACCACTAATTTGTGGGTTTAAGAACAGACGCAAAGAGCCTTGTGGATCCAAGTCAATCAAACAGATACGGTAGCGCTTGTCCAAATTTAGAGATAAGCACGCAGCTAAGTGAACTGCCGTCATTGATTTACCCGTACCGCCCTTTTGGTTTTGTACGTTGATAATCCATGGTTTGTTGTCAGCATGCTGCTTACGTTGATGGAACTTCGGCACTTCTGCCGCGTCCATCAACATGTGAGCTTCTGTCAATGAAATCGAGTAGTGATTGGCATTGTTCTTTGTAAACTGATGGCCATCAGCTTCAAGTTTAGTGATCGCTTCATCGAGTTTACGACGCGTTAAACCAGAACGAGTCTCCATCATAGCTTTAGACATTGGAGGGAAATGTTCATCACTTCGCTCTTCCAAAATAATCTCAATTCGGTCAGCCTGAACTTGTTGAGTTTGTTCGGCTAGCTGATAGAGCTTATCAATCGTTTGTTCTCTTTTCATTGCCAGTTTCCGTAATGATTAACTAAGTACAAATTGTACAGCGATTAGCAACAAACACAACAAAAACATGAATATGCATTTATGAGTAAACTCACATAAAATAGACAGTGTTTTTACAATTTGATGAAACATCACCTCAGAGTAATACTGAAAGTCATCATTTTCATCATGCACAACCATGTTATTTCTAGTGCACATTTAAAATGTTACAGCATCACTTATTTACAATGTAAATGAAATTATCGTTAAAAAACTGCGGAACGATTGAAACACAACTATAGATTACGGTTGGTGTGATTTGCATTCGAATTTATAGATTTTCAATTCAATAAAAATTAAAAAAACGCTCAATGGACAAAAAATTCAAAACAGAAGAGAAGAGGAGGTGCAAAAAAAACAACAGAGGATTCTAACCTGAGCGGAAGAATGATCATGGTACATATCCAGTGTAAGATAATTAATAACACCCAATTGTGAAGCATGATCAAGGCGTAAACTTAGCAATATTGATCCGAACAACTGCACATTACAAATGATCAAATTACGGAAAAATGATCAAGTAAATATCGTTCCGGAAGCATGTAATTTAAGAGCTAAGTTACGGACAAATGCTTTTGCAATGGGGATTCAACGCCTATAAGGGCTCAATGATTGAAAATTCAATCTACACTGACCGAGAATACGCAAACATGACAATTTCATGATCATGCTTCCAAGTTAACTCCCACCTACGCTAAATACGTCAAAGCTATCCATTTTCAACAGATACAGGTTAAATTTTATCCTCAATAGGACGGGAAGGATAAAAAAGTACCATCACTTGATCATTGTTCCGATAGATTGGCCATCATAAATATCCACATTGATGTGTATGAAGTGACTTAGAAGATGATGTTGACTTCCGAACTGTGGATAAGCTGTATAAATATAATGATCATGCTTTCAAGCCAATAATGATCATGCTTACAATGACTTAATGATCATACTTCTGAAGTTCTGTGATCATGCTTTCTTTGATTTAATGATCATAGTTTCGGGGTTTTTATGATCATGCTTTCCAAAGGGTTTTATTTTAAACGTTTAAATTCAGCAACTTAAAGGCAAAGAAACAGCCAGATCATTAGATCACTTAATCATTTAAGATCATATTAATCAAAAAGATCAGTTATTTAAAAGCCAATAAATTCTCTTTATTTATGATCATTCTTTCTTTATCATTCAGGAACTATAGTGAAATTACGGTTAGTGTGATACGGATCAAAAATGAAACCAGAAGAGAAATTGTTAATTAAGGCACGAAGCCACAAAGATGGTCATTTATTTGAGGTATCTGAAACAGCCGTTGAATGGATAGAACAATATCAACACTTCAAAGGTGTCACCAAAAGCATTGTTGAGCTTCTTAACCTAATTTCACTTCGTGGGTTTAGCAGCAAAGACGGTTACGTTTCCACTACCGAGATTATTGAATCAACCGATGGCCAAGTTACTCGTGCAGCCTTACAGCAAAGGTTAAGAGCTGCGGTTAGTATCGGCCTTTTCAGACAAATTCCGGTTCGCTTTGAAGAAGGTCTTGCTGGCAAAACTATGCTGCATCGCTTTGTGAACCCAAACCAATTGATATCGGTACTGGGTGCTACTAGCTTAGTGACAGAAAGCGTGAAGCAAAATGAGAAGCAAAAGCGATCTAAAGCTCTAGCTCAAACCAAAGTCAACAAGCGCTTATTGAATGAACACGGACTCAATACCCCACCAACGATGAAAGACGAAGCCGATCAATTTATTGTGTCGCCAACTAATTGGGCGGGTATTATTGATCAAGCCTTAGCGCCCCCTAGAACGCGCAAGAGCTACCAAAAATCAATGGTTTCGATCTCTGGAACTCGAGCGGTGATCGAGACACGATCTTCAAAAAACATTATGACGGTTGATGATCTGATGACGCTATTCGCGTTATTCACGCTTACTGTTCAATATCATGATCATCACCAAGATGATTACCATCTAGACGCTAAACACACACCGAACAAAACACCACTTTACATCACGGATATTTTGTCCTTGCGTGGCAAGAAAGACAGCGGGCCGGCACGTGATTCGATCCGTGACAGTATTGATCGTATCGAATTTACCGACTTCCAATTGCATGAGCTCACAGGCCGTTGGCTTAGCGAGAACATGCCAGAAGGCTTTAAGAGTGATCGTTTCCGATTCCTAGCTAGAACCATTACCGCATCGGAAGAAGCGCCTACAGAAGGCTCTGACGGCGAAATTCGCATTAAACCGAACCTGTACATCCTGGTTTGGGAACCGTCGTTCTACGAAGAGCTGCTCACTCGTGATTATTTCTTCCTATTTCCGCCAGAAATCCTGAAGCAACATACCTTGGTCTTCCAAATGTATTCGTACTTTAGAAGCCGTATGGCACGCCGCCATACAGATTGCATGTTGCTCAGCGAGCTGAATCAGAAATTGGCGCGTAACATCGATTGGCGTCGTTTTTCGATGGATCTGATCCGCGAGCTCAGAAAGTTAGGTGAAGTAGGGGAGCAAGAAGATACCTTCCTGGTTAACCTTTGGGGGTATCACTTAACGATCACCGCGTTGATCGAAAAAGGCAAAACGACTGATTATCAGGTTGATATCAAATGTAATGTGGAAGAAGTCTTACGTTACTCAAGAGCACGCACCACCAATGCAGGCAAGCGTAATATGGCACCAACGTTACCGAACCCACTGCGTAATGAAATGGTGTCTAAGCAGAAATTGGAAGAGTTGTCTGAGATTATTGATGGTGAGTTTGAGCCAATTCAGCGCAAAGCACCGTCGCCAAGAGGCAAATTGGGACGTCGAGTTAAGCAGCGTAAACACTCTGTTGAGATCAACGCTGACGAAATCATGATTACTCTCTCTAAATATACCTCTGCAGAGGCTCTAGAACGCAGCATAACGGCTTTATCTGCTATGACAGGACATTCACATGCTTCAATCAAAGAAGAGTGTTCAGAGCTCATTGAGAAGCTTGATTGGTTGAGAGTAGGGGAGGACGTTATCCCATACGAAACACTGAGTCGTTTGATTGAGCTTTACAACGACCGTGACAGCACCAGCAATCGACACTTGTCTATTGAGCGCTTGATCTCTGGTTTAGCTGTGCGTCGTAAAGTGTGTAAACAAGTTCACGAAGGTCATTTAGACGAAAACGTGTTCCTAGCGCTCGACGAAATGGCGATTGGCCACTAGTCACTAACCACCAATCACTGTCACTGCTCAGTTGTAAGAAGCCCATATTTACGGTCGACGAATGGATAGTTTTAACACATTAGGTGCTGATTAAAACCGCACCTAACGCTGACAAAGTGATGACAAAGTAACGCATCCAGTTGATTATTATTTATCCCGAATAGACAACCTTTTGTCCTTTCTTATGATTAATAGATTGGCTCATATTTTGTTACATCATACTGAATAGATTTTTGCGAGTTCCTAAGGGACTCGCTTTTTTTTTGCCTGTAATTCGGCTAATCATTAACATTCAAAAGCTTACCATTTAAATTCTACAGCTTATGGAGTCCGCTACTGAAGCATGATCAAGGTGAGATCATGCTTTCTACGGTGCTTATTTTTGATGGGGTTCAGCTTTGATGCTTGATCGAACAGGGGTTGAACAAGGAGTGGATCAGTGCAGTTGACGTAGAGCTATACCTTGATCATCGTTCTGGTGTTGACTTGCCATAAAGCGTACATGCGATTCGATCAATTTTTCTGATTCTTCTTTCCAGCGCGGTTCTTGTTGTTGGTTGGTAAACTCCAAAGCCAATACACACAAGTGCTGTAGCCGCTGTGTACACCACTCTTGTAAGTCAGGTTCTGATTTTGGATTACAAGACACAGCTTGAAGCTTACTATAGGCAAACATCAGGTATTGGAAAGCTTTTTCCTGATGGTGCGAGCCACAAAGTTCGTTTGAGATAGATGGTGGGCTTGGTGGTGGAAGCTTTGTCGATGCCGTCAGAATTTCATCTTTATATCGATAAAACGTAAAGATTCTCAAGCATCCGTCTAACCAGCATGCGATGCCTTTGCTCTGTTCATCCGTGATCAAAGGCCCCCAGAGTGCATCTGGAGGCGTTAAGATCAAAGGCTCTAACTTCTCCACTTGATCATGCTTTCGGTCTTTGTACCAATTTCCGATCCGCTCTAACCAAGTGTCTAGTTCATTCATGCAACGTTATCCCACTGTTTAACATAGTGATTATCTGAAACTTGCTTGATCTCATGCTGTATTTCACTGCTTTGTTCACGAATACGATCAGCGTCTATTGAATAGTTTGGCTCATTTTTCACGAGTTCGCCAAATGGTAGATCAGGATCGGGCACAGCAGAGATCAATAACTTAGTGTACGGGTGTTGTGGGTTGGTTAAGATCGACTGGGTTGATCCCCACTCAACGATCTGTCCCTTGTACATCACAGCCGTCTCTTCTGCGATGTAGTGTGCTGTTGCGAGATCATGCGTAATGTACAAAAAACCTATCCCTAACTCTTTCTTCATCCTCTGCATTAGGTTCAAAACACCGAGTCGTATTGAAACATCCAACATCGAGGTGGGTTCATCGGCAAGGATAACCTCAGCACCGACTGCAAGTGCTCTTGCTAAGTTTATGCGCTGTCTTTGGCCTCCACTGAGCTCATGAGGGTATTTGGTGAGAGTTTCGATGGGCAACTCCACCAGCGTTAACAACTCTTTGAGACGCTCTGTGAGAGCTTGTTTCGTAGCAACTTGCTTGTGGATCTTAAGGGGCCGCGTTAAGTGGTGTTCAATGGTGTGGGTTGGATTGAGTGAGCCAAATGGGTCTTGAAATATCATTTGCACGCGGCTTCGGTAATCCAAGATATCTTTACGACTTTTTAAGGTAGAAATATCTCTGCCATTGAACAGTATTTCTCCCTCTGTTGGCGGATACACTTTGGTCATCAGTCGAGCGCAGGTGCTTTTCCCGCAGCCTGATTCGCCAACCAGTGCCAATGTTTTACCTGCATGTAAATCAAAACTCACCCCATGCAGTGCTCTAAAGATCTCTTCTTTGCCAAATCCACCACCAACAGTGAATTCTTTAACGAGGTTTTTTACTTGAAAAATAGGTTGTGACATGGAGCTCTCCTAGCACGCAGTTGCGTGAGCGTGTTCGTGAATATTGGGGAAGGAACTCCATAGCTTTTGGGTGTAGGAGTGCTGAGGGTTATTGCGAATCTCATGGGCTTGGTTGACTTCAACTATCTGTCCATGACGCATGATGGCAATTCGATCGCACAGTTGGCTCATTAGTGCGAGGTCGTGGGTGATAAACAATATTGAGAAACCAAACTCTTCTCTGAGTTGGTGTATTTGCTGCAGAATTTCGCGCTGTACAACCACATCCAGTGCCGTGGTCGGTTCATCCATGATAATCAACTTAGGGTTGAGCGCGAGAGCTATCGCAATCACCAAACGTTGGCGCATCCCACCGCTAAACTGGTGCGGGTACTCGGTTAGACGGTGGCGAGGGATATTGACTAGGTCGAGTAACTTTTCGGCGCGATCTTTTGCTTGCTCGTTGTTCATGCCCTTGTGGTGGCGCAATACATCGGCAAACTGTTCTTCAATGGTCAGTACAGGGTTAAGCGAGTTCATCGCGCTCTGGAACACCATTGCGATCTCACTCCAACGTAAGGTGTTCAAGTGGCTGTCCGATAAGCTCAGCAGATCTTGCCCGCCAAACAGTATTTGCCCGCCAGAGATGAAAGCCGGTGGCTTATGCAGGCGGTTAATGGCAAATGCGATGGTACTTTTGCCACACCCGGATTCTCCCGCTAAACCAAAAATCTCGCCTTGGCCTATATTAAAGCTTACGGATTTTACGGCATTAAAATCGCCGTCATCGGTAATGTAATCGACACATAGATTCTTCACTTCGAGAAGAGGTGTCTCTGAATTTTCCCTAGACATGATAAACACTCAGTTATGATATTGATAACCATTATCATTAACATGTGTTGAATTTAGTGGAAGAGAAGAGCACAAAAAGAATGAAGTGACTCGAATTATTTTTTGATTATTTCATGAAGTTTCAGCGGGAAAGAGGAAATGAGAACGAGGAAAATGAGAGGTGGATCAAACCACATTTCTTATGGGGAATCTTTTAAATGTAATGGCACAAAATGGCTTTGGCAAAGTTTAAATGAGGCATTTATTAATTAGCTTTGTGAAGCGTCGGAATCATCACATTTCAGTACAGAATTGCTTAACAAGCGAAATAGCATTTGCTACAGATTACCTGTCCATTACATGGTGCTTTTCGGAGGAAAACATGTCCATTAATTCTATCAACCATGATGAAATGACAAATATTGCAAATAAGTGGGATGCTGAAGAAGAAGTATCTTTCAAACCAGAAAAGAAAATGAAGTCTGCTGAAGCTCGTCGTCGTATTGAAGCTCTAAGAGAAATTAGAGAAAGCGGTTTTAGTCTGGAAGAAGCGAGGGAGCTAGGTCTAATTCATTAACAATCCCCATTGCATTTAGAAGGGTGGCGCACCGTCACCCTTTGATTTATATGCCTTTTTTAAATAAGTTTGTGCTTTTTATAAGTAAACCATGCTCCTTGCCTCTCACCATTTAAATCTATTGTCCTTCCTCTACATTACTTGTTCTCGACTAAAAACATGCCCTTGGCATACTCTTTAACTAAGTTGTTTGACAGTTATATGCAACGCCACTAATTTTAAAGTTAAAGCAAAAATATGCGATGTTGTTGGTAAGGAGAAGGCTATGTCTAATTCGGTGGCTAAAGCCAAAGAAGTGCTGTTCTATGAACCTGAAGATCCAAACGGGTACCTGTCAAATTTTGCCGCTTGTCCTATCAAAATCGACGATCAAGTTTGGGCAACCAGTGAGCATTATTATCAAGCGATGAAGTTTGCCTCTCAAGCGCTGCGTAACACCATTCTCGAAGCCTCGACTCCTGCTGAAGCATTCTCTTTAAGCCGTGATTATGAAGACCAAGTTCGGGAAGATTGGTATGACATTCGTGTTGAAGTGATGCAGTTCATTGTCACAGAGAAGTTCAGGCAGAACCCACAGTTTGCGTTGTTTCTTACTAATACCGGAGATTCGGTGATCAAAGAACATTCGCACAAAGACCACTTCTGGGGGGATGGTGGCGATGGAACCGGCGAGAACCATTTAGGCAAGATTCTGATGGCAGTACGACAAGAGCTTCGTACTCAGCAACTGCATTTGATTGCTGCACACTAATCCATTTACCTCCGTGGTTCCAAATTAAGTAGCTCGATTACAGGCAAACTCTTTTGGCCCTTAAAGATGAATTAAAAAAGGCCGCCCTACTTAGCTTCTGTGCTAATCAGGGCAGCCTTTTAGGCTTAAGAGCGAGTTAGTCATCGAAGAGAGCTAAATTACGTTACCTAAGCTATATCTTTATGCGAAGGTTACAACTGATGCTGTTGCTATAAGTAACTCTGTACGATGTCGTTGAGCTGACCATCGTCTTTCATTTGGTCGAGGCGCTGGTCGATGAAGTTTTGCAGTTTAGGATCCATCTCTGGGTCAAATGCTAAATGGATGGGGTAGTTATTGATTACTGAGCCAAACTCTTGCATCTGGTAGTCATCAATACTGAGTTTCTGTTCATTTAGGTTGTATTTGATTCGAGATTCCATTTCAACAAAAACGGTATCACCCGGAGTTCGGTTTAATACACGAAAAGCCGCGCTGTAATCTTTAACTCGAATCTCGTTAAGCTTACCTTGTTGGATATAAGGCTCTAGATTTGGATATTCAAACCCCACCAGTAATACTACCGCTTTTCCGTTTAAATCATCGATAGTGTTGAACTCAAATGGCTTCTTGCCGCTGCTAAGTAACACATGTTTTACATTGTAAATCGGATCTTTAGACAGGTTTACAGATTGGATATTTCCCCAACTTGGGCTGCCATAGGTGACCCAGTTTGGATTCTCTCTAGCGTCGAGCTTATCGACCATTCTGTTGAAAGGGTAGGTGTGGTAATCGATCTCGTATTGGCTGTCGTCAAATACGGCTTCAACAATATCCGAAACCATTCCTCTGTGAGATGACCCGTCAGTTTCGATCTGAAAAGGTTGCGCTTGGCTTGCAATGATGTAGTAGTGAACAGGTTCGCTTGCAAAAGCATAACTGCTTGAAAACAAACTGACTATGGATGTAACTATTAGATGTTTTTTCATAACCTTCCCTAGTTATTTGATGAATGACTACTATTATACTAGTTGAGTAATTGTAGTTTGCTAGGATAACAATAATGGTAATTTTTGTATGGTGAATAAAGGAAAACGCTATATTGGACTCTCCCGACAGTTGATCGGGGTAATCATCGCAATCAGTACCTTATTCACAGTCATAGTGACAGGTCTAGGTTTGTATGTGGAGTACCAAAATCGAGTTTCTTTTATCAGTTCTCAGATCGAACAGGTTAAGGATGGTTATCTTTCCGGCTTAACCGCCAGTTTGTGGGTTGAAGACCGAGAGCAACTGTTTGTGCAAGCTGAAGGTATCTCGCGCTTACCCTCGGTCAGTTATCTGTTAATAGAAAGTCCCGATGAAAAAATTTTAGAATTAGGTCAACAGACGTCCGGTCAGTCTTATTCTCAATCTTGGGATATGGTGCATCAGATGGGAGGCTCAGAGTTCCAACTGGCGACGCTCACGGTGCAGTCTGATCTGAGTATGATTCTCAACGACTTTGAAGATCGGGTCTTATTATTGCTCGCTTTCGAAGCAGTTAAAATCTTCTTATTGTCTCTGGTGTGTTTAACCATCGTCTATCGTCTTGTAGTCAAGCGCTTAATGACCATGTCTTCTCAGATCAACCATCAACAGGTTGAAGACAACAAACCGCGATTTTTAACACCCACTAACTCTACGTACAGTGATGAGATCTCGACACTAGAGAGTAGCTATAATCAGTCGATTGAACGTATTCGTCAACAATACCAAGAATTGGAAAAAGCTAAAGATACTGCAGAGGTAGCGAACCGTAACAAGAGTGAATTTCTTGCCAACATGAGCCACGAAATCCGCACTCCAATGAACGGGATTATTGGGCTTTCATCACTGCTTTCTGAAATGGATATGCCGAAAGAGCAAAAAGAGTATGTCGACATGCTCAACACCTCTTCGCTTACTCTACTCGATTTAATCAATGACATTCTCGACTACTCGAAGATTGAAGCGGGTCGTTTAGAGCTTCAGCAAGAGCCGATGAAAATGATGGGTATTGCTGCCGATGTAGAGTCGACCTTCAGAGTTAAAGCCGAGCAAAAAGGGCTCAAATTCCAACTGGCGATTGATCCTAAGATCCCAACCATGGTGATTGGTGATGGCACCCAGCTAAGACAAGTGCTGAATAACCTAGTCGGCAATGCCATCAAATTTACCGAACATGGTCATGTCATGCTCTCACTTCGTTTAGAAGAAGTCATAGAGCCGGAACAGAAGCTCAGAGTGAAATTTGAGGTGACCGATAGTGGTATTGGTATCGCAGAAGACAAACAACAATCGGTATTCGATAAGTTTCAACAAGCCGACGGCAGCACCACCCGCATCTACGGAGGTACGGGGCTTGGTCTTACGATATGCGATAAGATCGTGACCTTAATGGGCAGTAAGCTTGAGCTAACCAGTATCGTAGGCAAGGGAAGTACATTCTACTTTACCGCTGACTTTGACCCGAGCTTAGACGTTGACGAGAGCAACATAGATTTTAATAAAGTCTCGGTACTTCTGGTTGATGACAGCCAGTTGAACATGCGTATTACCTCAACACAACTTCAATCATTCGGCGTTAAGTCTGAGTGCTGTGAAACCGCCACTCAAGCGTTAGAGCTTGTTTCAGAGTCTGTGGCGAAGTCGTTGCCTTATGATCTGGTGCTGATTGATAAAGTGATGCCGTCTATAGATGGATTCCAATTAGCAAGAAGTTTGATTGAGCGTTTTGACAAAGCTTGTCCGAAGCTAGTGATGATTTCTGCCGATCCTCGAAAACAGGATGAAGCACGCGCCAAACAAGTGGGTTTTGTTGCCTACATTGCTCGCCCTTATCAAGATAATCAGCTTAAATGGACGCTGAGTGAAGTCCTGGCGAGATCGGCTGATACCTCAACCTTTACCTATCCAAATCGAGGTGAGGTCGCGTTTAAAGATAATCAACCCGTGCCATTAACCAAATCATCGAGTTCTGTTGAAGCTACAACATCTGCTTCTGTTAGAACGACACAAATAGACAAACAAGCTCCAATCAAAGAAGAGCCAAAACCAGTTGCTGCTCCGTTTAGTGGTAAGGTTTTAGTCGTTGAAGATTCTAGAGTGAACCAACAAGTCGCCAAAATGATGCTTAAGAAGCTGGGGTTTGAGGTGGATATTGCAGACAACGGTGAAATTGGTGTCGAGAAATTTAAGGCCAATGACTATGTGATGATTTTCATGGATTGCCAGATGCCAGTTCTTGATGGTTTCGAAGCGACCAAGCAGATCCGAGCGCTCGAAGAAGGAACCTCTAAACACATTCCTATCGTTGCGCTGACGGCCAACGTCGTGCAACGAGATAAGCATTTGTGCTTCGATGTGGGTATGGATGAATTTTTACCAAAACCCGTCAATCAAGGGAAACTGAGAGAGATCGTTGCCAGTTTCTTGTCGAAAGGAACTGAGTCGAGCAAGGAACATGAGCAGAAAATCGTTTAGGTTCAATTAGCTGATGTCTCGCTAAAGCATATCCAACTCTATAAGAAACTCCGACAGAATCAGTCGGAGTTTCTTTTTTTTGCTAATGAGCACTTGGTTAGCCAATACATCTCGTTAGCTAAATACACATAGTTATTTAAATACATATAGTTAAATAACTATGTGTATCAATACTGATTGAATCCATAAGCTGTTGTATTTAAGAAAACAAGCATGTGGTGATTGTCATAGCCGTGAAATACAACTGCCACGAAAATATGCTCTTAATGTCACAATCCCGTTATAGCATGCAGCCAACTAGAACTATGGTTTAGTTTTAACCTTAACGAAATTCAACCCGTGAGAGCCTAAGATGTTCAAACCTTTGTATGTATTTGATATGGACGAAACGCTGATCAATGCCGATGCAGCGATGCTTTGGAATGAGTTCTTGGTTGAAAGGGGCATTGCCACAGCGCCCAACTTTATTGAAGAAGATAAGCGCTTAATGGGTTTATATTCGGAAGGCAAATTGAACATGGAAGATTACCTAACATTTTCCATGCAGCCTTTGGCCGATATGCCAACAGAGCAAGTTACAGCATTGGTCGAAGAGTGTGTTGAACAGCATATTTTGCCTAAACAGTTCAAGCAGTCGAAACCCTTGATTGAGCAGCTTGAGAATGATGATATCGATATGTTGATCATCTCTGCCAGCGTGACTTTTTTAGTGGAAGCGGTGGGTCGCAAGATTGGTATCGAGAACGCACTTGGTATTGATTTGATTGAAAACCAAGGTCGCTTCACGTCTCAGATCTCAGGTGTACCAAGCTACCGTGAAGGCAAAGTGACGCGTTTAAAAGAGTGGTTGGATGATCAAGAAACCAACTACTCAGACATCCACTTTTATACGGATTCAATCAACGACTTACCTTTGTGTGAACACGCTGATTTTGCTTACCTAGTAAACCCATGCCCGCGTTTGAAAGCACTGGCTGATCAACCGAATTGGTCGATTCTCAACTGGGATTAACGCTGATCCCATCTTTGAATTAGGTTCTTTCTAGAACTCATCAAGCCGCTGACTACAGCGGCTTTTTTGCATCATCAGTCTAATGTTCGATTTATTACCTTAGCTGATAAAAGGATGTATGTAACAATTCAATAACATCTCTTACTCTGCTGTAAATCAAACAACCATCTTTCAATCCCTTGATAGCACTCACTTTCTTGTCTTGATGGTTTGTGTGTAACAAATATTTTACAAATTGACAGGGTTTCACCGAAATTGTCCATTTTCCTCCACCCATTCCATTATCTCGGCTTGTGGGCCAAATTTAATTAAGGACAAAAAACACACAACACAAAACCAATAGGTACAAGGAGAAAGTTCATGGTGGATACATACAACCCGCTTGGCACGGATGGATTCGAGTTTGTTGAATACACGGCCGTTGACCACAAGGGAATTGAGCAACTTAAAGCGCTGTTTGTGTCACTTGGTTTTGCTGAGATCGCCAAGCACCGTTCAAAAGAGGCTTGGCTGTATCGACAAGGTGACATCAACTTTATCGTCAATGAACAGCCTCACAGCCAAGCGGAAGCGTTCGCTAAAGTGCATGGGCCATCGGTCTGTGGCATGGCTTTTCGTGTCAACGAAGCAACCGCTGCAATGGAGCAAGCGTTCAAGGGCGGTGGTGAAGAGTACAAAACAGAAATAGGGCCGATGGAGCTGAGCATTCCTGCCATTTATGGCATCGGTGAAAGCCTGCTCTATTTTGTGGATCGTTATGGCAAGCAGAGCATCTATGACGTCGATTTCCGATTCTATGACGATGCGGAACAGCGCATGGCCGAAGCCAATGTTGGCTTGTATGAAATCGACCACCTCACGCACAACGTTAAGCAAGGCAATATGGATGTGTGGTCTGGGTTCTATGAGCGTCTTGGTAACTTCCGTGAGATTCGTTACTTCGACATTGAAGGCAAGCTGACAGGCCTTGTGAGCCGCGCCATGACCTCACCGTGTGGCAAAATCCGTATCCCTATCAATGAGTCTTCCGACGACAAATCACAAATCGAAGAGTTTATTCGCGAATACAACGGTGAAGGTATCCAACACATCGCACTCGCAACGGATGACATCTACAAAACGGTGAAGACTCTGCGTGATCGCGGCATGGACTTTATGCCAACCCCAGATACCTACTATGAGAAAGTTGACGATCGTGTGAAAGGCCACGGTGAAGACACTGATCTGCTGCGTGACCTACGTGTTCTGATTGATGGCGCACCGACCAAAGACGGCATCTTGCTGCAAATTTTCACGCAGACGGTAATCGGGCCTGTGTTCTTTGAAATCATTCAGCGTAAAGGCAATGAAGGCTTTGGCGAAGGTAACTTCAAGGCGCTGTTTGAATCGATTGAAGAGGACCAGATTCGTCGAGGAGTATTAGACGATGCATAAATGGATCTCGTTTCCTCATCGGGAGGGGGTGTGTTCTAAACAAGCGCATGCCGACTTCCCCGAAGAGGCAATTTATGAGCGAGAAGCTGGCCGGAGTGGTTTCTTCGGCCCTGCGGCTCACTTTCATCACCAACACGCCCCAACAGGTTGGTCGGAGTGGGAGGGCGATCTGCGCCCTCGCGCTTTTGATTTTACGCTGGTGGAAAAAGCCAGCCAGATAACCCCTTGGGCGGTGCCTCATCTTTTACACAATGCGGACTGCAAAATCCGCGTGTGGCGCATGGATGAGAAGATGGATTTCTTAGTGCGTAATTCCGATGGTGATGAGCTGCTGTTCATCCACCAAGGCAGCGCCGATCTCTATTGTGACTATGGTCATCTGGCGGTGAGTGAAGGGGATTACGTGATGATCCCGCGCTCGACCAACTGGCGTTTAGAGCCAAGCGAGCCGATGTTTATCTTGATGATTGAGAACACAGACGCGGCTTACTCCTTGCCAGAGAAAGGCATGGTCGGTAATCACGCGGTGTTTGATCCGGCGGTGCTCGACATCCCTTCAATCAACGATCAATTCCGCGCTCAGTATTCAGAAAGCCAGACTCAGGTTCAGGTAAAACGTCACGACAAAGTCAGTGTGATCACTTATCCGTTCAATCCATTGGATGCAATTGGCTGGCATGGTGATTTGGCCGTGGTGAAAGTGAATTGGCGCGATATCAGACCGCTGATGTCACACCGCTACCACTTGCCACCTTCTGCGCACACTACGTTTGTTGGCGCAGGCTTTGTGGTGTGCACCTTTGTACCACGCCCGATTGAGAGCGATCCCGGTGCGCTGAAAGTGCCGTTCTACCACAACAATGATGATTATGACGAAGTGCTTTTCTATCACGCGGGGGACTTCTTCAGCCGCGACAATATTGAAGCAGGCATGGTGACTTTCCACCCCGCGGGTTTCACGCATGGGCCTCATCCAAAGGCTTTTAAAGCGGGTCAGGCGCATAAGAAGAAGTTCACCGACGAAGTGGCGGTGATGATTGATACTCGCCATGCACTGCAGTTCTCTGACGAACTCGATAGCGTTGAGAACAAAGAATATGTCTACAGTTGGCAAGAGAAGTAAGGGGCAACAAGGATGAAATTAGCAAGCAAGAAAAATGGCACTCGCGACGGTCTACTGATGGTCGTAAGTAAAGATCTTAAACAATGTGTAGCTGCCACCGAAATCTTCCATGCGATGCATCTGGTGGCAACCATGCAAGTAGCTTTGGATAACTGGGATAGCGTTGCTTCTCAGTTAGAAGAGTTATACACCTCGTTAAACAACGGGCATGTGACAGGCAGTGAAGTGTTTGCACCTCAGTATTGTGAATCGCCTCTGCCACGTGCTTATCAATGGGCTGATGGCAGCGCGTATGTAAACCACGTTGAATTGGTGCGTAAAGCACGTGGTGCTGAAATGCCAGAAAGCTTCTGGGTCGATCCATTAATGTATCAAGGCGGTTCAGATGCCTTTATCGGCCCTCGTGACAACATCGAGTTTGCCAGCGACGAGTGGGGCATCGATTTCGAAGGTGAGGTTGCGATTGTCACCGGTGACGTGCCAATGGGTGCCAGTGCTAAACAGGCGCACGAGTCGATTCGATTACTGATGTTGGTGAACGATGTGTCGCTGCGCGGTTTGATTCCGGCTGAGCTCGCGAAAGGCTTTGGTTTCTTCCAGTCTAAGCCTTCTTCGGCGTTCTCCCCAGTTGCGGTAACACCTGATGAGCTTGGCGAGCAATGGAAAGGCAGCAAGGTACATCTATCGTTGATATCGACCTACAACGACCAACCTTTTGGTTGTCCGAATGCGGGCGTCGATATGACTTTCAACTTTGCTGAACTAGTAGTCCATGCTGCGAAAACTCGCCCACTATCGGCCGGTGCAATCATTGGCTCGGGCACGGTTTCCAATAAACAAGGTACTGACCACGGCACCTCAATTGCTGAGGGCGGTGTAGGCTATTCATGCATTGCTGAAGTACGCATGATAGAGACGATTCGAGATGGCAAACCGTCGACTCAATTCATGTCGTTTGGTGACTCGATCAAGCTTGAGATGTTCGATGTAGCGGGTGACTCCATTTTTGGCGCGATTGACCAGAAAGTCAGTCAATATCGAGCGCTATAGTCCACGTAATAGGATTTCTGTATGAGCGAGAGCATCGTGAACAAGAACATTATACTTTACGGTTATTGGCGCTCTTCGGCTGCCTATCGAGTACGTATTGGGTTGAACCTAAAACAACTCAACTATGAGTCTAAATCGGTGCACTTGGTGCGTAATGGCGGCGAGCAACATGATCCACAATATCGCGAACTCAATGCCAGTGAGTTAGTGCCTGTGCTGGTGGATGGTGACGTTCAACTCAATCAGTCACTGGCTATTCTTCAGTATCTCGATGAGCACTATTCTTGTGAGAGTAGCCCGGAAGTCTCGCTGATTCCTGAGCAAACACCACTGCGCTATCAAGCACTGGCGATGGCTCAGGATATTGCGATGGAAATTCATCCTCTTAATAACCTGCGCGTGTTGCAATATTTGGAGCGAGAATTGTCGTGCGAGCAAGAGGCGAAAATGGATTGGCTTCGTTACTGGATGAGCCAAGGGTTTTCAGCGTTAGAAGAGAAGCTGGCCAAACACCGAAAAAGACACGGTGATTCGGTGTATAGCCTCACGGGTTCGCCTTGTATCGTAGACATTTGCTTAGTGCCGCAGGTGTATAACGCGCTGCGCTTTGGCGTTGATATGTCGCCTTATCCGCTGATCAACTCGATTGTCGAAGCGTGTAATCAGTTACCAGCCTTTATTGATGCGATGCCAGAGAACCAAGCGGATGCAAATGCACCGATGTGAACGTATTGAATTGTTTTTTAATGAACTGGAAACGTTATTTGGATTAAATCACGTTATAATTAAGATTGGGTATATTTAAAGATATTATGTACTCATTCTTTTCGGGTTTAATTTCCAAAATTATGAATATTTATCTCATCTAGCATTAAACGGTCCGAATAAAACAAGCCTCATTATAATTAAATAAGAGGCTTGTAATATAATTTATATTAGTGGTGATTATCATTCGACAATATTAATAATAAACAACACCTTCGCCTTTTGTAATCAGAGTACCAGCTTCATTGGTAATTATTTTATCTAAATCAAATAATGAACCAATCGCCGCATTACCCAATCCAGCTTCAACGAACTTACACACGGCATCAATTTTTGGTCCCATAGAACCGGCAGGGAATGAAAACTCTGCTAAACCAGCAGGCGTTGCTTGCTTCATTTCTGCTTGGTCTTCTTTACCATAGTTACGGAAAATCGAACCATCGGTTAAGATAATAAATAAGTCGGCATGGATTTTTTCAGCGAGTAGTTCGGCCGTAAGATCTTTGTCAATGACGCACTCTACGCCAGTACTCTTACCCTGTTCAATACTCACGGGAACACCGCCGCCGCCACAAGCGATAACAAGATTTTCTGTATCTAGAAGAGTTTCAATTTGCTGAATTTCAACAATGCTTTTTGGCATAGGAGAAGGCACAACGCGTCGGTAGTACTCGCCATCAGCTTTAAACTGCATTGTGCTTTGAGCCATTAACTCTTTAGCTCGTTGCTCTGTATATACAGGGCCAACAAATTTAGTCGGGTTAGTAAACGCCGGGTCTTTTTTGCATACTTCAGTTTGCGTGACTAGCGTCGCTACGTCTAATTCAGGGTCAATGTTTCTGAGCTCTTGTTGTAACATGTAGCCCACCATGCCACAGGTTTGAGAGCCGAGTACATCCATTGGGTATGGGGTAGTCTCTGGCGAATATTCGCTATAAGCCGCGTTTTGTTCCATCAACAAACCTACTTGTGGGCCATTACCATGAACGATAACAATCTCATGCTCGCGTGCGATTGCGGCAATACTCGCCGCTGATTTTATTATATTTTCACGTTGGTTCTCAGCCGTTAATGCTTGGCCTCTTGCTAAAAGAGCGTTACCGCCTAAAGCTAATACTATGCGCATGATAATGTCTCCGATCATTTAATAATGATTTTATTTATTTTACGTAGGGATTAACCGCTTGTTTCTAATTAAATTCAAGCTTATTAATAGGAGTGACTATTTTTTTTAATTACTCTTAAGTAATTAACATGCCGAGATAGTATGGGAAAATAACTGTTCTAAATGTGATAGCTATCAAATTATCATTTCACTAGAAATGGATCTGTGGAAACGGGAGTTATTGTAATTCGATTAAATATCCATAAGCTTGGATACAATCCAGTAGTGGACTCTTTTTTTGTATAAATGATTCGTCTTTATTGAATATTATCTCTGGCTATAAAATGATTAATTTTCAAATTTTGTTTTAAATATGACGTTCAGATCGCATTAAGATCTTTAGAAAAGGCACGAAGCCAAACAGATGAGAGGGTTCATGAGCTCAAAGAGTGGCTTCGATTTAGTTTTCAATCGGCTGCCTTTACTCTAGATGTTATCTGACAGCCAAGTGAAAATTGGAGATAGTTAGCCACTTTCTAAGGCTAAAGCTAAAGCGAAACAACGCGCTTTATCTCTTCCAAAACCTCGGCGTTAGCAATTGCCCCGAGGTTTTCTACATCCTTACCATTTACAACCTGTTTCACCGCCAACTCCACCAGTTTGCCAGAGCGTGTTTTTGGCACATCGCTGATCGCAAATATCTGGCTTGGCACATGCCTTGGTGAGCAAGATGATTTGAGTTTACTTCTGATGGCTGTCAGTAACGTTTCATCTAGACTCACATCTTGCTGCAGTTGGACAAACAGCCATATCTGCTCGTTGCGGTCGATGTCTTTGCCGACTGCTATCGAATCCACAATGCCTTCAATAGTGTTCACTTGCTGGTAGATCTCGGCAGTACCAATTCGCACACCACCAGGGTTGAGTGTGGTGTCGCCTCGCCCGTAGAACAGATAGCCACCATGAACGCTCTGTGCGACTTCATCGCCGTGATGCCACACATTATCGAACCTATCCCAATAGGTGCTGTGATAGCGCTCTCCGGTGTCATTCCAGAAGCCAACAGGGAAGTTGGGTAGGGAGTTGGTACACACCAGTTCGCCACGTTCATGATTAACCTTGTGACCAGACGAATTGAACACCTTGATGTCGACGCCGAGCCCTGCCTGTTGGCACTCACCACGATACACCGGCGAGATAGGGTTGCCTAAAACAAAGCAGCCACAAATATCCGTGCCGCCAGAAATAGACGCCAAATGTAGGTCTTGCTTGATGTGTTTGTAGACGTAATCGAATTGCTCAGGGTAGAGCACTGAACCCGTCGAGCACAGTGTTCTTAATTGAGGCAGAGAGTGGCTGTCGATCGGTGAGAGTTCCGCTTTCTCAATCGCTTCTAGGTACTTGGCTGAGGTGCCAAATGTCGATATATCAGCTCGCTGCGCTAAATCCCACAGAACGTCAGGTTGCGGATAAATCGGGCTGCCATCAAAGATCACTAAACAAGCCCCGCTGGCTAGTGCAGAAACGTGCCAGTTCCACATCATCCAGCCACAAGTGGTGTAATAGAACACGCGATCTCTCGGTTTAATATCGCAATGAAGCTGATGCTCTTTTAGGTGGTTGATGGTAGTGCCACCAACAGAGTGAACAATACACTTAGGCTTTCCGGTGGTACCGGAAGAGTAGAGCACAAACAGCGGATCATTGAAGCCGATACGAACAAATCGAAGAGGTTGTGGCTGATAGTGATGAATGATGCTGTGCCAGCTTTGGGGTGACACATCATGTTTAACGTTGTTCTTCTCTAAATCGTTCTTCTCTAAATCACGAGTCGGTTTCAAATAACCGATCTCACACACCTGTTTTAGCGCGTTTAAGTGCTCGATGATTTCACGGTTCTTGTCTGCCATATCAAATGTTTTACCATTGAAGGTGTAGCCATCACAGGTTAACAGTACCTTAGGTTTCACTTGGCTAAATCGCTCAATCACACTCTCGACGCCAAAATCAGGCGAAGTCGATGTCCAAATCGCACCCAAGCTAGTAGTTGCCAACATCGCAATCACGGTTTGAGGAAGATAAGGGGTATAAGCAGCAACTACATCACCTTGTTGAACACCTATATCGACAAGCCATTGTTGAACGTTAGATACTTCCTTACACAAGTTTTGCCATGTGTAGCTTTGATGCTCGCCACGCTCATTCTCAAACCAAATCGCAAGCTCGTTTGGTAACGTTTTTGATGAGTGCAGCAAGTTTTCGGCGTAGTTAACTTGAGCATTCGGAAACCACACCGCATCGCGATTCGATTTTGACTGTTGCCAACGGCTCTCGCCTTGAGTTTTGATGAGCTCTCTTTGTGCGTTATCAATACTGTCTTGCGAGCCCACCATTCCACAAAACTGCCAAACGTTCTGCCAAAACGACTCGGGATGTTCCACAGACCATTGATGAAGCTCCGTGTAGTTTTTCCATTCCGTCTCTAGCCCTAAGTCTTGTGGCTTTAATCCTGACAGAGTGAGGCTATCCATAAATCGGGTTACGTTGGCGTGTGCGATACGCTGGTCGCTAGGCTGCCAAATTGGCTTATTGCTTTCGTGCATTCCTTTACCTTTAACAAAATGTTAACGATTTCAGTCTGGTATTTAGGTTTTACAAAGTCAAAAGATCAGCAAAATAAGGGTGCGTCGGAACTGTGTAAACAAAATGTTACACGATCGCTTATTTCGAAAAATCGCGCAAATTGGCGGATATAAGGAGTGGAGATAGGCTTAAAGTGAGACATTCGAAAGGAGGTGTGTAATGACTCAATATCATTCTAAGCCCGTGAGCCAAGAGGGATGGGTTGAGTGGAGCCTCGAAGAAGACGCCATTTGGCACGACTTAGTGAAAAGGCAACTGGACGCCATTAATGACCGCGCATGCGATGCTTATTTGCACGGTTTGACCCTGCTGGATCTGCCATTAGACAGAGTCCCTCAGCTTCCAGAGATAAACAAGGTGCTAATGGAAACAACAGGTTGGCAGGTTCAGCCTGTGCCCGCATTGATCGATTTCGACCGATTCTTTGACTTGCTCGCTAATAAAAAATTCCCAGTTGCGACATTTCTGAGAACGCGAGATGAGTTCGATTACTTACAAGAACCTGATTTCTTTCATGAAATTTTCGGCCACTGTGCCATGCTCACCAATGCCGATTTCGCGGCTTTCACTGAGCATTATGGAAAACTAGGCCAAGCCGCCACATCTAAACAGCGCGCCTATCTTGCCCGTTTGTATTGGTTTACGGTTGAGTTCGGTTTAGTAAAAGAGGGACAAAAACTGAAAATTTACGGCGGTGGTATTCTCTCGTCTCCGGCGGAAACCATGTATGCATTGGGTGGTGATTTGGCGGTTCGTGAGCGGTTCGATCTGCAAACGGTGTTAAGAACTCCTTATCGCATCGACATCATGCAGCCGAAGTATTACGTGATCGACGAGCTGTCTGAGCTCTTCCAAATCAGTCAGGAAAACCTATTACAGCAAGCTGATCTCGCCATCGATGCGGGGTTACTACCACCACTTTTTGAACCCAAGGAACCAACACATGTTGAATGAACAAAAATGCGAAGCCTGCAGTATCGACGCGATTGCCCTAAGTAAAGATGACCAACAATCTTTACTGTTGGAGTTGTCTGATTGGCAGATCATCGAAAGAGACGGCATCCCACAACTTGAGAAGGTGTTTAAGTTTAAGAACTACAAACAAGCATGGGCATTCAGCAATAAAGTGTCAGAGTTGGCAGAAGAAGAATTCCATCACCCTTCGATCTTATTGGAGTGGGGCAAAGTCACCGTCACTTGGTGGAGCCACTCAATCAAAGGCCTACACAAAAATGATTTCATCTGCGCCTCACGCTGCGATGTGTTCGCCGTGAGTGAATAGACTTTTGGGTTTCGAGGAGCTGTCTTTCTTATCTCTGTGATGCGATTATCTTATTATTCAGCTCATAATGTGAGTTGAATAATTACCTTAAACAGCTCATAGTATGAGTTGAATAAGTGATACTTTCGCATCATGGGGCGTAATATGTGGATTTGGCAGCAAGATAATTGGCCAAACTTTGTTTGGGATAATCAGAAAATAGGCGTGAGGTTAAGAGAAGTACGGCTTAATCAGGGCATTCTATTGGGCAAGATTGCCTCACAGTCTGCGGATCAATCCCAAACCATGCTCGACACCTTATTAGCGAACATAGTCCATTCCAGTGCGATTGAGGGAGAAAAGCTTAATGCTTTCTCGGTCCGATCTTCTTTAGCCAATAAACTCGGTGTCAGTGAAGATCGACCTTTTCCTACGACAGAACAAACCGATGGCCTGGCTGAAATTATGTTGGATGCGGTGCAGAACCTAACAGAGCCACTAGCGCTTGATCGGATTTTACATTGGCACGATAGACTGTTTCCTCAAGGTTACACCATGTTTAACCCTGTAGTCGGAGGTCAGCTAAGAGGTGACACTCCGATGCAAGTTGTGTCAGGAAGAATTGACCGCCCAACCGTGCACTTTGAAGCACCTAGCCGAGACATTCTTGATGCTGAGTTAGATGTGTTTATCACATGGTTTAATGGTTCACTTTCCGATGAATCACTCGATCCGTTACTGAGAGCTGCGATAACCCACCTTTGGTTTATCACTTTACACCCGTTAGATGATGGTAATGGCCGTATTACTCGATTGTTGACCGACTTGGCTTTAGCACAAGCAGAGAAGCAGTCGGTACGTTTCTATGCGATGTCGGTGGGGATTCTCGCTAACCGCAAGCATTACTACGAGATATTGGAGCGAACCCAGAAAGGTGGACTCGATATTAGCGAATGGTTGATGTGGTTCTTAGATACGTTAGATGAGACGTTTACAGGCGTTTTCGCTGAGGTTGATCAAACTGTATATAAGACCAACTATTGGCGCAGCATCGACCAAACAAAGCTTACGGCAGAACAAGTAAAAGTGCTGAATAGGATGCTCGATGGTGATTTTTCAGAAGGTATCAATGCCAGCCAATATCAGAAAGTAGCAAAGGTGAGCAGTGCCACAGCAACACGTCATTTGAACGCTTTGATTGAGCATGGCTGCTTAGTTAAATCTGGTTCTGGCGGACGAAGCACCCGCTATCTGTTGCCGAAGTAGGGTCTATGCCTTTGATGTATCTCAGGGTAAGTTTGACCTAGCTATTAGCGACCACATCCCCCTGCTCTGCTTTCAATTTAGAGTATCAAAAACTCATAAATCTCAAAAGAATAATGTTATGCAACTGCAGTTCTATATTGGTATTATGATACTTTGATAAGCGTGATGAATCGAGTTAAATGATGCAGTTAGATGAGTATATTAAAGAGACGTTAGTACAGATAGTAAAAGGCGTGAATGATGCTGCTCAAGAGGTTTCTTCGTTAGGTGGCACTGTTAATCCTCATGCAACGTTTATTGATGTTGGTTTTGATGTACACCCTGAAAAGCCACCAAAGCAAACTATTAAATTTGATATAGCAATCCAAGTAAAAGAAAGCACTGATGTTGATGCTAGCGCAAAAGCCAAATTATCAGTTTTCTCTATCGGAGGCGGTATTAAAAACTTAGATGAATCAAACATTGCTCATAGAGTCACTTTTGAAGTTCCTTTAGACCTCCCTTGCCAAGCTTTTACTAATATAGAGTAAGCGTGTTAGTTATGCTGCTGCTTTTCTCGAAATGCAGCAGCATTGGCCATACAAAGATAACATTTACCCCTCTACTTTTTATCTTGTAACGGCTCTTTAGCCAAACGCACTTTCCCAAACTAGCTTGACCTGCATCAGCGACTTGCTGCTTTCTCGTCCTACAACCCCCACTATTGCTCATAGTATTGGTTTTATGAGGCTGCTCTATGATATATTTCTCGGCCAAGCGTATTACAGACGAAGGCTAATAATGTCTATCAACCTTTCACTCCTTCCACCCAGTGAGAAAAATAAAATCGAACTGGATAAGCAAGCATCGTTTCTTGTTTGGAAACTGAAGCAAGCGAAATGTGGCCCTGAAGCCATTGTTGAAGAAGCAATGAAGCTAGGTGATCCAGAAGAAAAGGCTTGGTTTGATCAGTCTGTAGAAAAATACAAACGAGTAATGGGTGTCGCATAAACGCAGACAAACCTTACCCAGTAAAGCTGTTGAATTGAAATGACGCAGTAATTTGCTAGAATTTGCACCGTTAATTGAATCAGAGAGAAGATCCCGATGGGAAGAAGTTTTGAAGTGCGCAAGGCCTCAATGGCGAAAACTGCAGGCGCAAAAATTAAAGTTTATTCTAAATACGGTAAAGAGATTTACGTACTGGCTAAGAACGGCAGCTCTGACCCAGACATGAACTTACCTCTTAAGCACCTGATTGCTAAAGCGAAGAAAGACCAAGTACCCGCTCACGTTATCGACAAAGCGATCGATAAAGCGAACGGCGGCGGCGGAGAAGACTTCCAACCAGCTCGTTACGAAGGTTTTGGCCCAGGTGGCACAAGCGTAATCGTTGACTGTCTAACTGACAACGGTAACCGTACTTTCCAAGACGTTCGCCAATGTTTCGTTAAAACTGGCGCGAAAATCGGTGTTGAAGGTACTGTTTCTCACATGTTCGCTCACCAAGCTGTATTCCAGTTTGCAGGCGAAGATGACGAGATCATCCTAGAAACGCTAATGATGGAAGACGTAGACGTGACTGACGTTGAGCTAGAAGACGGTGTTATCACTGTATTCGCTCCAACGACTGAGTTCTTCAAAACGAAGACAGCACTAAACGCTGCGTTCCCAGACCTAACGCTAGACGTTGAGGAAATCACTTTCGTTCCTCAAACAACTACGCCAGTAGCTGAAGAAGATTCTGAGAAATTCCAGAAGTTCTTAGACATGCTTGACGACTGTGATGACGTTCAGCAGGTTTACCACAACGCTGAGCTGTAATATCAATCTATAATTGATAGCTTTGCTCTTGTGAGTAGAATGTAGAATACAAAAAACCGAGCCTAGTGCTCGGTTTTTTTATGGGCATAATTCAGACGTTTATCCGTGAGCATGACTCTTTGATCGCAGCCCCTTGATGGCAGCTTCTAGATCATAGCTCCTAGAGCATAAGCCCTTGATCATCGTTCCGTGACCTCCGGTATGCAAAGCGCTCTCGGGCGACAAATCCATGCTGAGAGTTTTCTGATCAAAGGAAGCACGGTGAGGTTGAGCGTGATAGCACACGGCCAAGCAATGAAAAAGCTTTGCAGCCAGATTGGCGGCCACTCGGGGCTGAATCCCATTTTGTAGCCAGAAATTAACCCAGACATGATAGTCGCCATGGTCAGGGAGGATAAAATCGCGGTTACCCAAAATTGTTTGTTGTTCATACTGTGTTCTCCCGTGATTTTCTGTTGTTGATGAGATAAGGTTACATCTATCCATTAATGAGAAAAATAGGCACATATAGAAGTATGAATTCCATATTTGGAAACATTGATGATCTGTTCTTATTCTGTGCAGTGGTTGAAGAGGGCTCTTTGCTATCGGCTTCTAAACGGCTGCAACTCCCAGTGTCGACTATGTCGCGTCGGTTAACCGCATTGGAAGATCGCCTGAATATCCGACTTTTAGAAAAGAAAGGTCGTGAGCTGGTGGCCACCAAAGACGGCGAGGCGGCCTTTTCTGCACTGAGCAGCGGCATGGAGTCGATTCATCAGGGCTTTAATAGCTTGCTAGAAGAGCGTGACGCTATTCAAGGCAAGATAAAGCTCGCCGTACCTCACAACTTCTATAGTGGCTTTTTAAGGTCGATGGTAGAGCAATTCCTCACTCAATATCCGAACGTTCAGCTCGATCTTACCTTGAGCCAGCAACAGTTTATCCCGCAGACCGACCGTGACTTACTGATCACGTTTAAGATCTCAGAGATGGAAGGCATGATTGCTCGTCCACTTTTCAAAGCCAAACACGGATTTTTCGCGAGCCAAGAATACTTAGATTCGCGTGAGACGATTGAAAAGCCGGACGACCTAGAGCTTCAAGAC
The DNA here is from genome assembly GCF_041439035.1 of Vibrio sp. 1F263. Taxonomy (NCBI): domain Bacteria; kingdom Pseudomonadati; phylum Pseudomonadota; class Gammaproteobacteria; order Vibrionales; family Vibrionaceae; genus Vibrio; species Vibrio sp. 1F263. The sequence continues at coordinate 119,070 of NZ_JBGONI010000005.1, read as the reverse complement.
TGGATCAACGTTGATGATGTGTTTGATATGCCGCTCTACAAATCCGACCGCTTAGAGCAGATGATCACGATTAAACCCAAGTTCATCGTCAACGATATTCATGCGGTGGCGGCCGCAGCGCAAAAAGGTTTGGGGCTTGCTTCATTGCCTTTTCGTCATGTATCCCCTGAGATGAATTTGATTCAAGTGCTCCCTGAGTATCATCGGGGTGATCGCCAAGCGTATTTAGTGTACAAAGAAAGAAAATATCAGCCAAAGGCTTTGACCCTGCTTATTGATGCGTTGATTGAGAGTGTTCGATCTTTTCATAGCGATGACTTGGTCAAATAAAAGGAGAAAGAAATGAAAGTAAGTTTTATCGGGCTAGGCGTTATGGGCTTCCCAATGGCAGGCCACCTAGTCAAAGCCGGTTTTGAAGTAACGGTGTTTAACCGCACTCACAACAAAGCATTAGACTGGGCTGATAAACACCAAGGTAAAACGGCAGAATCTGTGGCTGAGTGTGTCGCAGAAGCTGACGTGGTATTGGTTTGTGTAGGTAATGATGACGACGTACGCAGCATGACAACCAGCGAAACAGGCGCATTGGCAGCAATGAAGCCAAACGCGATTCTTGTCGACCACACTACAACGTCTGCTGTGCTGTCTGAAGAGCTTGAAGTGGCAGCGAAGCAAGCTGGTGTTCGCTTTATGGACGCGCCAGTGTCTGGTGGCCAAGCGGGCGCAGAAAACGGCGTGCTAACCATCATGTGTGGCGGCGAACAAGCGCTTTTCAACGACCTTCAACCTGTGTTCGAAGCTTACGGTAAGTCGTCAGTTCTGATGGGTAAAGTCGGCCAAGGCCAACGCGCAAAGATGGTCAATCAGATCTGCATTGCAGGTGTATTGAATGGTCTTTCTGAAGGTTTGGTACTTGCAGAGAAATCAGGTCTTGATATCCCAACTCTGGTTGATTGCCTTAAAAATGGCGCTGCCGGTTCATGGCAGATGGAAAACCGCGCGACCACAATGGCGCAAGATAAATTCGATTTCGGCTTTGCCATTGATTGGATGATCAAAGACTTAGGTTTCTGCCTAGATGAAGCAGAACGCCAAGGCATCCAACTTCCTTTGACGGAAAAGACCAACAACGCCTACAAGACACTGTCTGCCCAAGGACAAGGTCGCATGGATACATCAGTATTGATGAAAGCTGTAGTTGAAGAGACTAAGAAGTAGAAGAGACGAAAAAGTAGAAGAAACTAAGAAATAGAAGAGTTTGAATAGTAGACGAGATTAAGTAGAGAGACTAAAAGTCGTCGAAGCTTCGTTCTGTTTTGACAAAATAGCCGCTAACTAGCGGCTATTTTTTATTTTTAATCAAAAAGAAAAATAACATATTTTTCAACAATGTAAGTGGTTGTAAGCTTGTTTTGGTTGAAAGTCCATCAGCACCGTTCGCGTGCTGCGAGATCTGTATCAATTTCGCTTCACTCTATGCTGGTGAATTGTTTAATTGATCAAGTTATGTTGCTATTTCATTACAAAATAGTTGAGGAACGATCGCAGTTTGGACTGGTCTGTTTAGGTTGGTGGGTTATAAGTCAATGATAAAATCATTAAAAAGAGTGATACAATTATCATTATTAATAAATTCCCATACATTATTTTTCAGGGTTATATGAAATCAATATCAACAAAGCTTCTTCTAGTTCCACTGTTCTTTTCTATCTTTTTAGTTGTAAGCAACTTAAAAAGCGAAGCTACTTCAAATGAGGTTATGGACAGTTTTCACTCTGTGTACGAGGACCGAGTCATTCCGTTATCTGATTTGAAAAGTATTTCGGATTTGTACGCGGTAAGCGTGATTGATGCGGCGAATAAATACCATGTGGGAATGATAGAGCAGACGGCTTTTTATTCTGGTGTTTCTGTTGCGATGAAAGAGGCTCATGAGCTATTCCTTCATTATCTGGCAACGCAGCTAACAAGAGAAGAAGAAGGGTTGGCAAAAGAGCTTCAACTTAAAATAGACAAGGTGGAGCGAGAAGTACCATTAATTCTTGATAAACATAGAAATATGATGATTGATGATTGATGATTCTGAGATGATCACTCAGCTTTATCTCCTTGTTGATGATATGGGAGGCGTTCTTGGTGAATTGATCTCATTGCAATTGGACGTCGCTAAGGAAGAATTAGCCCATTCTGATTCAGTTTTAGAGTCCAACTCTTCTTTCTCATGGTGGCTGGTTCTTTTCTCTTCTATCGTTGCTTCTGGCTCATCTTATTTCCTAGTGAAAAGAGAATTGAGAAATTTACCATTGATCGTAAATTGGATTAGAGCCCTTGAGAATGGACGTTTATCGGACGTTAAATTGAAAGAGGGTGGAAATGAGCTCGACACTATTTCAGATTCTTTGTCTCAACTGTCTGCAAAATTGAATGATATCCTGTCACAGGCAGGTGTAAGCATGAATTCAATTAACCAAAAGCAAGAAGAGTCTTTAGCTCTGATAGAGCGATCCCAGAGTAACTCTTTGAATGAACTATCATCGGTAGAGCAAATCGCGACGGCCGCGACTGAGTTATCTTCAACAGCGAGAGACGTTGCTGACAACGCACAAAGAGCTGAGCAGTCAGCAATGGAAGCGAATGACATTATTCAGCTAAGCCATGGAACATTGAAAAACTCAACTGACACGACAGAAGAAATTTCTGAATCAATATCAGAAACTCAAACGGTCGTGAATTTACTTAGAGAGCACTCAGAGCGTATCAGCAGTGTTGTTGAGGTAATTAAGAACATCTCTGAGCAAACCAACTTGTTAGCGCTTAATGCCGCGATTGAAGCGGCTAGAGCCGGTGAGCAAGGAAGAGGGTTTGCTGTTGTTGCTGATGAAGTAAGAGCTTTGGCTGGGAAAACTCAGCAGTCCACTATCGATATCCAAGAGATCATTGCGCAGTTACAAGACCAATCTAAGCAAGCGGATGAATCTATGGTGAAAAACGTTGAACTGATGCGCTTAACAAAGTCTACGACTGATGAGCTTGCTCAATCTTTTCATTCGATATCAGAAAAGGTTTTAAGTATTTCAGAAGTGAATGCCATCGTTGCTACGGCATCAGAAGAGCAAAGTGCCGTTACGACAGATATATCGACACAGCTTGAAAATATGAACGTACTGGTTCAACAAAATATTGAAGGCATTGATCAATCAGCTCAAGCAAACCAAAGCGTTGTTGAAGTAACGAAAGAACTCAATTCAGAACTAAGCTTTTTTAAGTTAGACAAATAACCAGTCGATGCTAGTGTGCTTTTTCTTTAGAAATTAAGCCCCCTTGATTTAGATGTAATAATTGAGACCATGACAAGATAGCCGCCATTGAGCGGCTATTTTTTTGTCTGGTATATGTGCTATCGAACACATTTCGCGACTGATCCACATCGATGTACGGGCAAAGCGGCGCCTGTAATCTAGTTAGACTACGTGAGATTAATGCTGCGGAACGCGCTTCAAAGACTCTAACTTTTCAACTAAAAAATCAATAAACAAGCGTACATGAGGTCTTGGATATTGAGTATTCTTATATATTGCGAATATTTCGCCACTCCCTTGCTCACTGTGCATTGAGGTCCATTGAGGTCCATTGAGGGAGTAACTCCCTTAACTGTCCATTTTCTAAGTACGGTTTTAGCATCCAGTCAGACAGTAAAAGAACGCCAACTCCGCTAAGCGCAGCATGTAAAAGAGGTGAGCCGCCTTTTGATATCAAATTGCCTGTCACTAACACTTTTTTGTTAACTGCATTTTTCTTAAAGTACCAATAGTTTTTTTGCCGTTCATGGCTTATCAGCAAACAGTTGTGATCTTGCAACTCTTCGGGTTTATCGATAGTTCCGTACTTTTCAATATACGACGGGGCTGCGACCAATGATGCGTTATTGGTCAGTAGATTACGAGCCTTGAGTCGACTGTCTTGTGGTGTACCAATACGGATAGCGACATCAATATTTTCACTGTTTAGATCGACCACGTTGTTATCCAGCTCTAACTCAACTTGTATTTTAGGGTACCGCTCAAGGAACTCTGGAATTAATGGAGTAAGGCACAGGTTACCAAAGCTTTCAAAAACGGAAACTCGCAGTACCCCTTCAGGGGGGCCTTGATCACCTTGCATTTCTTCTAACAATCTATTGCTATCTTGTAATATTTTGGCCGATTGTTGGTGAAAATATTGACCTTCTTCAGTCAGCATTAGTTGTCGTGTACTGCGTTTAAAAAGCGAAGATTTAATCTTACTTTCCAAGTTATCTATATTTCGTGCGACCGAAGAAGGAGCCATATTGAGAGCTCGGCCTGCCTGAGAAAAGCTTCCAGACTCCACGACTTGGTCAAATATTTTGATTAGCTCTAACATATGCCCACCTTTGCGTTTTGCGCATAACTAATTCGCATAATATGTGTATTCTGCTTATATTTCGAATTGTGCACAATGGCTCCGTCGCATTGATAGCGATATTCATTAATCAAATATAGGTGCCAAAATGTTAAAACGTATCGACCTCGCTCAAGTTCAACCTGACGCTTTAAGTGCAATGCTGTCTATCGAAGGCTATTTATCTGACGTGGCGTTATCGAGTGAACTAAAAGAGATGATTAAAATCAGAGCGTCAATCATCAACAAATGTGCTTACTGTATTCAAATGCACACAGCTGAAGCGTTGAAGACCGATACCTCTCAGCAAAAACTGTTTGCTCTCGCAGCATGGCAAGAGTCGCCACTCTTCAATGACACTGAGCGCGCAATTTTGACTCTAACGGATGAAATGACGCTGATTTCGAATTCGGGTGTTTCGGATGCGACTTATCAGCAATGTCTAAGCTTATTAGGAGATGAATTACTCGCACAGTCTATGATGCAAGTAATCATGATTAATGCTTGGAATCGCTTTGCACTTGCCACAAAAATGACTCACGGATAAAAATTAAAATCAGAACAAGTCCATGTAACTGAAGATCAAAAAAGGTTACAGGCTCTTGTGAGCTTGTAGCCTTCTAAATTAATTAGTTCTAGTGCTTTTTGTATATTAGAAATCAAAAGAAAGGCTGAAATCCCAGTAATTCCAATCTGAATTATTTAAATCAAAATGATGCGATAGATACGGTTTTACACCCCATAGATTGAGTGTGAAACCAAGGTTAATGTAGCTATCGGCCTGACTCTGTGTTTCACGATAATCATAGTCAATGTTTTTGAATGATAACTTATTGTAGTGCTGTTTATCATGGCCATATGAAGTTGATAAATTTAGCCAGTTATTAACTTCGTAGCTCGCACCAACTAACTTGTTCAAATAGATACGCTCGTGCCTGATTCGCGTATCCCAATTTGAACTTGAGAGATCTTGTCGATCGATGTATTGAGCGTCAAAGTTTGAGAAGAAAACGGTGTTTTGGTATTTGAAAGCTGAAAATATACCCGTGGTGTACACTCCCGTTTTATCTGTATTTCCACCAATGGAAGCTGATACCTCATTGTAGACTTCATCAAATAAGAAGAACGAATACCCGAGTCCTATATCACCAAATTGGTCGGAGTCGACGGAACCAAATAAACGCCATTCATCATTGATATTGTGGGATGCATTAAGTGTAAAGACGTATTGGTTTGAATAGTCGCCTAAGAAGTTACTTTGGCTCATGGTGACGTCGAATGTTTGATTTACAAATTCGACATAGTCAAACGTGTCATCGGTATTTGATGCTATGTGGGTAGCAGTATAGGGTTCGGCACTGTAGGCGATGTTACTCGCGACTAAAATAGAAAGTGGAATAGTGAAAAAAATTACGTTGCGAAAGGCTTGTATAAGCAAAACAAATGTCTCGGTAAATGATGTCCCTATTATGGATAGAAGTAAGCCCTGTATCGGTCAGGGCTTACTGTTCATTTAAATTAGCCGCGAGCGTTCATTACGCGGTTTTTAAGTTGTTGAATGTTTTTCTTAAAGTTAGGGTTTGAACCAATGTGGCTCTTGATGTTGTCGACGGTTTGTTGAGCTACATCATTCAAGTAAATACCATCAATTCGACCTGACTCTCTGTCGACTGTAATGTGAATTTCACCGCCTTTAGTTGATTCGATGTAACCACCATCTGTACTGATGTCACCAGTGATGTGATTGACTAGCTTTCCGTTTTCGTCGTAAACCTTCACACCATCGTTATGGTGACGCTCATCAATGACGTAACCATCGATTGCATCGTGTGTTGTAATCATCCAAACGTTGTCACCTACTTTAGCTAACTGACGGCCATTGTCAGCGTCTGGCGTTGCTTCAATTGGGTTTGTTGGGTCGATTTGAATCGGGTGACCTAGTGTTGGTTTCCATTCAGTTACAAGGTTGTGGTCGCTATCACGAACGTAAACCGTGCCGTTTTCAATGCTCAAGTAGCCATCGACTTCACCGTGAGTCGATACTTGCCACATGTTGTCTGCAATTTGGTCAACTTGACGGCCATTGTCAGCATCTGGCGTTGCTTCAATTGGGTTTGTTGGGTCGATTTGAATCGGGTGACCTAGTGTTGGTTTCCATTCAGTTACAAGGTTGTGGTCGCTATCACGAACGTAAACCGTGCCGTTTTCAATGCTCAAGTAGCCATCGACTTCACCGTGAGTCGATACTTGCCACATGTTGTCTGCAATTTGGTCAACTTGACGGCCATTGTCAGCATCTGGTGTTGCTTCAATTGGGTTTGCTGGGTCGATTTGAATCGGGTGACCTAGTGTTGGTTTCCATTCCTTCACAAGGTTGTGGTCGCTGTCGCGAACGTAAACAGTTCCGTTTACAATGCTTAGGTAGCCATCGACTTCACCGTGAGTCGATACTTGCCACATGTTGTCTGCAACTTGGTCAACTTGACGGCCATTGTCAGCATCTGGTGTTGCTTCAATTGGGTTTGCTGGGTCGATTTGAATCGGGTGACCTAGTGTTGGTTTCCATTCCTTCACAAGGTTGTGGTCGCTGTCGCGAACGTAAACAGTTCCGTTTACAATGCGTAGGTAGCCATCGACTTCACCGTGAGTCGATACTTGCCACATGTTGTCTGCAATTTGGTCAACTTGACGGCCATTGTCAGCGTCTGGCGTTGCTTCAATTGGGTTTGCTGGTGTATTTTCTACTGGGTTAACAGCGTCAATATTAGGTAAGTTACCAGGTAAGTCTGAACCGTTCGAGCCCGATGTGTTGCTTGAAGAACCACTGAATAATCCTGCAACTAATGCCGCAGAGGTCGCGCCAACCATTGCCCAACCGCCTTCACTGTCTTTCTGATATAAGTTGCCATCGACAACAGCGACAGAGCTTTCTTGTGCTTCAAGCTGAGCTAGAACCGATGCGTCAATTGCTGAAATTTGATTTTCGATCAAAGCATTAGTTTGCTTATTTGCTTCAACAACATTTACTTGCTGTGCCAATGTTCCGAATGAAATCATTGAAAGAATAGTTGTGGCTAGTATGGTTTTTTTCATTAATTAGCTTCTCAAAGAGTTTGAACGTTAGTTACGCGTCTATGCGGTTAAGTTGGCGTTCTTGCCGTTGATGAAGAGAATAATGGGTGCCGGATTTTAGTGCTAATTGCCAAAAGGAACATCGCTATTAACCAATGGTTAATAGCGATGTTTTGATTTTAAGGTGGTTCACAGAGGCATCTTTCCCTAAGAGGTTACTTACACAGATACCGTAAATAGGTTATTTATCCCAATCTTCGAGAAGTTGGGTAATGATACTTAGCAGCCATTGTTGCGTTGGGTCATTTTTATCTTTTATTGGGTAATAGACCAGTATGTCTTTTACTAAGTTCTGCTCTGTATCTATAGGGCTCAAGGCTTTAAGGTTTGGGTATCGTTCGATATGAATATACCCTGTTGAAGGGAATAAAATGTTGGTTTCAGAAATGGTTTCCAAGATCGCAGATGGGAGCTCCGAACGGAAAACGATGTTCGGTTGAAGTGTTATGTCAACCTCTCGAATAATCTTTTCAGCAAAGGATTCTTTTAAGTTCCAATCGGCAGCGATAAGCGTCGCAATTGGGTAGTTTTGAACATCGGAAAACTCAATGCGATCTTGTATGGGGTGATCTTTCCTCACATAGACTCGAAACTGGTCTTTAGTGATAAACTGGCACGCAATATCTTTCCTAGATAATGGAAGGTCGTAATTGATGCCGAGTTTACTTGTGCCTATAGAAATATCTTCTAGAGAACTCTTTGACCAGTTAACTAAATGAAGTTCAACGTTAGGAGCTTGTTGATGAATTTCAGTAAAGAGATCTTTCCCTATTGCGTGTAATAGAAATGGAGAGATCGCAATTGTGAGTTTTCCATTAAGATCACTCGGTGCAAATTCTTGAAGTGACTTGATGTTATTATTTAAAGTGTCGAAGGTTGGGGCGATCTTTTGTGCCAGGTTGTCAGAGAATGGTGTCGGGCTTAACCCTCTAGGTACTTTTAAAAATAATTGGTCATCAAAATGATGACGTAGTCGATTGAGTGACTTACTTAGTGCAGGGGCCGATACATGAAGGCGTGTTGATGCTTTTTGAAGGTTTTTTTCTTGGTAAATAACTAGGAAAGTGCGTAACAGGTTCAAATCCAAATTATTGTAAAAGTCTTTGGCCATTCTTGCCCCTTAATATTTGTATAAAACGAAATGGCAATTGAACATAACGAGGGCGTGTTGTGAGTATTATCTGTTAAACGCGTTATTGTCAATTAAGTAGTTAAGATAGCTGAAAAGCAGTTTGATTAATAATTTAATCGAGCTAAATTCGTTATGCACTTCGCTTAAAATCGCCCGCAGCATTTTTTAAGTTAATTGAAAATGCGAGATACTGGCCTTTTCATTTTTCTCTGCCCACTCACACCGCCTCTCAACCATTCACTCCTCGTAATTACCATTCGTCGCATTGATAAAACTGCATGACAAATTCTAGTTAACCTTTCAACGTCAACATTTGAAAGGGATTAGAAATCATGACTACTTCACACTCATTTAATTCAGGCTCTACCACTTCTCTGCTTAAGCGTTCATTACTGATTGCACTTGTTTCATTCGCACCCACTTTGGCGCAGGCTAACCCAAGTTCAGACGTTCTTGATATCTACAATCAAGCCGCGCAAGGCAATGAAGACTTGGTTGAGGTGGCTTACGAACGCCTGAATGACACGTTACAACAAGATGGTGCTACGCCACTGACTTTAGTTTATTTAGGAAGCACAGAAACCCTGATGGGGCGTGATGCGTTCTTACCTTGGAACAAGATGAAGTATGTGGAAAAGGGTTTGTCGACCATTGATAAATCACTGGTGCTGCTTAAAGACGAAGACCAACCGATTCATGAGCAACCTCGTGTTCAAGGGCTGCCAGATTCTTACCTGACTCGCGCTATGGCTGCGGTGACTTACACTTCTCTACCAGACATGTTTAACCATTTTGATCGTGGTTATGACTTGTTCCTCTCGTTACTCGCGGAAGATGATTTCCAACAACAACATTTCGCTGCGACCTCGTGGATTTACCGTTACGCCATTACCGCATCGATTCGTGCTGAAGACTTCGAGCAAGCACAGATGTGGCTTGAAAAAATGGAAAGTACCGATGCCGGAAACATCGAGACCATGACAGCGAAGGCCCTAATAGCCAAAGCCAAATAACAGCTGTGAAAGCTCAATTGCGGCTTGCGATAGCTTGAGAATGGATTGGTAATCAGAGGACAACGAAATGATTGAATTTAAAGATATCGGCAAAGCATATGTCACGGGCGGTCAACGTGTTGATGCATTAAACGGGGTCGATGGACATATCCAACGCGGTGAAATGGTGGCGTTATGTGGCCCGTCGGGTTCAGGGAAAAGCACACTTTTGAATATTTTGGCTTTGTTGGACATGGACTACCGAGGGCAGATCAATATTGATGGCCAACCGTATCCAGCAGAGCAAATCGCTGCTGCACGTTTTCGTCGTCAGTCGTTGGGTTTTGTGTTTCAACGCTTCAATCTGGTTCCTGTGATGACCGCGCTAGAAAACGTCGCTTATCCATTGATGTTGAACCAATGCTCGAAACAAGAACAACAGACCAGAGCTCAAGAGATGTTAGAGCGTGTTGGGCTAGGAGATTACGTTCATCACCGTCCAGACAACCTTTCAGGCGGTCAGCAGCAACGTGTTGCGATAGCCAGAGCGTTGATTCACAACCCAAGCTTGGTGATTGCCGATGAGCCGACTGCGAGCCTAGACAGTCACACTGCGAACCTTGTGATCGATATCATGAAAGAGCTCGGCCACGAAATGGGCACGACTTTTATTGTCGCAACGCACGACCCAAGAATGGCACAGCGCTGCGATCGAGTGATTGAACTTATCGATGGCCAACTGGCGCCACAAGCCGCAACTACGGAGGCGATCTCATGGGCAAGTTAACGCAAAGAATGAGCACGTTTTTACTTCCAACTTCGGTGCGTTTGGCGTGGCTTAATTTATTAAGAAACGGTCGACGCAGCCTGCTTTCGGTATTGATCATCGCGATTGCGGTATTTGCGCTGACCAGTGCGGGCGGCTATGGGCTTTACACCTATGAATCTCTGCGTGAATCGACAGCGCGAGATACTGGTCATCTTACTTTGAGCACGCCGGGATATTTTGAACAAGACGAAGACATGCCGTTGAGCAATGGTCTGGACAACGTTCAAGCGCTAACCAAGAGCATTATTGGCGACAGCGACGTGCGTGGTGTGCAGCCGCGAGTCTATTTTAGTGGCTTGGTTTCTAACGGCAGTAAGTCGACCATTTTTATGGGGACGGGTGTGAATGAGCGTGAGTTCGATATGAAAGGTCCTTTCTTAGATGTGCGCAGCGGACAAACCCTGTCGGATGTGAAATCTCCAAGATACGACAGCCAAGAGCCACAAGTAATGCTGGGAACTGACCTTGCTCGTAACCTCAAAGTTGCGGTTGGTGATTGGGTTACACTGCTTGCGACTACTAGTGATGGCGCTTTGAATGCCTTTGATTTTAAGGTGCAGGGCATCTACTCGACTGGGGTTCCTGAGCTGGATAAGCGTCAGCTGTATGTTCACATCACCACTGCTCAAGAGCTTTTGGCCTCAGACAAAGTCAGTACCTTGTCGGTGTTCCTATTTGAAACAAGCAAGACCTCGACAGTTCAACAGCGCATCCAAACTGCTTTAGATCGAAATAGTGCAAGTCAAAGCGATCAAGGCACAGAGATCGAGATTACCCCATGGCAAGATCGCGCGTTTTTCTACACCAAGGTTAAAGATCTTTACGACCGGATCTTCGGCATCATGGGCGCAGTGATGGCGTTGGTGGTGTTCGTGTCGCTGTTTAATACTATGACCATGTCGGTGACGGAACGAACTCGTGAAATTGGCACCTTGTCAGCACTCGGCAGTTACCCTTCTGAAATCGTGGCAGGCTTCTTAAAAGAGGCGGGATTGCTGGCGGTGATTGGCAGCGCGATTGGCGCTTTAGTGAGTGGTTTAGTGTCGCTGTTATTGCTGGTCGTTGATATACAGATGCCGCCACCTCCCGGCAGAACCGAAGGTTACCCACTCAACATTTACTTCTCACTGGAATTAGTTGGTTACGCCACTTTAGGTGTGCTGACGATATGTTTGCTGGCTGCTTATTTCTCTGCTCGTAAAGGTGTGAATAAGCCAATCACGGAGGCACTGGTTTATGTGTAAATTGACTCGTTCATTCAATACCTTGGGTTTGGCTTTCGCGTTGGGCTCTGTGTTGGTTCTAGCATCAACACCTAGCTGGGCCGTCGATTCACAACAAGTCACAGAGATGATCGCCAAGGCTGATAGTTACCGGTTGAACAGCGCACAAGCCTCTAAGGTAGTGTCTTTGGTGGCGTTGTATCAAGACGAGCAACTGGACAAAACCCGTGAATACAACGTCTATACAAGACCAAATCGAGAGTCGTTGGTGGTGTTCAAATCAGCCGTCGAGGCAGGTCAAAAGATGCTGATGATAGAAGATAATTATTGGCTGTTGATGCCGAAATCTCGCCGACCAATTCGTATCACACCGATGCAAAAACTGTTGGGTGAAGCTTCGGTCGGGGATATCTCGACGCTGACGTGGAGCGAAGACTACCAAGGGGAGTGGGTTGCCGAGCAACAGGTTGAGATGCCGACTGGCGAGACACTAAATACCCATCACCTAAAGCTCGCGGCGAAAACCAAGGGTGCCAGCTATCAATCGATTGATCTGTGGTTAACGGCAGATCGAGCATTCCCAGTTAAAGCGGATATGTATCTGCGTTCGGGAAAACTGGCGAAGCAAGCGTGGTTTACCGAAGGCGTGCGAGATGGATTACCAACCGTTGTGTCGATGACCTTGCTCGATAAGATTCAACCAAGCAAGAAAACCGTGATTGAGTATCGCGAAGTGATTGAACAAAGCTTGGAAGACAAATACTACAACCCTGCTTACTTATCGCGTAACAGTGTGTCTGGGCTTTAGGTGGGTGTCATGAAAGCTTCCAATCGCCGATTCCACATCAAGTCTTCAATCGCTACTTTGCTTGCTTTGTCTTGTGTGAGTAACACGATTCAAGCGGACGATCTGAGCTTGGCGTGGGATTGGCAACTCAGTGCAGAAGCGATTGAATCGCGAGAGTCGCCATTTAGCCCTTTACCATCTGATAATCGTCAGTCTTTGAATGGCTTGTTGGATCTTGAGGTTGGATATGACAATTGGCTTGGTCTGTTCGCAGTGAAAGCCAATGATATTCTAAGCAATAACCCTCAACAACAAGACGCGAGCTTTGAATCGGAATTCATTGTGCGTGAGTTGTTTTGGCAAGGTGGTGTTGAGCTGTCTAATTCTATAGTCGGTGATCACTACCTCGATGTCACTCTTGGCAAGGTTCGCCTAGATTGGGGCGTGGGTTATGGCTACCGACCTTTAGACATCATCAAGCCTTATCGCCAGAACCCAGTCGGTATTGTCGCAGAAGAGGGTGCAGGAGTGGCCTCGGCGTCACTGTTCGATATGACGGGCGAGTGGACACTGCTTTACAGTGATTCTTCGTGGACTTCTCAGGACGTGAATGAGTTCGAAAAGCAGAACCAGCAACAAGGCTTTGGGGTGCGTCGTTACAATTTAGTGGGTGATCATGAATATCAATGGATCGCCTATTATGACGATGTACGCCACGGCTTGCTTGGTGCGAGTTTGGTTTCGGTATTAAACCTCGCGTGGGAGTTTCATGGTTCGGTGGTCTATCAACGACAAAGCCTTGGCTACAGTCAACCAGACTCAATGCTTAAACCGGTTTATCTTAAAGAGCAGGGCGAGGCCTATCAAGCGTTAGCCGGATTAACATGGGCCAATGACACTGGCCATAATGTCGTTCTGGAATACTGGTTTGATAGCCGAGCGTGGAGCAACTCTGAATGGCAAAGCGCAATAGAAAGTGCAGAGTCTTTGTCGGTTAATCCAATGACAGCATCACTGGCTGGTTCTTATGCGCAAGGCTATCAACACGCCAATTTGGTTCAACACAACATCATGTTTCATTGGTCTCTGGATTCGACACATGGCTGGCTTGAAGATATCACGCCAACATTCGATGTGATGTTGTCTCCTCAAGATGGCGGTTTTATTGCGACTCAGTGGCTCAATTATCAGGCTTTAGATAATGGCAATTCATCGTTGGATTTGGAACTTGCTGCACGCTTTCTAGGTGGTAAAAGTGATTCTGCTTACGCCAGCTTACCCGATAGTCATATGATTCTCTTAAATATCAAAGGACGATTTTAATGGACACTTCTTCAAACAGTCGATTTTCATGGATTAAGAGTTTCGCGTTCACCACGCTATTTTGTGTTCTTATTGCGATTACAACCCATACGATTTGGGGCGGCGGATTAACGGTTAACCTGGCAATCAGTTTTGGCTTTGGCTACAGCGCCGTGGGTTCTTCTTTCATCTTGGTTAAGTTGTTTAAGAGGACATCCCGAACGCTTGAAGTGGGTATCTCAATGGTGATCGCGATGACCTTTGGTACCTTGAACGCGCACTATTGGTTGAATGGGTATTTCGGGGCCAATATTTCGGACCTTAAATCTGTGGTGTTGCTCGGTGTGATCTTCTGTTCGGTTTGCTATTACTATTTCTACACACGAGAGCAGCAGTTACGTGCCGATAACGAATTAGAAGTGGCCAAGCGTCGCCAAGCTGATCAAGAAAAGGTGGTGGTGCTGAGTCAGCTTAAGCAACTGCAGAGCCAAATTGAACCGCACTTCTTGTTCAACACGCTTGCGACCATCAATGTATTGATTGAGAGTGACAGCGCGAAAGCCAAGTTGATGCTCGAAAAACTGACTGACTTATTACGTGTAACTCTGAAAAACAGCCGCACTGAGCAATCGACCATCGCACAAGAGGTCGACTTGTTAGACGCTTATCTTAATATCCAAAAGATACGCTTGGGTGAGCGCTTAACGTTCTCGATTGAAACACACGAGATTAGTGATTTGCAGGTGATTCCACCGTTCTTGATTCAACCTTTGGTCGAGAATGCACTCACGCACGGCATCGAGCCCAAAGCGGCGGGTGGCCAAGTGAATATCCGTATTACTCAACAAGCCGAGCAGTTGAAGATTGAAGTGTCAGACAGTGGTGCAGGGTTGAAAATACCTTCTGCGAATACGGGGCATGGTGTTGGGTTAAGCAATATTCGTCAAAGAATCGAAACCCTTTATGGTGATCAGGCGAGCCTAACGATTACTGAACAAGCTGAGGGTGGGGTAGTCTCTACGATCTTGTTACCACTGACTGACGCAGCCGCTTAGAATTACAGACCAGAAAGCACAGAACAGTGACGAAAAATAGACGATTTACAGTGTGAATTTAAAGGACTAACCATGAACAACCCAGCAATACAGCCGAGCGTAACGGCGATTATCGCAGACGATGAAGCACTGTTAAGGCACCACCTAGACAAGAGCCTTGCTGAGGTTTGGCCGGAGCTGGAGATCGTCAGCAAGGCACAAAACGGTTTGGAGGCGATGCAGAGTATTCAGCAGCTTAAGCCCGACGTGGCGTTTCTCGATATTCGTATGCCTGAGCTGGATGGAATCTCGCTGGCGAAACAATTGAACAAGCTAGATTCGCCGCCATTGATTGTGTTCATTACGGCTTATGACGAATACGCAGTTAAAGCCTTTGAACATAATGCGATGGATTACCTGCTTAAGCCAATCAATGAAGAGCGCTTACTGGCGACATGCCAGAAGGTGCAAGCGCGTCTGTCGAGCAATCAAACACAATCAGGTATTACGCCAGAACAGCCCGATATCACGGCGTTAATGGCTCAGCTTCAACAGTTATCAAAATCGACTTCACAACAACCTCCCTATCGATCGCAGCAAAAGCACCTCACATGGCTCAAAGCCAGTGTCGGGGAAGACATCCACCTTATCGCCGTCGATGATGTTGCTTACTTCAAAGCGGAAGACAAGTACGTGTCTATATTCAAAAAAGGCCAAGGCGGTTTGCTAGAGGAGTTTATTCTTCGCGTGTCGCTAAAAGAGCTGATTGCGCAGCTTAACCCAGATGAGTTTTGGCAGATCCACCGCTCGGTGGTGGTGAAAGTGTCAGCCATTGATAAAGTGAAGAAAGGGCTTTCAGGCCAGATGTCTGCTTATGTGTCAGGAGAGAAGTTACCGATCAGCCGCGCTTCGCAAGCTCTTTTTAAAGGGATGTGAGAAACCTGTTTAAGGGAATTTAATAAATCAGTTTTAAGGGATGTGAAATCACCCGATCTATAACCTATGACTATCAGATTGTGTAATTTATAAAGTTGACAGTTTCATGCATGTTTAGATTGTCTCTCAAAATTTAAATGACTGAATTTATATGAAATTATTATGCTATTGCGATCGGATATATTGGAGGAAAGCCCTTCAAAGAGATCGTTATGAAAGCATACTATTTAGTCGTCGTATTGAGCTCCACATTGCTAGGTTGCAGCTCTACTCCTCAACAACAAACGTTATTGAAATCCGATCCATACTGGGTCAAAGGAGAGTTAGATAACGGATTAACCTACCATGTCTACCCTGACCAAGAACAACCTGTCTCGGTACGCTTACTCGTGCATGCCGGATCTTTGCAAGAGAGCGAACAACAGAAAGGGTACGCCCACTTTGTTGAGCATATGGCGTTTAATGGCAGCAAGAACTTTTCAGGAAATGAGGTGGTCGAGCTATTTGAGCAATCTGGTGCCAGCTTTGGTGCAGACTTAAATGCTTACACCTCTTACCAAGAAACCCTCTATAAGTTAGATCTACCTGACAATAAGAATTTAGATAAAGCGCTGGCTTGGTTTAGAGACATTGGCGATGGTTTATTGCTGTCCGAAGCTGAAATCGAAAAAGAGAAAGGTGTGATACTTGGAGAGTTTCGATACACGCGAGTTGAAGATAAACCTCTCTCGTTTAAGTTCTACGATCATCTGGTTGAAGGGACGACTTACCAAAGTAACGATCCTATTGGCAATAAAGAATCCGTTTCTAAAGCGAATGTTCAAGAATTAAAGAACTATTACCAAACCTGGTATCAACCTCAGTTAACCGAAGTGATTGTCTCTGGTGATATCACATTGGCAGAAGTGATCCCTTTGATTGAAGATACTTTCTCTGATTGGCAAAGAGGCACAACACCGGTTCCCGTGAAGAACACGTCAGTGGATTACAATACTCAAGATTTTGTGGCGTATGGATCTGGTGTCGAGCCACCGAGCATCGGGATAGTCATTGACCGTGGGGAAAGAGTGATACAGAGCCATGAGCAACAACATCAGCTTTGGTTAGATGATATTGCTCAACAACTTATCCAACAAAGGTTGAATTCTGACTTTGTTGACGCTGCGTTACCTGTGCAGTGGGCTGCTTCAACACCCTACTTATTAGAATACCAAAGGTATTCGATTACTACCGTCGGTTTTCCTGTTAATAGCCGAGAGCAAAGTCAGCAGCAGTTTGTTTCTACTCTCGCCTCTTTGCGTGATTATGGCGTAAGTGAATATGAGTTGGCGAGTGTGCTTCAGCAATACCAAGCGAACCTCGATGACATTCAATTAAACTGGGATCAAATGGATGCTGTGGCTCATGCTGATGGTAAATCGACAGCATTGGTGATTAACCAACCCGTTCAATCACAGCTTGATTATAAGTCGAGCTTGAAAACGTTTCTTGCGAATACGGATCTCGAGGCCGTGAATGATAACTTAGATGATTTGCTTTCCAGCCCTTATATTTTGGGGTTAGGTTTATCGTCTAAGGAAGACATGCTAGCAATGGATAACGAGCTAAAAGATGTCAGAAAAGCCTATGAAAAGAATGGTAACAAGCCACTGCTCGTTACCGCAAGTTCTGCGTTTAGCGTGCCAGAATCTCAAGGCGACATTGTGAAACAAATTCAGGTGAGTGAGGATCCTAACTTACAACAATGGACATTGAGCAATGGTATCGAGGTTTGGTATTTACGAAACCCTGAGGTGGGTAATAATGTTGGTGTTTATTATGCGAGTGAAGGTGGAAAAGCAGCCCTAGATTCTTCTTTATTTCCTGCGTCAGAGGTGGCGATTTCAGCATCGATCCGTAGTGGTGTTGGTAAATTCAGTGGATCGGAATTAAATACCCATTTGAAACGCAAAGACATCCAAATTTATTCCTTCATCAACTTTACTCATCATGGGCTGGAAATAAGCACTAAGAAAAAGACGCTCGCAGAAGGCTTAGCTGCGCTGTATACCATTGTGACCGCACCTAAAATTGACAGCGATCAGCTTGAGGCTGTGAAATCTGAATTTGCACAAGATCGCACGGCTTATCTAGAAACCCCAGTGGGTCAGTTTATGAAAATGGTTAACCATAATAGCTATCAAGATAGCAGTCGTCATATCATGCTGGAAAGTGAAGATATTGAAGCCGTGACATCTCAAGATATACTTGACGTTCAGCACCAACTCTTTCAGAAGTTAAGAGACAATACGCTTGTCATCGTTGCTGATATTAAGCCATCTGAAATTAAGCCTCTCGTACGCCAATATGTTGCTTCATTGCCATTGGAAGCCGTTGTGTCTCCTGATTATCAAGTTGCCTATAGCACTGATTCGAAAGAACGAATCGATATATCGATCAATAATGAAGACAGCAGCCAGTACTTATTGCGTATTATTTCTCAGCAAGCTCGAGAGAAAACAGCAAAGGATGTGTTCATGGACGATATGCTGCAGCGCGTGTTGTCGAGCCGCCTAACGGCTTATGTTCGCGAAGAATTAGGCTTGGATTATGCGCCTTTTGTGTATTCGGTATCTCAAGACAGTGAGCCAAGTTATGACTGGTTGGTCGGCTCTTTAGCTGCGCCTGAGAACTCAGATAAGATAGAACAGGCGATTGATAAAGTTATTGCTGAAGCCGTTAAAGGCATTTCTGAAGATGAGACTCGAACCGCTGCTAAACAGCTAGTGGCTGACCTCACGCCACTTCAATATAAGCCTACTCAACAAGCTTGGTTTATTTCACGTTACTTAATTCATGACTATGGTGTTGAGGCACTGTTTGACTTACAGGGAACGACAGATTCAATTTCTAGTAAAGATATGACGGAGTATGCTAAAGAAATTTTTGGAGATAACAGCTACCAGTTGAAGAACTTGTTAAGGCCAAAAAGTTAAGCCCATTGAGAGAGTGACCTTGTAGAAAAGTCGCTTTCAACCTTAAATCTAAGATATCGAACCTAAGCCAAATGCACCGTCATTTGGCTTTTTTATTTGGGTTAGGGTTAGTCTTTAAACTCGTTACTTTTTAATTCATCACTTTCAAGCTTGTCACTTTTAAACTAGTTACTGACTTTTAAATGCTCGTAATTTGCGCCTTATATAACTGAGTGCAATTTATAAAATAAAGATCTAGATCACAAAGATACTCATCCGGTTCAATATTAAATAATAATCGTTAACTCAAGCTGTATATTGTCGATGAATGACATTAAGAGGTTGTTATGAAAACATATTATTTAGCGACGGCAGTATGCCTTACCCTGGTTGGCTGTAGTTCAACATCAAAAACGACTGACACCTTCATCCAACCGGACCCGGCTTGGACTTCAGGCCAACTAGAGAATGGCTTTACCTACCATGTTTATCCTGATCATGAAGCGCCAGTTTCTGTTCGCTTAGTCGTACATGCAGGCTCTATTCAAGAAACTCGTCAACAAGAAGGTTATGCGCATTTTGTCGAACACATGGCATTTAATGGCAGTAAGAACTTCTCGCAAAACGATGTGATTCGCCTATTTGAAGATGCAGGTGCTAGTTTTGGGGCTGATATTAATGCCTACACCTCTTATGAAGAGACGGTATATCAGCTAGATTTACCCGATAACGTCCAATTACAGTCTGCCCTAACGTGGATGCGAGACATCGGTGATGGATTGGATCTCGCCAGTTCAGAAGTTGAAAAAGAAAAAGGTGTGGTTCTTGGGGAGTTTCGTATGGCTCACCTTGATGATAAGTCATTCCCTGAAGTGTTTTATGACCACTTTATTGAAGGTGGACCGTATCAATCTCAAGACGCATTGGGAACTAAAGAATCGGTTGTAAATGCTACTTCTCAAACCCTAAACAACTTTTACCAGACTTGGTATCAACCACAAATCGTAGAGCTTGTTGTTTCAGGTGATGTGGATATCGAAACCGTGATCCCATTAATTGAAGCGAAGTTTTCTAGTTGGCAGCGTGGTGAAACGCCTAAACCAATGAAACAGACAGTCACCACTTTCAACGAAGGTGACTATGTTGAGTATACGAAGAGAGAAGCCCCAAGTATTTCACTGACGTTTAACCGAGGTTCAAACATCATTGAAACTCACGATCAACAGCACCAACGTTGGTTGGATGAAACCTCCCAGTTATTGATTCAGCAACGACTTGAGGCGGTATTTAATGATGCGGCTTTGCCGACTCAATGGATAGCGTCAGACAGTCTTGAAATGGGTGCTCTGCTTTATTCATCTACAAGTATTGGATTCCCTGTTGGAAGTCGTGAAGTGACTCAGCAAAAGATGCTCTCGACGTTGGCATCATTGCGGGATTACGGCGTGTCGAAAGCGGAGATCGTCGGTGAGCAGCACTATTACCAAAACTTACTCGATAATATTGAGGATGACTGGGATAAAGAAGACGGTGTTGATCACGCGAACAATAAAGCAAGTGCGTTAGTGACTGGTCGAATCGTTCAATCACAGAAAGATTATCAGACCAGCATGGGAGATTTCATTTCCAACTTCAGTCTTGAAGTGATTAATGACAACATAAAAAGCATACTTTCTGGTGATTATTTCATGATCATTGGCATGAATAAGACTGAAAATAGAGCCGCAATCAATAACTCGTTAGAGAGCTTAAAAGCCACTTATAGCGACATGGGCACCGCGCCGTTGGTTGCTGCGGCGGGCGGTGCTTTTGCGGTACCGAGTTCGCAAGGCGATGTTGTGTTGGTTGAACAAGTATCTGTCGACCCATACATTCAAAAATGGACGTTAAGTAATGGCATTGATATGTGGTACTTACGTGACTCACTGGCGAATGATGATGTTGGCGTGATGTACATGAGTTTGGGTGGGAAGGCTGCTTTGGAGCCAAGCTTATACCCAGCGGTTGAGGTTGCATTGCCTACTTTTGCTCGAAGTGGTGTGGGTGATTTGACCGGTTCTGAACTTCAAGCGTACCTTGACCGTGAAAATATTCAAGCCGATTCTTTTATAGGCAATACTCGTCATGGTGTTGAATTTAATATCAAAAAAGATGGGCTAAAAGATACGTTTGCTGCGCTTTATACTTTCATAACCGCGCCTAAAATAAGTCCCGAGCAGCTAGAAGCTGTGAAGCAGGAGTTTGTACAAGGTCAAGAATCGTTCTTGAGCAGCCCTGTTGGCCAGTTTGAACGTGCAATAAACCAAAATATTTATCGTCAAGAAAGCCGTCACCTCTTTGTTAATAAAGACCGTGTTGAAGTGGTTTCTGTGGAAGATATCAGCCACCTTCATCAGCAACTGTTTGGTCAAATGAGGCATAACCAATTGGTGATCGTTGGTGATATTAATCCAAGCGTATTGAAGCCTTTGGTTCAGCAATATTTGGCTTCTATTCCATTAGAAAAAGCTCTAGTCCCTGACTTTAAGGTGGCTTACAAGCAACCATCAGAACCACGCATTGATTTAGCCATCAACAACGTGAATAGCGCGGAGTACGTCTTAAGAGTCATTGCTGAACCTAGTACTGTAACCACGGTTGAAAAAGTTGTTACGTCAAAAGATATCTTCATGGAAAGCATACTGGAACGTTTGTTAGCGACTCGCTTAGATACCTATATTCGTGAAGAGTTGAGCTTAGATTACTCGCCTTATACATTCTCAGCGTCAGCAGACAGTGAGTTGAGTAACGAGTGGGTTGTCGGTGCGATGATAGCGCCAGAGAACGTTGATAAAGTGGAAGTGGCGATTGATAAAGTGATTGCAGACCTTCTACAAGGCGTTTCTGAAGAGGAAATGCGAGCGGTTGTGAAACAGTTTGAAGCAGACTTCACGCCTCTTGAGATGAGCTCTATTGACCAAGCGTGGTATGTGTCTCGTTATCTACTTCATGGTTACGATATCGAAGCCTTGTCTCAAGTTGAGCGCGTGGCGAGATCGATATCCACTGAAGATATGAATGATCTAATACAGCGTATTTTTGGTGAGAACAGCCGTAAGGTTAAGAACATCATGCGTCCTAAAGCCTAAAGCCTAAAGCCTAAAGCCTAAAGCCTAACGTAGAGCGTGAAAACGATAGCCAAAAGTGCTTTGACAAATACCCCATTAAAGCCAAGCATTCATTGCTTGGCTTTTTGTTTTTTGACGACTTTGTATGCGTGAATACAGCGCTAGGAGGTCAGCAATTGTCAGCGTAGTGTCAAATGTGTTCGGTTGTGTTTCTAAATCAATTGTAACTTTCATAGCTGTTATATATTGTCGCAGTGTTTACCATTCAGGATTATTGTTAATTGCTTAAACTAGGTACCCGATTAGTCTTAATGTTGTTTTTACTGAGCTTTGGCTTAGTGAATTCTAACGGCTATTCGTTTCCTTCTAAGCCATTCCAAGTTCATTCGGCTCAAGAGCAATCTTCGCAGAATGAACAATCTTCCTCGATAAAACAGTGTAAACAAGCCACTACGGATAATCCGTCGAGCTACTTAGAGTGCGATAAGGTTCCGTTTGGTACCGTGCCTTATGGTGACAGTTCCAACTATCATGACACCGAGTCGAGCCTCCAAGCTGCAAACTTCAGACGTATGCTCAGTAACGAGCAAGAAAGCGTGGCCGACCTTGAGCCTGCTTATCATCTACTGATCGACTTCTCTCCCCCTTCAATACTGGCTTCTCTGCTCTTCAACACGCCGTTGTTGGATTCCAAGCAGCACTGGACCAGTATTGTGAGTTCTCCGTCCTCCCGGCTTTCTGGGTGGAAAGAGGGCAACATTCAATACTCGCATTTCCGAGAACTTCTTAGCTAATCGTTTGACCTTAAGTTGGTCGTATCGATGATCGCCTCGCGCTCATTGAACTCGCCAATTAACTCAATATAGCGACACACAATTATTAGCCTCACTATGACTCAATCAGCTTGTTTTGGTTGTGACTAGTTGTCGTTCGTGTTCGCAAAACATTAGTTATACCAATCGCAGTAAATAACTGGCCATCCTAGCTGGTTAAAACGCTCGATCACTGCTTTTTCCCGGCGCTATTTTTGAGCACGTGTTTACGGTGATTGGTAAAAAGAAGAGATCTTGACTGTGAAAAAACGCATTCCAAGAAAACAAATTAACCACTACTCAAAGTGGAAATACGTGGTGCTTATCGCCACCATCATCATCATGATTCTAAGCGCTCTACCTTCTTGGTTTGGTGAAGACGCCTCGGTTCAAATCAGTAACCGCTCTGAGCAGACGATCGACGCCACTCAAATTACTCAATACCTTGCGAGCGAAGGCATCCAAGCCAAATCAGCCTTTCAAAAAGACAAACGTTTAGTGGTGATCTTAGAAGACGCTGAGCAACAAGCGAAAGCCAAAGAAGTGCTTAATGAGCGCTTCCTCGACAACGCGACGGTTGCGCTTGCTATGGAGCCAGCAGCACCTAAATGGCTGACTGACATGGGCTTTGCACCGATTCAGTTAGGTCTTGATTTACGTGGTGGTGTGCAGTTCTTATTAGAAGTGGACATGGAACCGGTTTACCACGCACAAGCGCAAGCGATGGTCGATGAGGTGACCAGTCAGGTGCGTTATGCACGTGGTAAAGTGGTCAACAACCAAGTTCAGTTTGATTTCCGTACCGACGCCGATTTCGAAAAAGCACAAAAGCTGATTCGTGAAGAGTTCCCACATTGGCTACGTGATCGTTCAGATAAGTCACTGACGTTAACTCAGTCTGAAGAAGAGCAAAGAACGCTACGCAACCTAACCGTTCAACAAAACCTGCAAATCATGCGCAGCCGTATTGAAGAATTAGGCATCACAGAAGCATCGATTCAACGCCAAGGTGAAAGCCGTATTCGTATTGAATTGCCAGGTGTTCAAGACCCTGCAGCAGCAAAAGACGTGATTGGTGCAACCGCATCTTTGGCGTTTTACTCTGTTTACGACAATGCAACTCGTAATACTCAAACGCTAAAAGATACAGATGGTAACCGTGTCGTTGTCGCTCGCAAAGCAGTACTGAGCGGTGAACACATTATCGATGCTCGTAGTGGCATTGGTGAGATGGGCAGCGCAGAAGTAAACATTACCCTAGATTCTTCTGGTGGTAAGAAAATGTCTGAGTTTTCACGCCATAACATCGGTAAGCCAATGGCAACCGTGTACAGCGAATACAGTCGTGATAGAGCGGGCAACAGCAAGCAAGACAGTGAAGTGATCAGTGTGGCAAACATCCAGTCTCAACTGGGTAGTCGTTTCAGAATTACTGGTGCTGGCAGCTTGGCTGAAGCGCAAGAGCTTGCGTTACTGCTGCGTGCGGGTTCATTGACTGCGCCAGTGACCATCATTGAAGAACGTACTATTGGCCCATCTTTGGGTGCTGAAAACGTAACTAACGGCTTTGCTGCTTTGGCACTTGGCCTTGGCCTTACGCTAACGTTTATGGCGCTATGGTACCGCCGTCTTGGTTGGGTCGCGAACTGCGCATTGGTGGTTAACATGACCACATTGTTTGGTTTGATTGCGCTGCTACCGGGTGCGGTATTAACTCTGCCGGGTATTGCGGGTTTAGTACTGACCGTCGGTATGGCGGTAGATACCAATGTGCTTATCTTCGAGCGTATTCGAGACAAGATGAAAGAAGGGCGCAGCTTTGCTAGCTCTATCGACCGTGGTTTCGATAGCGCATTCTCGTCAATTTTCGATGCTAACGTCACCACCATGATCGTTGCTGTGGCTCTATATACCATTGGTAATGGACCGATTCAGGGCTTCGCTCTGACACTGGGCTTAGGTCTTCTAACCAGTATGTTCACAGGCATTTTTGCTTCACGAGCGATCATCAATTTGGTTTGGGGGCGTGACCAACGCCACGACGTAAGGATTTAAGCATGAGTACTTCAAAAATGACTATTTCAGACCGCTATATTTCAGATAAAAACATGACTCGCCTTCGTAAGGTGATGTCTGTGATTTCTATTGTGCTGTTCATGAGCTCTGTGATGCTGGTGGCAGTGAAAGGTTTTAACTGGGGTTTGGACTTTACTGGCGGTGTGGTTGCCGAGGTTCAACTCTCTGATCAAGTAACCAAAGATGCGTTAAAAACCAAGCTCGACACTGCTTTTCAACAAGACGTTCAAGTGGTTGGTATGGCAGAACAGGATCGCTGGACAATTCGTTACAGCCAACTGACAGACGCTCCACAGCCAAACTTAGTTGATGCTTTGTCTTCTGTGAGCGACCAAGTAAAAGTGCTTAACAGCAGCGTGGTTGGCCCTCAAGTGGGTCAAGACATGGTTGACCAAGGTGGCTTGGCGGTATTGGTGTGTTTCCTAATGATTATGCTGTACCTGAGTGTACGTTTTGAATGGCGTTTGGCACTTGGTGCTCTTGCTGCAATCATTTACGACGTGACGCTTATTTTAGGTTTGTTCGCCTTTACTCAGTTTGAGTTCAACCTGACTGTATTAGCGGCCGTGTTGGCGATTTTGGGTTACTCATTGAATGACTCGATCATCATTGCTGACCGTGTTCGTGAAATGCTGCGCGGCAATCCAAACGGTGATACTGACAACCTGCTTAACGAATCAGTTAAAGCGACCTTCTCACGCACCATGGTGACTTCAGGAACAACTCTAATTACCGTCTCTGCGCTTTGGCTACTGGGTGGCGCGGCACTGCAAGGTTTCGCTATTGCACTCGTTGTGGGTATTGTCAGCGGTACGTGGTCCTCCATTTCAGTAGGCATCACCCTACCTAAATTACTTGGATTGCAGCCTTGTCACTATCAGGTGAAACCAGTAATCGAAGTTGAGGGTGAGTATCCTTAGTTTCCTGATTGCTTAAGTTTTCTAATTAGATAGCGCTCAGCCTTAGTCCTCATTGACTAACGAGTGAGTTCAGCAAAGCCTTTCGTTTGTAGCAAGACGAAGGGCTTTATTTTTTATAAGAGTCAGTCAGTTAGTTAAAAGAGAGGCTATTTCAAAAAACAATGGATTGAGCAGGCAAGCCCTCATTATATGAAGTATGTTTATATGACGTCAGTAGAAATGAGGCAAGGTAATGGAATATCGACATCAATGTCATGTAGGCGACCACGGTGATGCACTCAAGCATCCAGTATTGAGTGCACTGGTTCAATCATTAATGCAGCAACACTCTCGCCTCAATGTTATCGACACGCATTCAGGCACAGGGTGTTATGACCTCACCACAGCGCCAAGCAATCACGCGGGTGAGTTCGCTGAAGGGGTCGGGTACTTGTGGCGAAACAAAGCTTATCTTCCTCCAGCATTCGCTTCTTTTATGTCGGTGCTGGAATACTACAATCCGAATCAACTTATCTCTCTCTATCCGGGCTCAGCAGCCATCACTTACCAACAAGGCCGCAGCCAAGATAGTTTCTATTTTTCAGACATTCAGCAAGATGAAGCTGATTTACTGCAAACTAATATTGAGACGTTACAACGTGACCTTGATGTTTCAAGCAAGCTCACTATTACTGCAGGTGATGGGCTCAAAGCGCTGCCTGATGATGTAGCAAAACACGATAATCATCACCTGATTGTTATCGATCCTCCCTATGAAACCGATTCTGAATATCTCGCAGTGATTGATGCCTTGGTTAAAGCGTATCAACAATCAGAAAAGGTATCTGCACTGATTTGGTACCCGCTTTACACGGATGACAAGAGCTCACTGATTCTGAATCACTGTGTTACTGCAGTGAAAGATGGTTTGCTGCCAAGTCCAATTAAGTCGGAGCTTCGCCTTCGAGACCCGAAAGGGGATGATCGCCTAATCGGCAGTGGTTTGTTGTTATTCAATCCACCACAAGGCATTTCAGGAATAGTCGCAGATACGCTTGATTATTTACACTGCCAACTCTCGACCAATGGTGAAGGCTATTGGCAAATGAGAAGCCTATAGATCTGATTTTTATGGGTTTTATGATGATTTTCGAGATGTAGATCGCTAAATCATTTCAATCTGTATGGTTTAAATTGACCAAACTCTAACTTTTATCGATTGATTTATCGCGATGAATCATATAAAAATAGTACATCAATGCGCACAGGTGCATACTGGCTCATAAGTTAAATAATTACCCCAATTAATATCAGATTGTGGTTTACCCCCTAAACTGCATAAGGCTCGCACTAGTCACGCGAGCCTTTCTTTTGCCTGTCGAAAATGTTTACAACAGATTCTTTTCTATTTTTATAATGACGACAATCGTAGTCATGTTAGCTCCCACTTATCGCAAACACGAAGAAAATGAAAAATGCAGGAACGTCCTTCAGTTCACTTTTTTGAAAGATGCTTACTCAGTGCTTGAGATCATTTAAGTGTTTTTAACTTTTCTCCCAGAAGCTGTAGGCTGTTTCGACAAGAGGTGCCTCAGAGTAATGCATCGAGTTCAGTGTATTAGGTTATAGAAAGAACGTTAATAAAGCATGAGGAGATGACTCTTGATATTTGCTTTAATAACCCCATCTATATGAAGGATAAAGATAAAAGGAATGATTCTAATGATAAAAGCCCTTAGCCTGAACCCTGCATGTATTAAGACACTATCAGCTGTAGAAGCTGAGCCAAACCGCTCGAATCAGCACGAGCTTAATGGTGTAGTACAGCTAAAGAGTATATTGGGTTTGTCTCGACAATCTTTTGATGCCCGTTTTTCTATTCGAGGCCAAGATGGATACGTAGCAAGCAGTGTTACTTGGTATGATGCTCGAGAAAGTCACCCGACACGTTCAGAGTACCGCCTTTACTTCCAAACTAATGAGGTTATGAACCGTGCTCAAGAAGGGAGCACTCTAATCTTAGGTTTGGATGCATCTGGGGGGTTTTGGATAGAGTTAATTGTGTAATGACCAATAAAAAAAGGTAAGCCCCTTTGGGGCTTATCTTTAATTGGCTTAGCTAGCTTGGCGTTGCTCGCCCACCAACTTTTCAGCTGCCGTTAGTGTCTTGATCATTTGCTCAGCTACGGCATGGATTACATTCATACAAACTGAGTTACCAAACTGCTGATACACTTGGTTTTGTGAAACGGCATCAACCTTAAAGCTTTCAGGAAAACCTTGTAACCTAGCGCACTCGCGTGGCGTTAGCTTGCGTGGGTTTTTATTGAGCTGGGCTTGGTCAATGAGTATCTCTGAACCATCTTTATAGTATCGAGCACTGATGGTATTCGTGTACTCACTCTCTGCATTGAAAAGTGAATAACCAAACCCGTTGCCTTTGGTCTTATGTCCTTCCTTTCGCTTTTGATGTCCTTCCCATAGTCTATCTGAAATAGTAAAACGGTCTTTACCATGCTCTGCATGATCAGCAGCCAATTCCTCTGGTGTTTGTAGGATGTCTCCAACACGTGTTGGTGTCTTTGGCGGCTCAGGCCAATTGAACATATCGCCGAAATTTACGCCTGGGAACTGGTCCTTATCAAAACCAATTATGAACACTCGCTCTCGGTTCTGAGGTGCACCAAAGTCACCTGCTCGTAATACGCGTACATCAACCCAGTAGTTCAACTCATCTTGCAACGCACGTCGTGCTTCTTCACTCATAGGCACATCTTCTGGGATCTGTTGTTCATGTTTCCCTTGTAAGATATCCATGATCGTTTTTAGTGTACGACCTTTGTCATGCCCTCTGAGCTGTTTGACGTTTTCAAGTAAAAAAGCTTTGGGTCTCTTTAATGCCAAAATTTTCTGGACCTCAAAGAACATCGTACCTCGTGTATCACTGAATCCTTGTTTTAGACCTGCTTGAGAGAAGGCTTGGCATGGAAAACCACCTAAAAGGATTTCATGATCATCGATCTCTTCAGCTGAGATCTTAGTGATATCACCATTTGGCATGTCGCCATAGTTAGCTAAGTAAGTTTTTTGGGCGAATTTATCCCATTCTGAGGTGAAAACACAATGACCGCCTAACTGCTGAAATGGGTAGCGGATACCACCAATACCAGCAAAAAGATCGATAAAACGAAAGCTTGCGTCTTCTATTTTTCCTTGTTTTAAAGGGGCATTATCGTAGAACCTTTTCATTTCATCTTCTAGGTCGATAATTTTACCCCACTTAAGAGGTGAAGGTTTATGCTCTCCAGCTTCCCAACCACGAATTGTTCGTTCGCCGTCTTTGCCTAGACCTATCAAATTTGCTAGCTCGCGCTGCCCTAAACCAAGTCTATCTCTTAACTCTTTGATATAATGGGAGGTATTCAATTTGTGCACCATATTTCTCAATTGATATCCGGTTTTTGCCCCGGTGATAGTGTGCACTGTATATTTAGACATACATAATTGCAAGTGGTTATCCGGTTTTTAACCCTGTAAACAGGAAGTGAGAATGGCTTATATAATTAAAAATGGGATGGTTGAGCACAATGATGTTTTTTTGGAAGCTGAACACCTATTTAAGCTGGGGAGAATATCAGCCAACTCTGACGGTGTTGAGGTTGGGTTAGTTATTTCTAAGCGCCCGGCTCAAATCCATTTTAAATTTGAAACAGAACCAGCCCCTAATTTTGTTTTGTTTTTTCGTGGAAAACCATTAGATAAAGAACAAACACATTCGTTGGTTAAGTATGGCTACTTCATATCTGATGGTAAAAGAGTGCATTTTGTTAGCTCCCGCATCAATGAGCACCTAGCTATCGCTTTTGGTGACTTACCGCTACCTAAGTTGATGAAACTTCTTCGTTCCTTACATTTAGAAGCGTTGATTGATGAGTTCCCAGCTCACTTAATTGAAATGCTGAGAGATAATCAGAAGAAACAAGCTCATCATGAAAAGCTATTCGTGCAATCGTTGTATCCGTATCAAGAAGAAGGGGTCAACTGGCTAAGTTTTTGTTCTGAAAACGGCGTGGGAACTATTCTTGCCGATGATATGGGATTAGGCAAGACAGCCCAAGTGATTGCGCTGTGTTGCGATGTCTTAGAGAAGAATCCTAACAGTAAAATTTTAATCGTCGTTCCAAATCCCTTACTCGACAACTGGGTTAGAGAGTTCCAGTTTTTTGCCCCAAGTATTGTTCCATACCTTCATTATGGAAAACATCGTCGTGGTGTCGCTTCCGCTTTTGATGAGCATAATGTCGTGGTTACTCCTTACACGACAATGTCTTCAGATATTACTATGTTTGAAGACATGTATTTTGACCTCGCTCTGTTTGACGAAGCGAGTATGTTAAAAAAACCTAAATCGAGCCGTTCCTTGTCTGCTCGTCGATTGAATGTTGGTGTAACCGTTGCTATGTCTGGGACCCCAGTTGAAAACAGCTTAATGGATGCATGGGCGTTAACGGACCTAGTATTTGAAGGCTTTTTAGGGGTGCAAGATAGCTTTAAGAGTCGATATGTTCATTCTGATTTGTCTGAGACACTCAATAAGAATTTAGAAGAGCTTGAGAGTAGTTTGCGTCAAATTACTTTACGCAGAATGAAAAAAGATGTGTTGGAGCAATTACCAGAAAAGCTTGATATACACACCGCCGTTTCTATGGGAGAAGTTGAAAAAGCACAGTATGAATCGTTGATTGATGAGATGCAGAGAGATAATCAAAACGGTGGTGGTGGGATCCTTCCATTAATAAATAAACTCCAGCAATTTACAGCTCACCCAGCACTTATCAACCCTACAATACCTAATGATGTTAGATCTCTTATTAAGCATAGCGCTAAGTTCGAGTTACTTATGATCCAATTGGATAAAATTGTACAAGCTGGTGAGAAGGTTATTATTTTTGCAACTTTCCAAAAGGCTATTGACTTAATACAAGGTGCGATACGCGAAAGGTATGGCATATTGCCTGGGGTTATTGATGGTCGCACACCCAATGATGAGCGTCAGCCACTTATTGATACCTTCTCTTCCTCAAAAGGCTTTGACGTTTTGTTACTGCACCCTCGAACGGCAGGTATGGGGCTCAATATTACAGCCGCAACTAATGTGATTCACTACTGCCGTCAGTGGAACCCTGCACTTGAAGAGCAAGCGACGGCAAGGGCTTGGCGAAATGGTCAAAAATTCATAGTGAATGTTTATTACATGTACTACGCAGGTACTATTGAAGAAAAGATCGATGAACGCATCCGTCTAAAGCAGCAGCTCAGTGAACGTGTTGTTTCAGTTACCGATGATAAAGAAACAGACAAGCAGATAATGCTAGAGTATTTGGAAACGTTAGGTTTATGAATCAAAAAATAGAACTACCAGAAGAAGATGATTTTCGCCCGTCAGCGGCTCGATTAGTCGAAAGTTTACGTGATACCGGTTATAGCAAAGAGGCTGCATTTTCGGACATTATTGACAATTCAATAGCGGCTAATGCAACTCAAATTGAAGTCGAACTCCAGTATATGTATGGAGAGTTCAGAGTCATCATTAGCGATAATGGTGATGGGATGTCAGAAGAACAACTACGAAATGCAATGCGTTATGGTTCGCCACGCCGTGACAATCCTAAATCGTTAGGTAAGTTCGGTATGGGGCTAAAGACAGCATCGACAGCATTTTGTCGCCGTCTTGTAGTGCTATCCCATCAGAATGGTAACAACGTCGGTCGAGCGTGGGATATAGATAAAATTATCGCTTCGGATCGCTGGGAGTTAGAAACTCCAGATGAAGATGATTATTACGATGATTTTGAGGTATTGAGTAGTTTTTCAAATACTAGCGGCACCATGATTATTTGGGAGAATATAGACCGTTTAGTTAAGTCTGGCAGTGAAAAGCAAATGCGAGAGCAGATTAAGTCTCTTGGTAAAGACCTTTCTTTAGAGCTAAGCGCAGTATTCTTCAAGTTTTTGAACTCTGGTGAAGTCACCATTTCAATGAAAGTTGGAGATAGCCCAGCCGTAAACTTAAAGGGTTGGGATCCTCTCTGCTCCCAATTTGTAACTAAGGACGGTGTGCGTTCTCGTATATTGAAAGAGAGGTCCGTACAAATTGAGGGCGATAAAAATCTTAGCTTTACCGTAAAAGGCGGTGTTATTCCTTCTCTAAATGAATTGAATTCTGATGAGCAAGACTACGTCCGTTATGGCCTCGATAATCAAGGGCTTTACATCTATCGAGAAGGTCGCCTTATCTGGCACGATGGCTGGCCACATCGTATGTATAAAAAAGAAAGTAAGATCACACGTCTTCGAGTTGAGTTGAATTTCAGCCACGAATTAGATGAAGTGTTCAGCATCGACTTTCGCAAGAGTCGTGTCATTATCCCTGCCGAAATCAGAAAAGAGTTACAGCAGCTCATTTCTCCTTGGCGTCAAGAGTTGACTAAAGGGCAAGAACGCTTAACTTCTGCAAATACTAAGCGGGCGCACGGCCCTGCCGATAAAGCGATTGATAAACATAAAAAGTACACCAAGAACTCTGAAATTAAAGTTGATGGTGACACGGTAACGATCCGCAATCAAAATCAGATGAAACCGATCGTGATTCAGGGGATTCGTGTCTATGATGACAAAGCCGTTCGTGTACATGAGGAAGATTCATTACTGGGTGATTGCTTATGGGAGCCTTCATGTGATGACGAAGGAAATACATGCGTCACCCTTGGCAAGTCACACCCTTACTTCCATAAGATGTATAACGTTTGCAAAGATAATGCCGAGGCCATGAAAGCCTTGGATATGCTGCTGTGGAGTTTATCAAATGCTGAGCACGGTGAGTTCTCTGATGCTAACAAGCATACGTTGAATGGATTTCGCCAAAAGGTAAGTCAAACACTACGCCATTTGAGTATCGAGCTTCCAGATGTGGAGGAGGATGAATGAGTTACCAATATGATCTATTCGACTTTAAACGTTATTTGAATGATAAAAACCCAAAGTATCGAGTGGACGGTCTGATTTTTTGGAAGACAACAATTCCTATTCCTATAGATTTGTTCAACCGGATTTTTAATGAATCAGATCATATTGTTACCGATTACGTTTACCAGCTAGCGGCAAGTGCTGTGGCATTTAGCCACCAAGAGCAATTTGAAAGCATCTTTGAGGTTGCAGTTACAGACCTACCTAAAGGCGACTTAAAGAAAAAGCATGTCGCCTTGCTAGATTGGCTCAATGAGCAATTACCAGAACGATCCGAAATTACCCGTATGGCTTACGAGGTCGCAGATACCTTAGGACTTGAAGCGTTCATATTCTCTACAGAAAAAGTGGCAGAAGCACTTCAACACCAAGGAAAAAAATATGCTCGTATCTTTATGCCTGAAGCGGTAAAAGCACATTACACTTTGATACTAGGTTGCGAGAGTGTTGGTACCGCTAACATGGATATGTTTGGCAATATTATTGCGGATCGTTATGGTATTTACAGAGCTGGATTTGGTGATGCTTTAGTAGCTATTTTTAATGGGTTGTTGGACTTCCGTATCCTTTGCTCTGGTCGAGGAGAGCATTTGAGCAACTACAGAATAGTTGCTCCTCTGATCGAAGATATTGATGTTCGCCTAGCTAAAACAAGTGATGGTTCGCTATGGGAACCTGGATATGAAGATGACCACTATATTACTCTAAATAATGAACACCCTCTTATACGTAACCTGTCGGAAGAGCAATCAAGGCCGTTAGCCGAGTGTCTGTTTTTTATGGGGGAGTTTGAGAACGGCCAGTTTTCAGACACCAACAAGAAACTGATAGAAAACTTACGTCAAGAGGTCTCGCGTAGCCTTTGGATTAAGCACGATTAACTTCAATGCAGCTGCCTTAGGGTAGCTGTATTTTTATTTAGGAATTAGAAAGTAATGCTTTCAAAAATTAACACGGTTGGTGAATGGTATAAGAGTGAGTCGGAGTCAAGCTGGCATTTTGATGAGTTTTCGTTTACAGAAGAGGTCAAGAGTGCTTTTAGTAACCTCGACTTGGATCTTGAGATCTTCGAGCATTCAGCTCGAATTAAGATTACAAACAATAAAAACCATTGCTATATTCCTAGCCACTACTTCCTATATGCACTAAAGCTCCAACCTTTAGTTTCTCTGCTTAGTAACTACATGGCTGTCTTTGACCAAGTAAAAAGCTCGGTAAAGACAGCAGTTGATTTTCATAATTTAATTAATAGCTCTTCACCATCAAACCCAGTATTAACCTCGTTAGATCCTTATAGCCGAGATAATTTTTTAAATGCATTCCGTTTGAAAGCTAATCGATTGGGCGGGAAAGATATTATTAACGATGACAAAACTAAAGGGAAAAAATATCGTTCACAAGATGATTTTATGAGCTCAATCTTGCTGAAAGCGTTGCCTGTCCCAGATGCAAGCTCTGGTGTACTTGGTGATTTGCTTTATGCGTTCTCCAAATCCCCATCAGCTTACCAAGCTCTTATGGATAACTACTCTCCAGCTATTCCATACCTCTTTAGGTCAACAAGTGGCGATGAGTTGATGTTTAGGATCTTATCGACACTTGGATGGCAAGGTAAATTGGATGCTGAATTAACTCCATCCTCATCAGGGTTTGCTGATTGGGGATCAATCGATAAAGCATTTTTGTTTAGACCTACCTCTATATTGGGTCACGCAGAATATGTTGAAGAGCCGATTCACTATCATTTACCTTCACACCAGTATGTATATGTTAAAACAGGCTTACTTGATACTGATGAATTAAGAGCAAGTGTCTCTGATCTTATCTCTAGGCTGTGGAACAACATGTCTATTCAGAAAGATGATGATGTGTTTTTCTTTAAGTCTTTTCTTCGCTTTGACTTGAAAGCCCCTGCATTTACCGGTGCGAGCAATAAAATCTTTTATGGTGCGCCTGGAACAGGTAAGAGCCATCACATTCATAATGTAGAGTGTGATGGTGCTAATAAAATCGTGACGGTTTTTCACCCTGACACTCAGTACAGTGACTTTGTTGGTGCCCTTAAACCTAACATGGCAACAGATGAAAACGGAAAACCCTACGTTGCTTACCAATTCCGACCAGGGCCGTTTACTAAAGCACTAATAGAAGCGAAATCTCACCCGTCTAAACATGTCTGCTTAGTAATTGAAGAGTTGAACCGAGCACCGGCAGCTGCTGTCTTTGGGGAGCTATTCCAACTATTGGATAGAGAGGATGATGGTGAAAGTACTTACAAGATTGATGCGTCAGACCCTGACATGTTGTCTTACATCAACCAATCTCTTGATAAGGTCGGTATAGCAAATATTAAACAGTTGGAAATACCGGCTAACCTTTCCTTATTAGCCACTATGAACAGTAGTGATCAGGCAGTAATGCCTTTAGATACAGCATTCAAACGACGCTGGCGTTTCAAGTTTATTGATATTGATTTTTCTCATGTCGATGTCCCAAACTACGACTTTCACTTATCAACTCAAAGTGGTGTATATAGAATTTCTTGGCCAAATTTTGCTTCAATCATTAATGATGTATTGGTTGAAGCTCACGTTGCTGAAGATCGCCTACTAGGTCCTTTCTTTGTGAAAAAAGATGAAATAGAAACAGCTGAATCGGCAAAAGAAACCCTTAGCAGTAAGGTGTTTGTTTATCTTTGGGATGATGTACTTCGTCATTTAGGGCATACAAAAATTTTCTCTTCTAAATATAAAACGTTCGGTAAATTATCAAGCGAATTCAAAAAAAATATGGCTGTATTTAATTTGTTAATTGAAGAGAAAATTGAAAAGGAAGGCCGAAAAATTGAGGTGGCTGAGGCACTAGAAAATGCAGTTGAATAATATATTGTACTTATCTGATCGTAGTTTCCTTGAAGACCCATCGATTCCTCGAAGCGTATTGGATGAGTTGCAAAATCAGGGGCTGATTGCCCCTGATATGAGGAGGATACATTTTTGTGGAGTAGTGCCTTACAGCGATGGTATAGCTGTTTTTTTACCGCGTAACCATCTTGTATCAATAGAAGATGGTGGCATTGCTGGCTATTATCTGGTCCAAGCTCTACTAAAATATTATCAAGATAAAGATAGTGGCATTTATGCTCAAGAGAACGGTACTGAAGTGATAGGTGGTCGTGCCTTATCTTTAGCGATCTCGCTCATTGATGACTATCGATCGAATGGCTTATATGTACGTCGAGTGAAAGAGAATACAGTTAATTCTGGGAAAGTTAATTGGTCGCGTACTATTGCACGTAGTTCATCATATCCGGCTAATAGTGGATCTGTTTATTTGGAATTACACTCATCTCGTGCTAAGTACCTTACACACTGTGAAACAGCGAAGATACATGCAGAGGTTGTCAAAGAATTACTATCAGATTATGGATCTTTATGGTTTGGTACTTTTTCTCATTCCGACCTGAAAGTGGAGTCTCTTGTTAGTTCCATTGGGAGTACTGAAGCCAAACTCTTATATCTTGAACAGCAATTGCAGCTTAGTTATTCTGAAAGAGATATGTTTTTGATAAAAGCCCTAATCAAATATCTTAGAGTAAAAAAGGGCAATGAGGTTAACTGTGTATTAATTGGTGTGCGTAAATTTCACAACTTATGGGAGTCAATGCTCGATCAGTGTTTGATTGGTAAATATCCAGTAAATAGCAAGTTACCTGTTCCTATCTACCAGACGAATGAAGGTGATTTTATTACCGTAGCTCAAAAAGGTCAGAGGACAGATACCGTTCTGAAGCATGAACAAGAGAACAAATTTGCAGTCGTCGACGCAAAATACTACGGCGCGACTTCACCATCGACTGCTCCTGGCTGGTCGGATTTAGTTAAACAGTTTTTCTACCAGCAGGCAATTCATGAGCTTGAAGGAAAAGATACTCCTGTATCTAATCACTTCATATTTCCAGGTAGCACGCAAAAACTAAAGTCAGCACATGTTGCAAAAAGAGGCGTTGATGTTCGTTCTGTAGATGAATGTATTCCTCGATATGCGACGATTCACTGCCACTATCAGGACCCTGTTCGATTATTAGAAGCTTATGTGAAATGTGAGAAGTTGACTCAATTAACTCAGGAAATATTCAATTCATAATAAAAAAGCCACATGACGTGGCTTTTTGTCTAGCTGCAAGAGCTAGATTTACTTTAATTTGGCAGAATTAGTCTATCATAGTTTTCAAGGGTTCGCTTTCAGTGAATATTACTCTCTAAGCATTCTTCTACGATGTAGTGTGAGACTCCGCCAGCGCTGGGTAATCGGTATAGCCTTTTTCGTTGCCGCCGAACAGAGTGGCGCCATCAAGATCGGATAGTTCACTGCCGTTTTGTAGGCGTGATACGAGATCTGGGTTAGCTACGAATGGGCGACCAAATGCGACGAGGTCGGCGTAGCCTTTGCTTAACACTTCTTCGGCGCGTTCTGGTGTGTAGCTGCCAGCGACGATGATTGTGTTAGAGAATAGTTCTCTTAGCTCTACACGGAAGCTTTCAGGTATCACAGGCGCGTCATCCCAGTCTGCTTCTGATAGGTGCAAGTAAGCGATATCACGTGCTTGCAGTTCCTTTGACGCTTCTAAAATCGTTGGCACGATGTCTGGACAATTCATGTCTTTGAAGGTGATAAACGGGGCTAAACGTACACCCACTTTATCGGCACCAATCGCATCAATGACTGCATCCACTACTTCGATTAGAAAACGAAGTCGGTTCTCGCGGCTGCCGCCATAGTTGTCGGTGCGCTTGTTTGAATTTGTTCTTAAGAATTGATCGATAAGGTAGCCATTACCACCGTGGATCTCGACGCCATTGAACCCTGCCTCGACCGCTTTTTTTGCTGATTCCGCAAAATCTTGAACCACACGATCGATATCGGCTTGGGTCATTTCTCTTGGTTGAATGCAATCCACCATGTTGCCATTTCCATTCTCATCAGAAATCCAAACTTGAGTTTCTACCGGAGCCAGTGCCGAAGGCGCGATTGGCAGTTCACCTTTTTGGAAGGTTGGATGAGATACGCGCCCCACATGCCATAGTTGGCAGAATATCGCTGCGCCTTGTTTTTTAGCGGCAGAGGTGACACCTTGCCAGCCTTTCACTTGTTCGCTTGTGTAAACGCCGGGTGTGAATGAGTACCCTTGAGAGTCATCTGAGATTTGTGTCGCTTCAGTGATGATTAGCCCTGCACTGGCACGTTGTTGGTAGTAAGTCGCCATCATTTCATTTGGCACGTTTCCAGGTTGGCTAGTGCGAGCGCGTGTCATGGGCGCCATAACCACACGGTTTTGTAGTTCTAGATCTTTGAGTTCTGCTGTTTCGAATAATTTGCTCATGGTATTTACCTTGTGTCGGTCATGTGTTGATTGATTTAGCGTGCGGTGGTCACTATTTCGATTCCGCAGGGTTGAAGATAGAGTCGTTTTGTGGCTTTTCAGCTCGGTTGGCTTTTGCAATAAGCAACAAACCAATCACTGGGACAACAACGGCTGCGAATGGAATCATTCCTGCGCCTAGTTGGCTGTCGAGTACCATGCCGCCTAAGAAGCCACCGAAGGCATTGGCCAAGTTAAACGCTGAGATATTCGCGGTTGCTGCTAGCTCTTGGCCTTCGCCACCGTGGTTCATTACTCGAAGCTGCATAGCAGGAACGTTCGCAAATGATGCAATACCAAAGACAAATGCAGCTGCAACGAATAGGATTTTGTTGTCTACCACAAGGCCAACCACCACCAATGACACGATCATCGCGATAGCCCAAAACATCGATGCTTTGCCTAAATCTTTGTCAGAAGAGCGTCCGCCCAAGGTGTTACCGATGATTAAGCCGACGCCAACAATCACTAAGATCCAAGTTACTGATTCTTGACCGTAACCCGTGATGTGCATAGCGATAGGCGCAAGGTAGCCGTAAAGCGTCATGAAGCCAGACCAAGCAAAAGCGGTGATCGCCAAGCTGATAAGCAGCATTGGATTTTTGAACGCCAACAGCTGAGTTTTGATGTCTCTCGCTTCGCTGTGACCCGTTGATTTGATAGATGTCAGGATAGAAATCATCGCAATCGTGCCAAGTGCCGCCACAGTATAGAAGGTGGTGTGCCAACCGAATTGCAAGCTCACCCAAGTACCTGCGGGAACCCCAAGAACGTTAGCGAGCGTTAAGCCAGCAAACATCTGACCAACAGCACGACCTGCCATTTTCTCAGACACTAAATTGGTCGCGACAACGGCACCTATGCCATAGAAAGGACCTTGCACTAAGCCTGCGATAACGCGGCTTGCAAGTAGAAGTGGGTAGCTAGGAGCTAAGGCTGACAAGATATTACCGATGATGAACAAAGCCATTAAGCCAATCAGTACCATCTTCTTGTTAAAACGTGCGAGGTAGATGGTTAAGATCGGGCCACCAATAACGATAGCCAATGCGTAAGCACTGATTAGGTATCCGGCTTGACCTTCGGTGATCGAAAGGGATGTGGCAATTTGTGGAAGGATGCCTGCAATAACAAACTCAGCGGTGCCGATGGCAAAAGCTGCGAGTGTCAGTATCCAAACTTGGAATGGGATCTTTTCTTTATGGATCGCTTCTGATTTCATAGTGAAGTACCTGTGTTAATTCTTGTTTGTTAGGACGTTTACATACACGCCCTAACGATTGTTCTTTGCTTCTTTGCTTCTTTGCGGAGTGTTAGCCGAGTAGAGCACCGCCATCGATGTCGATGATTGACCCCGTTACGTATGGGTTGTTAATCGCGAATAGATAACCCATTGCGATATCTTTAGCCTCTCCGACTTTGCCTGCTGGTAGGTTGTTTTTCGCGTTGTCGTACATGGTTGAACGAGCTGAGTCATCCATATTTTTGTAGGCTTCAGTCATGGTAAGGCCGGGGCTGACGGCGTTGACTCGAATCGGTGATAGCTCTTTGGCAAGCACCTTAGTTACGCTCTCTAGCGCGGCATTAATCGCGGTTTTTACGTAAGTACCAGCAACCACTTTGCGTGACAGCATGCCCGTGGTTAGTGTGATTGAGCCGTTTGGAGTCATGTAACGTGCGGCGTGCTTGGCTACGTTTAAGCTTCCCCAAAACTTGGTATCAAATGCTGCTTTTGCGTCTGCGATAGCAAGGTCTGTCACTTTTCCTGCGGGAGCGTATGAACCCGCGGTTATCACTAAGTGATCAAATGCACCGATCGATTCGAAGTATTCACAAACCGATTTCTCATTGCTGATATCAACGCCTGTGTGTCGGCTGGCAATGTGTACTGTGTTGTCTTCGTTTCTCAATTGCATTGCTAATGCTTTGCCGATACCTGATGTTCCACCAATGATGACGAATGTGTGCTTTTCTTGGTTTGTAAGTTCGTTGTTCATGTTCTGAATTCCTGCGTGTTCTGCTGATGGTTGCCATTATATTTATTCGACTAAATTTGATAATTGGTTAAAATATAAAATCATTATTCGGATTAACTGAATAGTAGGAGAGGTGGATGGACAAGTTTTCAGATATGGCGATGTTCGTGAGCATTGTTAAGCATCATGGGTTAGCTGCGGCGGGGCGAGAGTTAGGGCTTTCTCCTGCGACCATGACAGCAAGGCTTCAGGCGTTGGAAGAGCGTTATGGTGTGAAGCTGCTGAACCGAAGCACAAGACACGTGTCTTTAACTGACTCTGGGGAGCTGTATCACAAGGCGTGTCTGGAGATATTGGATAACGTCAGCGAGGCTGAAAACCTGATTCAAAATGGCGTTAAAGAGGTTAAAGGCCCACTAAAGATTGCAGCACCTAAAGACATCGGAAAGCAGTACATCCTTCCTATTCTGTCGGAATTTTGTCAGCAGTACCCAGACGTTATTCCCTATCTGTATTTGAACGATAACCTATCGAATATCGCTGAATCAGGCATGGACATCGTGATCCGTTATGGGGAATTGGTCGACAGTAGCTTGATCTCTAGACGCTTATCGCCAAGCCGACGTGTGTTGTGTGCTTCACCAGAATATCTTGCCAAGCATGGAACGCCGCTAACACCACCAGATTTGGTCGAGCACGATTGTTTGGCGATGCTGCGCAGCAATGAAGAACTTAAGACATGGCATTTCCAAGACCACGACATGAAGAAGTCGATTACCGTTGTTCCAAAGCGATTCTCAGACGATGGTGAAGTGATTCGTTACTGGGCATTAAAAGGAGAGGGCATTGCTCTTAAGTCGGTACTGGATGTACAAGACGACATCAATAACCAACGCCTTGTGACGCTACTTAATGGCTACATGAAGAACTTCAATACCTCGACGTCAGTATCGAGTGCCGACTTGAATGTGGTGTACATCAGCAAGAAGTATCAGCCTAAGCGTATCCGGTTGTTTTTGGATTATCTGTTTGATAATTTTAATGACTTGGTCGAGAAATAAGGCAGAGATTAATTATCGTTAATCTATTGAAAATGAAACCTCAATGACGATAGATCTATAGTGACTTTGAAGCTTTATTGATCAAATAAACTTTATTAACGAATTGCAGTTTACCCCCTAAGTTGCATCTGGCTCGCATTAGTCACGCGAGCCTTTCTTTTTTTGGGCGATAAGTGTTTGGTTTACGATAATATTTATCTCCGATAAAGGGGGAAGTAGTGAAAATACTAATTATCGAAGATGACACCACCACAAGAGAATTTGTGGCCAAAGGTCTTGAAGAACATGGTTATGCGGTCGACCAAGCAGAAGATGGCAAAAAAGGCTTAATGATGGCGTTAAGCTCCGAGTATCAACTGGTGATTCTTGATCGCATGTTACCGTATTTGGATGGAATGAAAGTTCTCTCTGCAATCAAAGCGACAGAAGAAAATTTACCGGTATTAATTTTGAGTGCCATGGACAGCGTGGAAGATCGCGTGAATGGCCTTCAAGCAGGAAGTGATGATTATCTGATAAAACCTTTTGCTCTGGCTGAGCTTGTTGCACGAGTAGACATCATTATCAATAGAACTAAACGTCAACCCGTTACTGAGACAAATTTGATATATGACTGCTTAGAAATCGATTTACGCGCTCATAGAGTAGTGTGTAAAAACCAAGATCTCCAATTGCAGCCGAAAGAGTTTCAACTGATTCAGTATTTCGTTGAGCACAGTGAGCAAGTTGTTTCAAGAATGCGCTTGTTTGAGGCTATTTGGAGCTACCACTTTGACCCGAAAACCAATGTCATTGATGTTCATGTCGCCAATTTAAGAAGGAAGCTTGAAGAGGCAGGTTGCCCTGATTTGCTTCATACAGTGAGAGGGGCTGGTTATGTCCTTCGTCGATGATTACTCCCTTACTCGTTCCTCTGTATTTAAGACTCTAGCCGGTTTGTTTGTGTTGGTGACAGTGATTAATGTCATCGTGATTAGGCAGGTATACAAAGACTCAGATGCGTTCCATCGGGCACAACTCATTCGACAGCTGCAAGATGAGTCATCCGAATTCAGTTATGCAGCCAATCAAAGTAAAGAGGACGTTGAAAGGTTACTTGCCGTAAAGCAAACATCCGACACTAATTTTTACTATCGCCTTTCTGAGCGAACAAGCCCTTTACTAACCACGTCTTATCCTGTTGTTTCGCTTATGTCTGAAACCGCCAACATTAGCATTGGAGATACGCATCGCTTGGTTATTGGTATTGATAGACAGGCGGTAGAAGAGTATCGAAAAACTCTAATCCCGATTGTATTTTCGGGCATTGTACTTCCTATTGCCGTTATGCTGATCGCGGCTCTGTTTTTTACGGTTCTGATCTTAAAGCGTTTAGAAAGAGTCAACCAAGCGATGAATCGAGTGCTGTGTGGTGAAAAAAGCGTAAAAATCCCTGTTTCCAAACAAGACGATGAATTTGATATTTTGGCGATCCATCTCAACTTCATGATTGAGCAAATGGCTAAAAATGAAGAGTCATTGAAGTCGTTAACAGTAGGCATGGCTCACGATATGCGCACTCCCATGGCTCGGCTAAAGTTACGCTTAGAAGAGGTATTATCGGATTCAACATTGACCGACGAACATCAAGAACAATTCTCGGCTTGCCATGATGAGTTGGAACTCATTCTATCGCTATTCAATAGCATGTTAGAGATCACTAAGCTGAATAGCGGTCAAACGTTGATCGCCACAGAGCGTGTAGATCTTGGGAAAATAGCTCAAGATGCGATCGAGTTTATCAGCCCTATTGCTGAAATGAAGCAACAGAGTTTGGTTTGTCGGCTAGACCAAGAGTGCGAAGTATTGGGTGATAAAAGCCTACTGTTTAGGGCTGTCTTCAACTTGGTTGAAAATGCAGTGAAATACACACCGGAAAAGGGCGAAATTGAAGTGGTGGTTGATTACTTTGGTGTCACGGTGGCGGACAACGGTATCGGGATATCAGATAAAGACAAGATGAATGTGTGTCGGCCTATGTTCCGTGCTGATAAAAGTAGAACGGAATTTGGCAATGGCCTTGGCTTGTCTCTGGTTGATGCCGTAGTAAAGCGTCACCATGCCCATCTTATTTTAAGAGATA
Organism: Vibrio sp. 1F263; assembly: GCF_041439035.1. NCBI lineage: Bacteria > Pseudomonadati > Pseudomonadota > Gammaproteobacteria > Vibrionales > Vibrionaceae > Vibrio > Vibrio sp. 1F263. The sequence goes on along the minus strand of NZ_JBGONI010000005.1, from coordinate 75,829 downwards.
ACACCCCAGGGTTAAGGGCTCGTCTCTATTTTGAACGTTAACCTTAGTGGACTTTTGTAGGTTGCCCAACACCTTAATCCTTATTCGTTAGTTAAAGGCTTCCAAGGTAGCAGGTCTAAATCTCCCGTTTTTTCTACTAATGTAGATAGAGTTTATATAACTTGTCGAAATGGGGCATAAACTAGTTGATTCGAGTTTTGGCATATACTGTCGGTTCATACCGGACTCTCTCCAACGTATTCTCGTTTCATCGGCAGACAAAAACGAATCACTTAACCTTGATACATCAATTTCAAACCAAACTGTTTGTGCGCAACCACTCTTACATGGGATGAAACTATATAAAATTTCACTTACATGAGAGTTTGGTAAACGAAAATCGAATAAGCTAATTCCACCAATACTTCTTACAAACGGATGGACACGTTCCGCTTTTCCTCCCCAGCACTTTGTTTGGTCAATATCAGGTTCAGCAAGGATGACCCCTTGTCTGACTATGCTCATCGCATTCTCAATACTTGTCGAATGCCAAACTTTACCTTTTAGCTCAGTTGGTACTTTGGTTGACAATTTATAGCCTCTGTTTAGCTCAAAACCCATGTTCATTATGAACGGCTGAATACGAGTAGTACCATTCCCCTAACGAATGATATGGGCTTCTATTTCCGAGGAGCTGCCACACTTATATGGTACTTAATTGCACCGGAGGCACCATGTTAGATCATTCTTATTTCTGCGGTATCGACCTAGCTAAAAATCACTTTAGTATTCATGCAGCCGCCAACAGCACCGATCAAGGCCAACGCGATAAGAGTATCCGGATCGTATAGCTCTTTTTTTTAATACATCTAAAGCAGCAAATTGACTCATATTTACTCCTTGTACGCCGCTATTAGGTATTTTTCAAATATGCTTTGAGGTGTAGCTCAGCTGCTGACTCACAATCTAGACCTCTCAACTCAGTTATTCGAGTACTACCGTCAGGAAGGTACACTTTGAGAGTATCTCCAAAAACAGAATATGATGCAGTTACAGACTTACCGTTATGCTCGATAGTTATTTCTTCATTCATATTGCTTACCTTTAATTTTCAAATACTAAGAAGTTAAATTTTAAAAATTTACGTCATAGAGTGACACATAAAGCTCTGTTAAGTGCATGCTAATTGAGGTACTTCTGCCAATGTTGCTGACCTTTCAAAACTACCCTGTAATCTTCGTAGTCCAAAGAACTATAGAGATTTTTAGCTGCAACATTATCATTACTGACCTCTAGTGTGATTTTGAGGTAATCATTATCACGACAATACTGTTCGATACCATTCAGTTGCGCCTTGCCAACACCTTTACCACGAAAGCTATCCGACACCATAAAGTCATGGATATTCATCACCCTTTGCGCACGATAAGTTGAGAACGACTCAAAACAAACCGCAAAACCGGCAGGCTTGTTGTCGACAAAACTGATGAATCCGTGGAAATAAGGCAATGCAAACAGCTGAGCAATTACGGAGGGATCTAGTTCAACTGAGAATCCAGATAGATACTCTCTGAATAAAGTTTCGAATATACCTTTATCCCCAATGCTTTCTGTTTCGATACGACTCGTTGTGATTTTCATATTTATTTCCACCAAAGCACATAACACCTGCATAAAACGAGAACAAGCCATACTCTTGTAACAATGGTCACTCACTGGAGTAACCCCATGACTTAAAATGCCACAAACCCTTTAAAAACAACATTTACCAACTTGAGGCAGCAAGGTGAACGACCCGAGACAAATTGATGCTGATTCTAGTGCAGTTCGGCGCTTCACCACCTATGAACTCTAGTCGTTATCATGAGATACCACGTGTCGGAGTAACTCGTCCCACATAGCCGAAAGAAACGAAAAATAACTAGCTGGTTGATAAGATTGCTATCGCAACCTCATCTTGGCCTCGCTCGCCTTGAGAAAAGCCTCAAAGCGATGTGCCCTTCAAATGCAATTGTACAATTTACTTAATAAAGTGGCTTCGGGCTTGTTCAACACTCGGGATTTAGTGTTGGCTGCGCAACACCCTAATCCTTATTTATTAGCTATGTAGTCAATTTTTTCAATTTAGCCTCTTTAACTAGCCTTTTACTTTCTAGTTTAGCAATCGCCTCTTGATAGTTTTTAAGGTTGTCATACCTTTTCCACCAACGATATGCGACGCCGACAAACGCAGACCAAAGAGTAAGTAAAGCGATTTGTGGAATGCGTAAAAGGTTTCCTAGACCAGCCAGATCAAATGCAAGTGGTATTAAGTTAGCCAAGCCGAAAAGAAAAAACATGGCAAAGATTCCTTTGAAAGACGAGCGGCTCATTTCAACACTAGACTTTCTGATTTTTCCAAGATGTTCGATTTCAAAGTCGATAAGATCAATGTCATCTTTGAGGCTCTTAGCTCTCGACTTTTTAAATACTGCAACAACAAACATCACTATTACAGTCCCTAAAATACCAATAAGCAGACTCTTAACATCCGTCTCGTTCATACTATCATTTTTCCTTAAATAGCTAACGCTCGCCATAATACGCCACAACACATTACGACAATGTTGATAGACCACCAAAAACACCAAAGCCAATTAATACCTAAAATGCCGAGCGTTGGTGGTGTTTTAATAGACTTGTTAGTCCTATTTTGATGCTAAGAATGCAATGCCCGCAGCAAGGCACGTAGCTATAGCCACATTTTTAACAGGACTTTGCTCTGTTGGGGTAAGCATTGAAGCCAGAGCAGCAGCACCGCCAGCAGCTTGGACAACTGAATTGTCTGATTTCAGTAATGCACCAACACCAATTGCTGAGATTAAATATTTTTGTACTTGAGTGCTTTCTTTCTCTAGGCCACACGACGTCCTTACAAAGTGCTCACAGTTCTCTGAGAATAGGTTGTAAGGGATACCTAAGTATTTTCTCGCTGTTTGTACCGCTAACGTTGGATTGTCCGGTTTTATAGAGCTTATTTGGATACTTTTATTATCAGCGAAAGAGGTTAATTCTATTTCTTCAACTCGGTGGAATGTTTTAGAATTATGGATAACAGTATCATTACCAACGTAAATGCCGTAATGCTTAAAACCTGTATATTGAATTTTTAATACTTGCCCTAGTTCATACATCGTTGACTTCCTTATATTCACACAACATATATGAACATGAGGTCGTATTGGTGTGATTCAAGGCTGGAGTTCAAAAATAGGGCTAACATTTTAATATCGCGCGGGCACGAATCCATCCGCTCAGCATATCAAGATTGTTGCTTATTGCCAGTTGGGTGCTACGTCTATGACATAAAGCAGTTCTATTGTTTAAGTACTAAACCGTGACCGTGCAAGCACATAATACCGCTGTCGTAAGGCATGTCATCACTCCGAAATGGTCTTTGAATTAGCGATTAATCAACGCCTTAAAAGCGGTTGTTCGTGCTTACACGTTGTTAAGACCCTGTCTGTTTCTTTCCCATAATATCTTTACGCTGAGAGTGCAAAAAAGCCAAAGCGAATCGCTTTGGCCTGAGTGCTTTAATGTGAATCGCAACGTGTGCTGTGTTTTAGTGACGCTGGGTTTAACTCGGAAGTGGGACCGATGTTAGGTCTTGGCTTTTAGGGATTTGAGTCATCGCATGAGCAATCTCCTCTGCCTCTGTGCCAATAATAACCTGAAGGTTGTTAGCCCCAATCTTTACCACGCCCATTGCGCCAATCGCTTTCAGTGTCGCTTCATCAACAATACTGATGTCTTTAAGTGTTAAACGCAGTCTTGTGATGCATGAATCAATACTGGTTAGGTTGGCATGCCCCCCTAGCGCTTTTAAGTATTGCGCCGCTTTCTCATTCGATGAAACTTGGTTTACTTCTGCTACGCCTACATCTTCACGTCCCGGTGTTTTTAAATCGAACTTTAGGATAGCGAAGCGGAATATTGAGTAGTAAATCGAGGCAAAGAACAGGCCTTGAAGTATCAACATGTAAGGTTTTACTGCGAGCGGAAGATTGTAAGACAACACGAAGTCAATTAACCCACCACTGAAGGTAAATCCGGCGATCCACTGCATACTAGCAGCAATGTATAGCGACATAGCGGCAAGAAGCGCGTGGATAACATAAAGCACAGGTGCCACAAACATGAAGGCAAACTCAATCGGTTCTGTTACGCCGGTTAAGATAGCGGTTAATGCTGAAGCACCTAGAATACCGCCGACTTTCTTTTTGTTTTCTGGTTTAGCACAGTGGTACATCGCTAAACATGCCGCTGGTAAGCCATAACCCATAACAGGGAAGAAGCCACCTTGATAAATACCCGTTACACCGAGTTCGCCAGTGCCCGACCAGAATTTAGAAATGTCATTGATGCCCACTAAATCGAATAGGAAAACTTGGTTAAGTGCGTGGTGCAAGCCAACAGGTATAAGTAAGCGGTTAAAGAAACCATAGAGGCCAGCGCCTGTCGCACCCATCTCAGAAATAGAGATGCCGAACTCGACCAGTGCTCCGTAGACGACAGGCCACACATAAACCATGACTAAGCTAATACTAATCGCGGCCAGAGAAGTGATGATTGGAACGAAGCGCTTGCCACCAAAGAACCCGAGAGCCGCAGGCAGTTTTATGGTGTGGAATCGGTTATATAGAGTGGCGGCGACAATACCTATCATGATGCCAGTGAATGCACTCACTGCTGCATTGGAGGCGATAAGTTCAGATGCGCCCATTTGGTCAACAGGGACACCGGTGATTTGTGAGATAACATTCACGTTACCCACGATCATTTCCACGATGAGCAGACCTAATAGGCCAGAGAGAGCGGCAGCGCCGTTATTGTCTTTTGCTAAACCATAAGCGACACCAACCGCGAATAACCACGCTTGGTTATCCATAATGCCTTTACCACCGTATACGAGTATGGTGGCTAAGGCGCTGTTAGCTCCCCAACCTGATGGGTCAAGGGCATAACCTAGCCCTAGCATCAAACCACCGGCAGGCAGTACGGCGATCGGCACCATCAGTGCTTTACCGATTTTTTGTAAGTATCCAAGTATGTTCACGTTTTTTCTCTCTCTATTTTTATTGATAGAGAGAGCTTACTTGCATAAGGATTAAGGATCGGTTGTGCTTAGATTAACGATTATTAATGTAGGGCGATGTCGTTGTAAGACTGAGAATTATTGAAGATTTTATGGATAATCTGATTGTTCTAAAAGTGCTAAATTCAAAGCTTGGTTACGGACAAGGTAAATGGTTCTCGTTAAGATAGTTCGATACAAGGACTTGATGGAGAGAGAAATGAAAGTAGTCGGTAACACGGTTATCCAACCTTTTCACAAGGCAACCTGCCATTGTGGTGCAGTTGAGTTAGAACTCAGCCTACCTAACGGGATAGAAAAGCCACGTCGTTGTGATTGTTCTCTCTGCCGTCGTAGAGGGGCGGTTGTTGGCTCTGTGGCGCTGGATGGTATTAAGATTTTGAAAGGTGCAGAGCATCTCAAGCTTTATCAATTCAACACCAATACCGCGAAGCATTACTTCTGCTCAAACTGCGGCATCTATACCCATCACCAACGCCGCTCAAGCCCAAATGAATATGGTTTTAATATCGGTTGCTTGGAAGGGGTGAATCCTTTTGATATTGGTGATGTGGTGACCAATGATGGCGTTAATCATCCTGCTGACCGCTAAGTCGTTACACAATATAAAAGGAATTAATTATGTCTGAATATGGAGCGGTCATTCGCTGGCAAAAAGCGGAAGATGAAGCCTTTAGCGACAACCAATACAGTCGCGGTCATACGTGGGAGTTCGATGGTGGTATCACTGTGCCAGCTTCATCTTCTCCTCATGTTGTGCCACTGCCGTTTTCGGTGGAAGCGAATGTCGACCCAGAAGAAGCGTTTATCGCGGCACTTTCTAGCTGCCATATGCTGACGTTTTTGGGCATTGCCGCAAAGCAGAAGTACGTGATCGACTCTTATGTGGATGATGCTGTTGGTGTGTTGGAAGAAGATGAATCAGGCTGCTCATCGGTCACTAAGGTGACTCTGCGACCTGATATTGTGTTCTTAGGCACTAAGAAGCCAACTGCCAAACAGCTCGACAAACTGCATCATTTAGCGCACAAAAACTGCTTTATCGCGAATTCGGTCAAGACTGAAATTGTGGTCGAGATGCGAGATTAATCTTAATTAATCACAAGATTTCTTTAAAAGCTTCGTCCTTTTTATCTCGCTATCGTCTTAAGGGTATTCAGGCAATCCAGTTGATTGCAAAAGAACCAAACACACTATTTGAGGAACCCTCCATGACAGCGTTTAACAGTGCATCGAATTACGGTGAACATGCGTTTATCAAAAGCAAACCAGAGATGCTAGAGAGCATTTACAACACTGTCGATGTATTTCCTTACTGGATTGCCGACATGGACTTTAAGGTAGCAGAGCCGATCACTCAAGAGCTAAACCGCTTAGTTGAGCGTGGAGTGTACTCGTATGAGTTCAATGAAAAGGCGGTGTTTGAGGCGCTATCTCAATGGTATTCAAAGCGTCATGGTTTAAATCTGTCTTCAGACAAATTCGTTCAGGTTCCGGGAGTGTTACCAGGCATCGCGTTGTTACTGCGCCAGTTTACCAATGAGGGTGATGGTGTGCTTATTCATACGCCGGCGTATCATCAGTTTGCTAATTTGGTAAATAAGGCAGGTCGTCAGGTCGTGAATAGCCCGTTGATTAATGACGGACAGCGTTATCAGATTGATTTCGATGGTATGGAGCAACAGATCATCGAACAGCAAGTGAAGACGATGATTTTCTGCAATCCGCATAATCCGACTGGGCGAGTGTGGACACCTCAAGAAATTGAACAAGTCATCGAGATCGCTAAGCGCCACGATGTGCTGATTATCAGCGACGAAGTTCATTCCGACATTATTTTTGAAGGTCATTCTTTTACGAGCTTAACCAGCTTTGATTACGAAAAAGTCATTGCCTTGATTGGCTCTCCGGCGAAAACCTTCGGCATGCACAGCATCTCAAATGGTTATGTGTACACCAACAATCATGAGTTATTTGAAGCGTTCAAAACCAATGTGGTGGCGATGTATCTTGACCATGGTAATGCGTTCAGTACGTTTGCAACCGTGGCTGCCTTTGAGAAAGGTGGAGAGTGGCTCGATGGCATGTTGGTGTATTTGCAAGACACGGTGAAATGGATTACTGAATTTGCGGAGCAGCGCATTCCTCAGTTAAAAGTCTTCCAGCCGCAAGGTACTTACCAAGTGTGGTTTGATTTTTCTGAGTTAGGTTTCTCGGAAGAAGATTTAAAGAACGTGGTGTTTGAACAAGCTAAAATGGGATTAACACCGGGCGGCTGGTTTGGCGCTGAGAGTTATCATTTTATGCGAATGAACATCGCCACCTCGCGTAACAATATTGAGCAATCATTTACTGCGTTGGCTGATGGGATTGAGGGCTTTGAGCGAGGAAGTCAGGAGAGTTCAAACTGCTGTGATAAAGGCAATTCAAAAAGCTGCTGCTGATTATCCATGTTGAATTGAAAATGCTTAGCCGCTGATGCTGATCATTAGGCTCTAAAGAACGAAAAACCGCGAGGCTGCTTAGCGCATGACTGGCGGTTTTTTTGTGTCTGTGTAATCCTAAGCATGATTTTATTGAGATGAAATTGAAGTGTTGAGTGGTAGTTCGAGAGCACTTGAATGATTGGTAGAGATTGGTTGGCAGAGAGTTATGTTTAGTGTCCCACTGAATAGTTTTGTACATCGTGTGAGTGATAAAAGCCAAGTGATGGCGAATGCGACTGAGTGTGGATGCCAGTTGAAGCGAGTGCGACGTTCGCGCAATTGGCTGTTGGTCGCTCAAGAGCATCAACTCGTTGAATTTAAAACCATGTTAACTCACGAAAAAGACGATTGGATAGCAATCGCAATCGACAAAGTGCTGCCTAAACCGGTGGTGTGTTTGGCATCTCTGTTGGCCGCGACACCTTCAATGACCGTCGCTCAATTGGTGATGGAATCTGGATGTTCAATGGTAGAAGCAAGGCGTGCCATTGATGAACATGAAGGGCTGTAGGCGTATTCGAATCGTGTGAAAAGAGAATCGCGAGCAGCAAAAAGCCCGTAACGATATTACGTTTTTCAGCGCAATATCGTTACGGGCTTTATCATCTGTGCTGTTGTTAAGCTAAGCCATGCGGCTTATAAAGCGTTTACTCGATTAAGAGTTAGCTACTTTTACACGAATCGTGTTTTTGCCAAGTTTTGACAAGTTCAGCTTGTTTAGTGCCGCTTTAGCTTCTTCGTGCTCTGGCATTTCAACAAAAGCAAAGCCTTTAGATTCGCCAGTTTCTTGGTCTAAAACTAGGCTGCACTCTTTTACTGAGCCGAACTCAGAAAATAGAACACGGATGTCTTGCTCTGCAGTAGAGCGCGATAGGTTACGAACTAGAAGTTTCATAATAAACCTTGAATATGAATTTACGCTGAGCATTGTCGCACACTTTCGTGCTCACCCTCACAAATAATTAGCGGAATAGCTCGGTTTACCTGTTCGCTGCTCTCATTAGCCGTTAACCGCGGTTTATCGTGATATCTGACACATATCCATGCTCGGTACTGGTTAACGCCTGCTGCAGCATTTGAGCGGCTTCTTGTGCGGTCATAAAGCTTGAGGTATCCATTGCTTTGCCGCTGGTTCCCCAAAACTCGGTTGCCATTCCGCCGGGATAAACCGCAACGATTTTCATCGGGTGACCTTTGAGCTCTAACCTTACCGATTCGATAAAGCCTTTTACTGCCCATTTTGCTGCGCAGTAGGTGGACTCTTCTGCTTTAGCGCCTTGAGCCGCGGTCGACATCACGACCGCAATGGTGACGGGTTGATCTTTGTAACGCTGAACCAGCTCGCGAATCAGAAATATCGAGGACTCGATATTGTTTTTTAGCATGTCACTGATCGCCGCTGGATCTTGCTGTTCTATCTTACCGAAGTATCCACTGCCAGTGCTGTGAACCACCAGTTTTGGTGTTTCTGGCAATGCATCAAGCAGTTCGCTTACGGAGTGCGGGTCACATAGATCACACGCTTGGCTAATGGTATTCGCTGGTAGGTCTTGCGCCACTTCTGCTAAACGTTGTGCGTTGCGACCTGTAATGGCTACACGCTGAGCGTCGGTTGCGGCGTTAGCATATTGCTTCGCGAGAGCTGCGCCTAAACCGCTGCTTGATCCGGTAATTAAAATCATACTGTCTTAAGTTTGTAGAGTTGATTCGAGATAGTAAGGGGCTAGGCTAAGATTTTCTGAGATCTATGGCTAAAGTTGATCGATAGCCTGGTTGATAGGTTGATAGGTTGATAGGTTGATAGGTTGAGCGGTAGGGGGGGGGAATAAGAGTGTGTGGAAAGTCGTTAAGAATCGACTGGTTTGGTAAGAAATAACAGCGTTAAAAAATAACGAACTAACAAGTAAAAGCGCCGGCATAGTGCCAGCGCTTTTGAGTCATCATAAGTGATTATTCGTCGTCGAACTGTTTGATCGTGAACGCGTCTTCGATTCGGTTAAGCTCTTCTTGTTCTTTAACTCGCTTCTCTTCTTGCAGAGTCGCTCTCGTTTCGTTGAAACGTTTTTTCTCTGACTTAGTCAGGAATTTTACAGCTTTTTTGTTGGTCAGTGCGTAAGCAACTACGTCTTCACCTTTTTCTCTGCGGTCGTTTACGCGTTGTGAGAAACGTTCATTGTCGCGAGCTTTACGCTCCGCTGAGGTCAACTTGCTCATGCTTTAAAGCCTTTTCAATTATTCATGGTAGGGAATCTACGCTTAGCGAAACAAATGGGGACTGCTTAGTGTCAGTCTAGTCCATTTGTATGCTGGTGGCGCATCTTAGCACAGTGGCTTGAGCATGCAGGTATGCTATTCGAGGGATTAAACAAAACAGCCCACAATTTTCGTTGTGGGCTGTTTTGTTACGTACTGTAGTTATCGATGAAGTTAACGATTGGAAACTGACAATTAGAAACGGCAGTTACATCAAATCTTCTCGATGTATAAGATGACCTCTCCGACTTTAAAGCCAAACTTAGACATCTCAGTCTTGTTGAACAAGCGTTTATCGTCCATTAAGAACATCCAATCGTCTAACACCACTTCATAGGTGCTACCGTCGACTTCGATTTCTAAGTCATATTTCCAATAAAGCGCTGAACCTAGAGTCTCGCCATAAGCGGTACCGACTACATCATTGGCGGTGCCAGAATAGGTGTTTTCGCCGGTTTTTATTAGGTTCCAAACACGTGTTGAGCGCTCACCATCAGCAAAGGAGAACCACTCTTTGATTTCTCCGTTGTCTCCGTCCCAAGTAGCGATGAGCTTAGCGTCAAAACGGCGTAGTAGGTTACCAGAGCGGTCTAGTACCATGCCGTATGCCATTAGCTCGCCGTTGAAAAAGGTTTCTAGCTTGAGCTCTGGCGTAGTGTCTACGTGGTTTTCTAAACTTGCAGAGCCACAACCCGCTAGCCAAGTGAGTGAAAACAGTGCCAAAGCAAATTTTGTTATTGTTGTTTTTGGATTCATTTGTTCAAACCTAATAGTTGTTTGCGCAGACCGGGCTCAGATGTGTTCTCAGATAACCAAATCGCGAGAAAGGCTTCACCAAATTGCTTGTCTTGGATGGTGCCGATGGGTTGCTCATCGAAATAGAAGCGACTTACGTTGTCTTCAGCAACTCGGATAGTCAGCGTGCTGCCTTCCTCAACGTTGGGCCACATTGCGTATAAAGGCTTCAACCAACGTTGGATATTGTTGCTGGAGTAACCAAGTTTGCTCCACTGGTCTTTGGTTGCGTCTACAAGGTCTTTGCTGTCAATTGCTCGGTAGTACTCAAGTTTCAAAGCACGCTCAGAGTTAGATGGCGTGGTGTAGAACTCTGCAGAATACAAAGTCCAAAATAAGTAACTCATCTCACCTTGGCCACGCTTGTTTAAATCATCGACAGCAGAAGCTTTGGCATTCCCGGTAAATAGGAGTGCTGCGCAAATGAGGGTTAGGGTGACTAAGCTAAATAGTCGGTTTCTTGATTGCTCGCTTGTTTGAGTGCGAACGCGACTAACATCGCTCTCAGATTTGAACGCTTGCGTAGGGTTGCGTGGAAAAGCCATAAGTCACCTCGTTGTTGCCATTTTGGGTTGTACTAAGTTGGAGTAAGCGGCCACCAGTAAGGGCAACAAAATCCCCCAACTTATTGCAAGGGCAGCTAACACCGATGCGTCTGGCCAAGTAGTCAGAAGGGCGCCTGCTTTGATGCCTCCCCAATAACTACTAGTACCTGCTACGAACCCTATGACAAACAAGATCACTTTCGAGCATTTTAAAAGCCAATTTAGGCTGTGGTTAAAACTGATTAAGAACATGATCCACAGGCAGACTAGCCACACTGGGAACCAAGATTGATTTGCAATTTCAGAATCGACGGCAAACACGCCGAAGTGAAGTAAGAGGCTATCAAGCAACAGCCCCAAAGGTAATAAAATGAGTATTTTCAGATCGCTACTGCGAGTAGGGGAGAGAAGGAAGTGAACGGCCACAATCAGTGGCGCCACGAACGGGGCTTGCGCGGTAAAGAACGCGCTGCAAACCCAGGTCGCTTGAAACAGAACGAGATTAATAATCCAAAACCGTTTCATCTTTTGCTCCAAAGTAACGAGGTTTTCTAGCAACTAAGTGATGAGTACTGATCACGCGCTCTTTGAATGCACCTTCACAGTAGCAGAAATAAAAGATCCACAAGCGCTTAAACTCTTCTGAATAGCCGAGAGACTCTAACTCTTCCCAACTGTTTTCAAAGGCAACATTCCAATCGTTAAGCGTTCGAGCGTAGTGCAGGCCAATGTCATCGATTTCTTGGACAACAAGGTCTGTACTGGTCGCAAGGTGTTGGGTCATCACTGAAACCGAAGGGAGACAGCCGCCAGGGAAGATGTACTTCTGAATAAAGTCGACGCCTTTGCGATATTTGTCGTAACGACTGTCGGCAATAGTGATCGCTTGAATCAGCATTTTGCCTGATGGTTTCAACAGTGAAGAACATTTCTCAAAGAAGGTCTGTAGATATTCATGTCCGACCGCCTCAATCATCTCGATAGAGACCAACTTGTCATACTCACCAGTGAGGTTGCGATAGTCCTCTTTAAGCAGGGTGATTTTGTCGGTTAAGCCAAGCGCTTTTACTCTCTGTTCTGCAAGCGCGTGTTGGGCATCTGAGATTGTGGTTGTGGTGACATGGCATCCGTAGTGTTGCGCCATGAATATCGCTAAGCCACCCCAGCCGGTACCTATCTCGACCACGCTGTCTTTCTCTGACAACTCTAATCGCTCACAGATGGTTTTCATTTTGTTTTGCTGAGCTTTGGATAGAGTTTCTGCTTCTCCGCTGTAGATAGCGGAAGAGTATTGCATCGAGCTGTCTAAGAAGCGTTCATACAACTCATTGCCAATGTCGTAGTGCGCAAGAATATTACGTTTAGAGCCTTGCTCTGTGTTGGCATTCTTACGACGCAGCAATAGGTTTTTGATGCGAGAAATCCATTGTGTCTTGTCATCAAGCTCGTCGAGTTGAGATTGATTTCGAGCCATGATTTGAATCACTTTGGTGAGAGCTGGGCTTGTCCATTTTCCATCAATGTAGGCCTCAGATGCGCCAATACTGCCGTCAATCACGACATCTCTAAAAAATGTTGCATCGTGAATCACGATTCTACCTTTCAAGTCTGCTTCTCGATCGCCGAACACCGAATGTTGGTCGCGCTCAATGATCTCGAGCGTCGCGAATTGCAGGCTTTCTAAAACCTTGAAGATTAAAGCTCGATATTTACAGTTGCTTGAAACAGCAACGGCTTTAGCTTGTTGTTCAATATTGTTGTTTTGTTTGGCAAGCTGTTCCATGTAAACCTCGCTGATAACTCATTCTAATATTTTGTGCCAACTAAGCTGAGTTTTGCTCCTTGGTTGGAGCGAACCCAAGCTTCAATTGATTTCTGTTTTAAGCGCTTAAGATGTTGAGTCTGGATGCGCCACAAACGGTACTTTTTTCAGGAATAATTTGAGAGCCTGATAATAAATGCCCATCACGACTTTTATCGTCATCGCCGGAATCTTGAATACCGTTCGTCTAATGTTTGCCTTGGTTACTGACTGCTTCGTCAGGGCTAGTGTCGCATCGAAAAGCTTGTCGTCTCGGCGGCTTTCGATGTGGACTAACGTGCGTTTCGCTGGTGGCTTAATCTTCCAAAAGTAAGTCATGTTCAAATCCATGAACGGCGAAACGTGAAACTCTTTTTTTACCTTCAATTCTTGGTGCATGTCGATGAGATAGTAGTGTCTTTCTCGCCAAGGGGTGTTACTCACCTCAGCCAACATGTACTTACAATCTCCTGTTTCGTCGTAACAGAAGAAACAGTTGATTGGGCTGAAGTAGATGCCTAAACAGCGGCACTGAGCCAGCATCGTCACACGGTTTGAATCAGACCAAACCCCACCAAGTTGTTGCACTTTGGAAGCTATACGTTGCTTAAGTGATTTTGGTTCATCCGTGGTGAGATTTTCTTTTTTTTCAGCGAGATAATCCGATTCGACAAAGCGAATCGGGTTGAACCAACGAGTTCCGAACAGCGCACTGCGCGCTGTGGTTTGGGGCAGCTCATCAAGATCTAACCCCATCATATACAGCTGATAGCTGAACTCATGAGTGATGTCGCCAAAGCGGCGGTGTCTGACGTTGCCCCAATAGATCCCGCTGAGCTCTTCACTCTTTTCGGATGCGATCTCCATTTCGGATGTTAGGGTTTGACTGTTCATAGCGCTGAACTCGTACTCAAATCTAAACCGAAGCGTTTGGTCACATCGAGTGCACTGTGGACACCGTCTTCATGGAAGCCGTTGTACCAGTATGCGCCGGCGAAGTGCGTCTGTTTTTTGCCACAGATCTGTTCGCGCTTGTGCTGAGCTTCTACCGTGTTCGAGTTAAGTACCGGGTGATGATAAACAAAGCTGCGAATGATTTTTTCTGGGTCGATGGCTTCGCTCTGATTCAAGGTGACACAGAAGGTGTCTTGGCTTTCGATGCCTTGCAGAATGTTCATGTTGTAAGTCACACAGGCAGGTCGTTTACTGTCGCCATCCAACATGTAGTTCCAACTTGCCCATGCCAGCTTCCTGTCTGGTAACAATCGGGTATCAGTGTGCAGAACCACTTCATTACGACTGTATGGGATCTCGCCTAGAACCTGTTGCTCTTGCTCTGTCGCATCGCCGAGTAAACGTAACGCTTGGTCTGAGTGACAAGCAAATATCACTTCGTCGAAGTCTTGTGTAGCGCCATCTTCAAATTCAATCGTGACGCCCGCTTCATTGCGAGTGACTTGTTTGATCGATGTGTTCAAAGCGACGGATTTGTTCAAGCGTGAAAGGATGATTTCAACGTAAGAGCGCGACCCTTTAGGAATTACATACCATTGTGGACGGTTCGCGATGTCGAGTAGCCCGTGGTTGTAGAAGAATTGAATGAAGAATTTAAGCTCAAATTCTTCCATTTCCTCTAAGCTTGTCGACCAAATTGCTGCGCCCATCGGTAGGATGTAATGCTGGCTGAAAAAGTCGGAAAACTGGTTTTCACGTAGGAAGTTGCCCAAGGTAACATCCGGTGTGAACTCGTTACTTTCGAATTGAGCCTTACACAGTTTGTTGAACTTGAGAATGTCTGACACTAAAGACCAGAACTGAGGTTTGAAGATGTTACTCCTCTGCGCGAATAACGAATTGATGCTATGGCCGTTGTATTCGAATTTAGTTGTGGTGTTGTGTACGCTGAAGCTCATTTCGGTCGGTTGCCTTTCAACACCGAGTTGTACGAGTAGCTGATTGAAATTCGGGTAGGTTCGATCGTTGAATACTATGAAACCTGTATCTATCGAAAACGCCGAGCCTTGATGTTCAATATCAACGGTAGCGGTGTGGCCCCCAACATAATCGTTCTTTTCGAATACGGTCACGTCGTGGTGCTTATCTAATATGTGTGCGCAAGTCAGTCCAGAGATGCCTGAACCTATAATGGCGATTTTCTTCATTGTTATACCATCCTTGAAGCGAGTTTTTGCCAAACTGGAGTTGGAAGCATTCTTAGTAGCTTCATCAACATGATGAATCGTCTTGGGAAATCGATTTCACTCTTTCCTTGAGCAATACCATTTACGATTCGCTGAGTTGCGGCCTCACTACTAATAATCATAGGCATAGAGAAGGTATTTCGCTCGGTTAATGGCGTTTCAACAAAGCCTGGGTGCACAATTGAGACATGAATATTGTGCTCGGCCAGATCAACCGACAGTGTTCTGCCTAAGTAGGTGAGGGCTGCCTTTGAAGCGCCATAAGCCTCGGCTCTTGGCAAAGGTAAAAAGCTGGCGCTGGAGCTTACTAAAACCAAACGGCCGCCCGGCTTAATGTTTTTTAACCAGGCTTTAAGGGCGTAGCCAATTGAAATTAGATTGATGTTGATGACGCGCTCGAAAAGCTCGGCATCAAAATTCACGGGGTCGTTGATGTACTCACAATCACCCGCGTTCAAGATCAGTAGGTCGAGCTGCTTATCTTGTTCGAGTGCAGGGAAATTGTGGTAATCGGTCAAATCAAAACAGAGTGGGTCAATTGACGAGTGCGATAGGTCTGTCTCGTGAGAATCAACTAAAGCTTGCAGTTTGTCTTGATTACGGCCGCAAGCAATCACCTCATGCCCTTGTTGAGCATAATCTATAGCGAGTGATTGGCCGATACCTGAGGTCGCGCCTGTGATCATAATACGCATTATTGGCTCGCTCTCTTTTTGATGGATTTGATGGCGCAGCCCAGAACAGGAATGTGTTCGTACAACATAGAGCCGACATCAAGATAGTCTCTGTGATAAACCACTTGGCCGTCGAGCATCTTGAGGTGGCTGTGTCCTTGTACTTCGATTGGCCTTTGCCCATTTAATTGCTTGTGAGCAAACTGCATTGTCCAATACACCGAAGCTTCGTCGTTCACTTCGAAAGTGTGTTCGATATGGAAGTAACAGCTCGTTACCTGGGTGTAGAGGTTCTCGAAGTAGTGCGTAAGCGCCGAAATGCCGCTGACATGATGCAGCGGGTCTTGGAATTCAATATCAGGGTGATAAACCGTCTTAAGCACGTCGAAATTGTCGGTTCCGAGTTCTCGATACATGTTGAGAAAGTTATCAAGCCATAGAGAGTTATCCATAATATTCACTCTAATTATTTGAAGAAGGCTAAGGCTCTCAATCGTGCTTCTTTATGCTCAACGATGGGTTGCCAGTATTCGCTGTCTATTCCGTTTTTAGCGATAAAGTCATGTGGGAAGTGCACATGCTTATCTGGGATATTTTGCAGCTCTGGTATGTACTTACGAATAAAAATTCCTTTTGGATCAAACTTTTCACTCTGAGTGATTGGATTGAAAATTCGGAAGTAAGGTTGAGCATCACAGCCCGTACTTGAAGCCCACTGCCAGCCACCATTGTTGGCACTAAAGTCTCCGTCGATAAGGTGCGACATAAAGAAACGTTCGCCCCAACGCCAATCGATCAGCAGGTTCTTGGTTAGGAAGCTTGCCACCACCATTCTTAGCCTGTTGTGCATCCAGCCTGTCTCAACTAATTGACGCATTGCTGCATCAACCAATGGATATCCGGTTTTTCCTTCGCACCACGCCTTGAAGCTAGGGTTGTCGTGATACCAATCTAAGCCGTTGTATTTCTGCTGAAAGTTCGCACCTTTAACCAGTTTAGGATGATGGAACATCAAATGCTTATAAAAATCTCGCCAAATCAATTCATTAAGCCAAGAAAAGGCTGGCAGTTGTGTGTCAAACAACAAATCGGGTTGTTGCTGTATCAACTGAATCGCTAACCAACGTGGGCTTACAGCGCCAATCGCCAAATAAGAGGAAAGGCCAGACGTGCCTTTTATCGAGGGAATGTCTCTAAAGCGAGAATAGTCATTAACTTTATTGCTTAAGAAATTGGGAATCACGCTCTCAAGGACGTCTTGGCTTAGTGGCCAACGGCTTGAATCAACACGCGGAAAGTCAAAATCGTACTCGCCAGAAAAACCACTTAACGATTGTTTCAGTTGTGATGGATTCTGAATCGAATCCGTTTCAGATGAACCTGCTTGCGCTGATCCTGTTGAATGCACTGGAGCGTGGCTGCAAATGATGCCTTTCGCTTGCACTTCTTTTAACCATGCGTTTTTGAAAGGTGTGAAAACCTTGAACATCTCACCTTGTTTATTCAGCACGCTACCTAATGGCAGAATCGTATCGCAGTCGGTTATCTTCAGTTTTATACCGCTAGCGATTAAGCGTTTGTCACGTAACTGCTCGTCTACTTCAGGCTCAGAATTTGCGTAAACACACGTCGCATCAAGCTGTTTGTATAGATGAGTGAGTTGTACGGCTTGGTCGTCAAAATCGCGGGCTTTGAGGTGTAGAAGATCGATCCCAAATTCAGCGAGTTGGGATTCAAGTTGCTGCAGGTGACGATAGATTAAATCGGCTTTGATTGGCGCAAGGTGGTGTTGCTGCCATTGCTGTGGCGTTGAAATAAAAACGGCGATAGAGACGCCGTTTTCAACTGCAGAGACGAGCGCTGGATTATCGTGAATCCTTAGGTCTCGTCTTATCCATAGAATGTCGCTCAATATCCGTATCTCAGCTTAAGTTCTTGTGGGTGCGGGTTTAGATAAACCTGTGATTCAAGGTACTCGTTTGGGTATTCCATCAAGTAGTGGTTAATCAGTGTTAGTGGAACTAACAGAGGAACTAGCCCTTCTCTGAATGATGAAATCTGATTGGTAAGCTCTTGCTTGTGCGCGCTACTCAATTGTTTCTTAAAGTAACCTTGCAAATGATGCAGAGTATTGGCGTGGCTACCACGGTTCGCGTGGTGAGATAATGCCGTCATCAAGCCTTCAATATATTGTTTTGCCAACTCATCGATTTCAAGCTCGTTGCTTGCTAATAATTTCCCAAGTTTCTTATAGCCTTCAATGTGGTGACACATTACCAGGTACTTGTGAGCGCTGTGGAATTGAATCAGCTTGTGTTTAGTTACGCCTTCGTCAACAAGGTTGAGCCACTTTTGATAAGTGAAGACACGTGTCATGAAGTTTTCGCGTAAAATAGGGTCATTGAGGCGACCATTTTCTTCAACAGGAAGTAATGGGTTGCCTTCCATCACTTGTTTGGTGAACAAGCCAACGCCTGTCGATTCAGAGCCACGCCCATGGTGGTGGTAAATTTTTACTCGCTCCATGCCACAGGTTGGGCTTTTCTGACACACAATAAAGCCAGCGATGTGTTGGTTGTTCATTGAATAATTTTGACCGAACTCGATCAGTTCATCGGTGACATCGCCAGAACCATCTGGGCGAGAAACATGGATGATGTCGTCTAACATTCTTGTCTGACGGATGGTTGGTCGAGGCGTTGGAAGCCCAATGCCCATCTCTGGGCAAACAGGTTCCAACTCTACGTAATCTGCAAGATCGTCGGTGCAGAAGCGCGAACGTTTATGACCAGTATCGAACCGAACTTTATGACCGGCGACACATGCACTAATGCCTATTTTTATTTTTTTATCCATTGGTCAATTCCTTACGCTCATTGCTCGTTGTTATTCTTATATTGTGTGTTTTGTTGCTTATTAAACATTACTTTAGTTCGGTTTTTACTTTGCTTACTAGCCAACTCTATGAGTCTTGTGACGTACCTGGTAAATCTTTTCAATCTAATAGATATATTTACCGAGTGGATTGAATAACTGGCTCACACCTTTTGTGAAGTAAAGCGCATCACTTGAAACAGTTAAACACACACAACCTTCTTTGGTGGCTGGTTGGTGAGTGTGGTCACCATCTAACCAGATGAAGTCGCCTTTGTTGTAGACGCCCATTTCATCTTCGAAACTGCCTTCTAAAAGAAGCGTAATCTCAAAGCCTTTGTGGGTGTGGCATGGCACTTGTCCATCTTTGTCGATGTGCAGCAAACTGGTGTGGTGTGCTTCGTCGTCAAAATCGAGTCGCGCTCGCGAAATTTTGCCTAAGTTCATCCAGTCTTTTCTCGCCACTGAGTTCAACGCGCGAGGAATAGTGAACGTGGTGTCTGCAACCGTAACTTGCTGAACTTCGGGTGTCACTTCGATAGCTTGAGATGAATCAGCAGTGATTTGAGCAATCGCATCAAAATCAAATTCCTCATCATCGGATAGGAACGCATCCATTTCGCTGTCAGAAAGTTGAAGCCCTGAGGTATCACTTTCAAAGGCAGATGTATCGCTTTCAAAGACAGTGTCAGCAGCTTGCGCCGTCAGCATGCTTACTTGTTGTTGGCAGTGTTCACACAGTTCTACATGGCTAGAGACAATCAAAGAAACTGAGTCTGCGAGTGTGCCATCGACAAAATCTTTCAAAATTGCGGCATTTGGGTGGTGTTTAATCATGATCTTGTTCCCCCATGTGAACCTTAAGTTTGGCTAAAGCGAGTCTTAGACGTGATTTCACGGTTCCAAGTGGGACGCCAAGTTGTTGAGCGAGTTGCTCTTGTGACAACTCCTGAAAGTAAACGCCTTTAACAATCGTTTTCTGAGCCAAAGGCAACTTCTCTATTTGAGTCATTACATGGCGGCTCATCAAATGATCACCAAACGGTAATTCATCACTTTGAGATTCCGCGACCATTGCATCTATTGGCCAAATGTCGTCAGCGATGGTTTGCTCTGCTTTAGCTTTTACCTTTCTTAGCATGTCGAAAGCAGCGTTTCGCATCACGGTGTAGACCCAAGTAGTCCCAGCGCCTTTCTCTTCGTTGTAGAGATGCGCTTTCTTCCAAACGTTAGTCATTGTGTCTTGAACTAGCTCGTTTGCAGCAGCCTCGCTGCCCAATTTGCTGATTCCAAAACGCTTGATCTTAGGTGCGAAGAACTTGAACAAACAGGTGAAGGCTTGTTTGTCTCGGTCTGAACCAACCAAAATCAACCAGCTTGAGAGCTCTGTAGGTACCTTATTTTCATTAGGTAGTTTGTTGTCGGGGATAATGACATGCTCCTTGCCGTTCCCTGAACTTCTGCTTTCGACTTGCATAGTACTTAACCATCATGCGAATTTGAGTGGCACTACGTGAAAGGAGAAGGTCGGGATCACTTTAATTTAAATTAATTTCCACTATACAAAATTATAGTGAAGAAAAGTGCTTATTGCCCCGTAATGATTTGATTTAAAAAAGGAACTAAAGAAGGAAAGCTAGCGGGTTCGGTAAATTCTGTTTTCTTTTCCAATGGGATAGGCATCATTTCGAGTAATCGCGCACAGATCCATCGTGGACTTTCGAAGTCTGGAGTGGGGTAGAGCGTTCTGATTGAATCGTGGTCTCGAAACAGCTGTATCAAGAATGCAGTAAATACGTTCGGTACTTTGCATTCTAGATCTGGCCAATGAGGTAATAACCTGAATTGGCTTTTTATCAGGTCATCGTCGTCTCGAAATGATCCCTGAAGCTGAACCAGTTGTTGACCTTCGACATCGATTTCCAAAATTTGGTCGTCAGACATGTTGAAATCAACGATGGACACTTTGGTTCCCCAAGAACTGAGATGTTCAGAGTTGGTGCTGTCTTGGGTGGCAATAATGAACCCATCTCCTTGGGCCGCATGTACAACCATAGCAAGATATTTTGGTTCAAAGATGCGTAGCCTCTGACGACCTCCGGGCAGAAGGAATATCGGAAGGGGAAATATGGCGAGCTCGAGAGAAGACTCTACGAGTGCCTCTGGTTCGGTTTCTATCCGTGTGATCTTCTCAGCTGAATTCGGCACATAGCACTCCTTAGTTCATACATGGTTGAGTCTGTACGGATTTGATTCGTACGTAATTCAGAGATGTATACGCGTGCTCGTTGAAGTTCGATCAATGTGGGGTGATGTATTGAACAGGAAGTTAGAGAGAGGGAGACATGGTTTTTTGTCGCGTTTATTCGCAATTTAATCGGTTTAACCTTTTTTAACTTACGTCATTAGGTAATATGGGTTAAGAATTAGTCAATGGATAGATAATAAGTGACACGCTTATCTTACGTTGCTTATCTCTTAGTTCTTCTTTACCTGACATCACATCAAAGGAATGGTCATGATCGTTATTTATGGTATCAAAGAGTGCTTAAATCCGATTAAGTTACAGCTTTCTAATGTCTTACAACAATGTTTGAACAGTGAGATGGGGTTACCTGATGACAAACGAGCGCATCGGTTTGTACCATTAGAAAGAGATGATTTCTTTTATCCCGAAGGGCGAACAGAAGCTTACACCGTCATAGAGATCAATATAATGGAAGGGCGAGCGGTGAACACCAAAAAGCGCCTGATTAAGAAGATATTTTCTGAAATAGAAAAGCAGCTGGCCATCTCTCCCATTGATATCGAGATCACCATCAAGGAGCAGCCATCGCATTGCTGGGGCTTTCGAGGCATGACTGGCGATGAAGCCCAAGATCTTAAGTATAAAGTAAAGGTCTAGGGTTTAAGCTCCTAACTCCTAACTCCTAATACGTAAGACAGAAGACTTAAGCTAACCTATCTAGTCGTGGTTTTGGAGTTTGATGCCAAAGCCGTTAGATGGGCTGAGTTTGGACATATGAATTATAGGTAAATGATTCATGGACAATGCCCTAAAGGGACTAGTTTCTTTGTTTTCCGCTGTATGTCACTACAGTTCATTTGCGACAGTGGCAAGTTTGTTTTAGAGTGCAACTCTTTTCAGCATTTTTAGATTAGTTATGGTTAGAATCAACACGAATTTAATTCAAAAGATACTCATTACACTGCCTTTGTTTTGGATTGTTACCGTTCAGGTGTGGTTAGGTCAGGGGAGTAAGCCTCTTGCGGGTATCACTTTATTGATTGCGGCCTGTTGTGCTCTTTTGTACCGAAAAAACAAGGAGAAGCATGACTGGTTTGAAGATGGCTGGGTGTGGATACTGCTCTTGCTCTCTATTTTTTCCACTATATCTTACGAGTTGCATGGCTTCAGTAGTCAAGAGCTGAGGGCAACTTTGATTGCTCTCGTATTTTTCCTTTTTTATCGAAATGGCTTTGTTAAGTTATCGGACATACAGAATCTATGTATCACGTCTGTTGTCAGCTCTACTATCCTCGTTATTTATCATATCTTCTTTCTCTCTGTGGATCGGATGAGTTTACCATCTAATGCTCTTGTAATTGCTTCGATTCAAGGCTTCTCCGTTATTATGTTGCTCGCACTTGGCTGTATTTCGTATGAAGGGAAAATGCCCCAAGCAATAGCTACCTCGGCATTTATAGGCTTTCTATCCATGTTTTTTGTGGGCTCAAGAGGACCTCTACTAGCCGTTATTATTATTGGTTTAGTTGTCCTATTCAAAATGATGATAGAGAATCGCCAGTACAAGACGCTGCTTGGTAGTAGTGTCATGGTTGTTTTCTCTGTGTTTTTGATGTCGAAATATGACGTGGTAAGTGAACGTATTGACTATAGCTTGCATGAGTACCATCAGATATCACAAGGCAACATGGATACTTCCATTGGCTTGAGATTACAAATGTATCAAGCAGGGTTCGATTTCTTTGTGGATAGCCCCTTGTTAGGCATTGGAGGAGATAAAGAAGCGCAATTAGATAAACTCTCATTTACTCCAACAAATTCAGGAAAGAGGTTTATCGTTAATGCGCATCTTCATAACAACTATATTGATAAAGCTGCTTCATCCGGTTTGGTAGGCATTGCCCTGCTCATGCTTAGCTTGATGTACCCTTTGTTTAATTCAAGATACAAGCTATCTCCTATTGTATTGTTACCGGTCATTTACTTTTCTTTGATGTGTCTATTCGATTCACCTTTCAGGAATGGTGATTTAGCTGTCATGTACTTTGTGTTTATTGGAGTACTACTAAAACTGCAAGTGAGAACAGAAGCGTAATGAAACCAGCGTATTACGCTAATGTCATTGTGGGTAGTTTTAGTGTGTTTATTGATTTAAGGTTATAACGAACAAATAATGAATAAAAATTTCAGGTATGACATCAATGCATTACGTGCATTAGCTGTCTCAATCGTCGTCATTTTCCATTTTTTTCCGGGTTTTATCACTGGCGGCTTTTTAGGTGTGGATGTGTTTTTTGTCATTTCAGGTTTCCTGATGACAAAAATTATCATGTCGAGTTTGGAAACTAGTACCTTCTCATTAAAGGACTTTTATTTAGCGAGAGCAAAACGCATTATTCCTGCTTTAGCGGTCATGTGCCTTGTTGTGTTACTCGTTGGCATTATTTACCTAGACCCTTGGGCGTTAAGAAAACTAGGTAAGCATATTCTCACCAGTGTCGGGTTTGTTTCTAACCATACCTATTTAAAAGAGTCGGGATACTTTGATGTGGCCGCGCAAAGCAAGTGGTTGCTTCACACTTGGTCTTTATCCGTAGAATGGCAATTCTATATATTATATCCTCTTGTTTTAATGGCGACCTACAAGTTATTCGGAGCTAAAGGTGCGGCCGTTGCTATTGGAACAACTCTGATAGGAAGTCTAGCTTATAACTATGCGTATTTGGGGAGCTCAGCTTCTTATTACACATTACCGTCTCGTGCATGGGAACTGCTCGCAGGTTCGGTAGTTGCTTTGAAAAGAGAGCCCATTGAATTCAAAAAATCTAATGTTCAGTTATTGCTGTTAGTTGCTATTGCTTCATTGTTTATTTCCCCTTTCCTGATAGACAGCAGCACACTTTGGCCGAGTCATGTGACGCTTATTCCAGTCATTGCTACCGCGATAATTCTGCTTTTAAATTTGGACCTCAATTTTACCGTTCATAAATCACGGCTGATACAAGGGGTTGGGTTATGTTCCTACTCAATTTATCTCTGGCATTGGCCTATTAATGTTTTCATTAAGAACCTCACGAGCAACACTATTACTCACAATATAGTTGGAGTAATTGTATCGGTATTGATGGGGATCCTTTCATTTAAGTTCATTGAAAGTTACCGACCTAAGGAGACACCCAAAGGCGGTAAGTTCTTTTTGAACTATTACCCTCTCATTCTTGCTTCCTTTATTGCCTTGATAGGGCAGGTTATTTATGAAAGTGAAGGATTACTTTGGCGCCTGGATAAAACACAGCTAGTCATTGCACAAAGTGTCTATGACCGGAATCCACGAAGCGGAGAGTGTCACGTCGAATTTGGACCGTCTCCTGAGTGTCACTATGGATCGGGACCCGTATCCGCGATTGTCTTAGGCGATAGTCATGGCGCATCGATAGTGAGAAGTGTTGAAGCGTCAGCACCTAACGATACATCGGTCATCGACTGGACGAGAAGCGCATGTCCAACGATTTCAGGTATTAAAAGAGTGCTCTCTAGTGGTGAGTTATCAGAAGAATGTGGGGATTTTGTCTCAGTATCGTTGATTAAAGCTAAAACTAACTACCTTAACGTTCCTGTTGTTGTCATTAACAGAATGGGTGGCTATCTATATGGTTCGAATGAAGATGGATGGCAAAGTGACAACGAAAAGATCAGTTTAATAGCAGGAGATAAAAGGTTTCAGACCAGATCGGAGGAGTACCTAAACTCAATCTTATCCAGTTTTGAAAAGACCATGTGCGAGCTTAGTCAATCTAACCCTGTTTATTTGGTCAAGCCAGTCCCTGAATTGAAGAAAGATGTACCCAAAACTATGTATAAGTATTCGATTTTAAATCAATCTGATATTTCGGTTTCTATTCCTCTTGAAGAGTACCGACAAAGAACCGCATTGATTACGAAATCTTATGAAAAAATCAGCCAAAACTGTCGAGTTACTCTTATAGACCCTGAACCGATATTTTGTGATGATCAGCAGTGCCGAGGGGATATCAACAATCACCCAACATACGTTGATGACGATCACCTGAATGAATTTGGTGCTAGCCAACTTATTCCTCAATTTCGCGAAAAAATATGGGGTCAATCAGCTCCGTAGGAAATGCTCATTCGCCCTTATTGTTTACACGAAAGAATAAGGGCGTTTCTGTGTTTGGACCTATTGTGTTGGTCTTAAATGGTTCTTTTAGGTAGCGATGTTTAAGATAAATTTCGGTTCAAGTGAACCCTTGTGCTATACTCCGCGCCCCAATCCGAATTGGCTTGTTAAATCTTAGGAAATTATTATGAGTGTTAAAAACGAACTTCAACAAATTAACAACCGTCTAGACAAGTGTCGCAACAAGTTAGCGGCTGCTAAAACTCGTAATGATCGTCCTGTTGTTCGTCAATTTGAAGATGAGATTAAGAAGCTAACCAAGAAAATCGCTCAGCTGAAACATAAAGAAAGCTACGATGTGAACCAAGAGCGTAAGTCTCTGGTTGATATGCCATTTAAGCGTGAGATTACTAAGGCTGAACAAGCGGATATGGGTAAACTTAAAAAGTCTGTTAAAGGATTAGTAATTGTTCACCCAATGACCAAGATCGGTAAAGAGCTTCGCATTGAGGTTATGACGGGTTACGCACCGAAAAAATTCTAATTGCCAGTGATGGTGATGAAAAAGGAGCTAGCAATAGCTCCTTTTTGCTTTTTTAGGTATTAAAAAAGCAGAGTCAGCGGTAAGAATACTCACGCCGTTTTCAACTTTTTAGAGGTGATTGTTGTCACAAATCCTTTTATCTCCTATAAAAGTTAACGTGCCACTAACATGGCACCAAGTGAACGCAGTAATGTGTTCGCTTTTCGAATCTACAATTTCTCTCCAGTTTGTATAAATATAGGTAGAGCAGCACAGATAATTACAGATAAAACTAGACTCGTTAAGGAAGATGAGAACGTAAAAAAATAGAGGTTATATGAATCAATTAATTTCAATTGGACCACTAGAATCCTTCCTAATCGCGATTAGTGTTTTGTTTCTAGGTCATTTCGTCAATGCAAAGCTTCCTGTTCTCAAAAAGTACAATATCCCAGAGCCCATTGTCGGCGGCTTGATTGTCGCTTTTGCTATTACAGCCCTGCACTTTAACGGCCTTGATCTTGAGTTTTCTTTGCCCTTGCAGAACACATTTATGTTGATGTTCTTTGCAACGGTCGGCCTTGCAGCTAACTACACACAGCTGATGAAAGGTGGTGCCAAGGTATTCCTATTCTTAGGGGTGGCTTCGGTTTACATCATTATCCAAAACGGTGTAGGCGTAACCTTAGCAACGACACTAGGCCTTGAGCCCTTGATGGGTTTGATTGCTGGCTCTATCACCCTTTCGGGTGGTCACGGTACAGGCGCGGCTTGGTCTCAAACTTTTGCAGACACGTTTGGCATTGCAAATACGTTAGAAATCGCAATGGCTTCAGCGACCTTTGGTTTGATCATCGGTGGTATTATCGGTAGCCCAGTGGCGCAAAAGCTGATTGATAAAAACCAGCTTGAATCTGAGTACGGTACTGGCACGCAAACGCACGAACGCTTCCCTGAACTTGTTACTTATAACGAGTATGAAGAAGACAAAGTGACGGCGAAGAAGGTGATTGAGGTGTTGTTCATCCTTCTTATCTGTATCTCGGGGGCGAAATACCTAGAAGAGTGGGTGGCGACTTTTGAAATTTCTTGGTTGATGATTCCTGACTTCGTTTACGCGTTGTTTATCGGTGTGTTCATCACTAATGTTTTTGAAGTGACTAAGCTGCATAAAACCGACAGTGAAACGGTCGATATTCTTGGTACGGTGTCATTGTCACTGTTCCTAGCGATGGCGCTAATGAGCCTTAAGCTTTGGAATATCTTTGACCTTGCGATTCCGTTCTTGGTTATCCTTGCGGTTCAGGCTGTGGTGTTGGGTATCTTCTCTTACTTTGTGACGTTCAAAGTAATGGGTTCTAACTACGACGCAGCGGTTATGGCGGGTGGTCACTGTGGTTTCGGCCTAGGTGCAACACCAACAGCGGTAATGAATATGGGTTCTTTGGTGAACCGATTCGGTCCGTCGCCACAAGCCTTCATGGTTGTGCCAATCGTTGGTGCCTTCTTTATCGATATCGTTAACCTGATCATCCTTCAAGGTTACATCTCGTTTATCGGTTAATGTTCGCCTGTGCTTAAATGCGATGAGCTAATCGCACTAAGATGAATACAAGAAAGCCAGTCTGTTGACTGGCTTTTTTTGTATTAGCGCCTCTAGAACTTATGCGGGTGAGCTTGCTTGTAGCTCTTTAAGAAGAGGGAACGCGGCTTTGGTGTGTTCTCCAGTGACAATGAATCCAACCAACTGATCATCTTCATTGAAGCCTTTAGCGACAATGCCTTTAGGATCGAATCGAGTTTCCCAGCTCTGAGCAGTGTGAATATCGCGCCCTGCGAGCTGAATAGGATAACTCGGTGTTTTCACCTTGGTGATCATATGAGGCAAGCTGAGCTTCCCTTCGCCCACTTTGATGTCTCCTTTATCCTTAGTCAGCTGCTTCGCCAACACGTTTGCCGACAAAATGGCTGGCTGCAAATAGGCCATTACACGTCCTTCAATTTCAGCGCAATCACCAATCGCATACACATTGTTAGCACTGGTTTTCAGGGTGTCATCGACCACAACGCCTCTGTTTACTTCTATTCCCGCTTGCGTGGCTAACTGCGCGTTTGGTCTTAGCCCTGCTGCGGCAATCACGATATCTGCTCGTATTAGCCGAGAAGAGGTGGTTTGTAGCCTAACTCCATCAGACAGGTAAGTCGCTCGGCAAATCGCAGAGTCGGTTTCGACGGTAACCCCCGCTTTTGTCAGTTCTCTTTCCAACTCAAGCGAAACGAAAGGTGGCACAAGGCTATTCAACAGATAACTTGCAGGTTCGATAATCGTGACATCTTTGCCCGCAGTTTGAAGGTCGAACGCGAGCTCGACCCCAATCAAGCCTCCACCCATCACGGTGATGCGCTGAGCGTCATCGATCTGAGCTTTGTGTTTCTTGAACTCTTCCAAACTATTTAACGTAATGGTCGCGCTGCGTTTAAGCCCTTCCGCTGGTGGTATAAAAGGCGTCGCGCCCGTTGCTAATACCAACTTCGAATAATGGATAGTTTGTCCATCAACACGAACACACTGCTGCTTGGTATCGATTTCGCTGACTAAAGCCTTGGTTTTGACGACTACGTTGTACTGCTCTGCTAATTGCTGAGCGTTATTAACGGCTAAAGCTTGCGGTGTTTGAGCCTGGCTGAATACGTGTGAAAGATTCGGCTTACTGTACTCAACCCCTGCATCTGCCGTGATCATGGTTATCGCGATATCTTGGTCAATTTTACGTACCATCTTTATGGTTTGTAGGGCGGCGAAACCACCACCCACAATCACAATGTTCGACATGCTACTTCTCCACAAATACTTCTTTGCCTAAATGGCATTCTGGGCAAAGGAAGTCATCCGGCACTTGTGCCCAAGGTGTTCCTGGCTCAACGCCTTGGTAGGGTTCACCCAACTGTGGGTCATATACCCATTCACACACTGTGCAGCGCCAGCAAGTGCAATCTGCAGTGTGTACTGACTTATCTTGAGCTACTTCTGTTTCCTGCTCTGTCGTGTCTTTGAGCTCGGCAGTGGTGTTTGCCGGTGCTGGTGTGGCTTCAAGCGGTGTTACATTACGTGATACTTGTTTCGGTGTGCTCACTTCATCTGCTTCTACACGCCAAACCTCGGCCAGTGTCATGCCGTAATCGATACATTGGCGAAGCGCGTCTGTGTCTGGTTTCCAATGGATGTGTTGTGGCGCACTGACTTCGAAGTTAGCTTCATGTAAACGAGCGTCGATACGTTTTACTGCGCCACCTGTCCAACCTGAAGAACCAAATGCCGCGGCTCTTTTACCAGCAAAGCGCAGTCCGTGTATTTCTTCTAGTAGCGCTGCGATTTGCGGCATCATCACATTGTTCATGGTCGATGAACCGACTAGAACCCCTTTTGAACGGAAGATATTGGCAAGGATGTCATTCTTATCGTGCTTAGAGATATTGAAGACCTTGATTGCTGTTTCCGGGCTGCCTTTACGAATACCTTTTGCGATTGCGTCAGCCATCATGCGAGTGTTGTTCGACATGGTGTCGTAAACAATGGTGATACGATCTTCTTTGTAGGCTTTAGACCACTCGTAGTATTGCTCAACAATTTGCGTCGCGTTGTCGCGCCAAATACAGCCATGAGAGGTTGCGATAACATCGATAGGCACACCTAAGCTCAATACTTCTTCTATCTTCGCTTTCACCAGAGGCGCGAAAGGTGTGAGGATGTTCGAGAAGTAACGCAGACATTGATCATGAAGCTCGACTTGGTCTAGCTGATCGTTGAATAGGTTTTCATCACAGTAGTGCTGACCGAACGCATCGTTACTGAACAGGATCTCGTCACCAGTGAGGTATGTTGCCATTGAGTCTGGCCAGTGCAGCATTTTCATCTCAACAAAGATGAGTTGCTTACCGTTACCGACATCGAGCGTGTCGCCTGTTTTAACGGTTCGGAAGTTCCAGTCAGGCTGATGGTGATGGCCAACAATCGAGTTAACGCCAGCTTCTGTGCAGTAGACGGGTGTGTTTGGAATTTTGGCTAATAGTGCTGAAAGGGCACCTGAGTGGTCTTCTTCAGCATGCTGACAAATGATGTAGTCGATCTCGTTGATGTCGATTTCCATCTCAAGGTTTGCAAGGAATTGTTCAGTAAAGCGATGATCAACGGTATCAACAAGCACCGTTTTCTCTTCACGAATCAGGTACGAGTTATAACTGGTACCTTTGTTCATGTGGTATTCCTTACCATGGAAGTGTTCTGTTTCCCAATCGTGGACGCCAACCCAATGAACATTTGATTTAACGTGAATAGTCATAATGATAATACCTTATTTAAATATCTAAGGTCATCATTGCACTAGTTGTGCCATGTTTATAAGCGTCTGTTTTTAATGTGTTCGTTTGGTGTTTGTGTTGTTTTGTGAGTCATTTTGACGTGCTAAATTTTGTGGTTAAAATGAATCTTAGGTGTCTTTATGACTTTGTGAATTTATAGCGGCTTGGCAAGAAAATTAATGATGTTTGCTCAGAAAGAGCAGGGTGAGGAACCTGTTTCAACAAAGGGGATTATAGCGCAACTCCTGCGCTTCGCGAATTAGAACACGCGGATTGATCAAGTATTGGTGGTCTAAAAAGCGGCTGGGATGGCTAAAGCTGAGATAGAAAAGATGGATGCGAAATACAGAAATGAAAAAGGCCAGACTAGTGTCTGGCCAAAACAAGGCAGTGTAATTTAACAGTCTGAAGTGCTGTTGAAACTATATTTTGTAAAACGAAAAAGCGTTTTAAAAATTAAAGCGTCGTCACGATTTCATCAAGAGCTAGACGTGCTTTTGGTTTACCGTGGTTATAGTCTTCGCCGTCTTTGTGGTAGCCGATTGCTAGCGCTACATCAACAACGTGACCTTCCAGTTCGTCAGCAAACTCTTCGCCGATCATAGCGGCATCTACGCCTTCCATCGGTGTTGATGCAATACCAAGACGAGCCAGTGTGTGCATTGTGTTACCTAGCGCGATGTACACCTGAGACTTAGTCCAGTTTCCGTTGAAACCTGTTTCGTCTGTGTTCATTTCTGCGAATGCGTAAGCCCCTAAGAACTGCTCGTACATTTCAGCGGGTAGGTGACCAGAGCTTACTTCTGTGTCAGCACGCTTTGCGAATTTCTCTTTAGTGTACTTAGGATCGTGAGCAAACAGGATCGTATGTGACGCTTCTTTCGCATGCGGTTGGTTAAACTGGAACATGTTCTCGAAAGTATTGTGGAAGCGTTGTTTTGCTGCGTCACTCTCAATGATGATGAATTTCCAAGGCTGAGAGTTGATAGAAGAAGCTGACAAACGAAGTGCTTCTTTGATTACTTCCATGTCTTCCGCAGAGATGCGCTTTTCTGCATCGTATTTTTTAGCTGTGTAGCGAGTGTTTAGATCTGAAATGATTGGATGAGTCATGTTGAATCCTAATATCTATCAATAATAAATGTTGTAGGGTTTTATGTTCGGTAACGTCAACAATAAACGGATAACGCATTTAGGCTATATCTCTATAGAAGTCGTTTCTAGAACAGTCAGCCTCTAAAAGGCTGAACGCTTAAATGGTTATCGAACATGCCCCAATAAATCGAGTATCTGCGGTAGCTCAAGTCGATGGGTGTAAGATAATAGAAGATTGGCTTGGGAAAAATAGCGAACACATCAAATCACTATGGTTAATAATGTCCATAATGATTTGATTAGTGTGATCTGGATGTGTGTTGGTTTTCGAAAATCAGCCAGTTAGTACGCTTTGATTCCATATTGGCGTAATAAAGAGGGAAGTACACTGTCGAGGTTTGGGATATCTTCAGGGTTAAGTTCAATCAAGCTAAAACCGTGCTCTTGGTAAACTTTCTTGGTCGCATTTCGTTTGTCTTCTTCTATAGGGCCTGAATCTGTTCCCCAGAATTGAATGTATACCTTGCCGCTTGGCAGGTAGAAATCGCTCATTACTTCTTTTGATATCGGGAGCGGACGTTCATAGGCATGAACCACTCCCGCCATATAAAGCCAGTTATCGATGATCAGCTCTCCCTTTGAACGTACATAATGTCCGTCTAAGGTTCGGTGTTTCGCCTCAAATTTCTGACGAAAGCTAGAAAACGAGACATCGGTAGAGTGGCTTTCAGCATCATGCCCTAGAAATTCGACAACAGACTGCTTCAAACGTTTATTGCGAACCAACGAATCGTGCCATACCACAAATAGGTTTTGAGTCGCTTTATCTTCCCTTTGCTCACCGCCTGCTTTTAAGCCTGTTGAGGTGACATGCCAACCATCTTCTTCACGTGTTATCCAACCAAGCTCGCTGAGCAACAGGTTAATTTTTTTTGCGCTAAGTTGAAAGGCACTGCCTAGTTGAGTTGCCGTTAGCGTTTTTCCAGAGAAAGAATCTAGGTCGATGAGTAGTTTTTCTGGCCAGACAATAAAGACACCAAACTTCTTGTGTTCGACATACTCCCCACCAAAGCTTTCGCCTCGTTCTGTGAGTACCCAACGCTCCTGTGAACGCACGATATAGCCAGCTGTTTTCAAATCACTGAATAGAGCCTTCGCTTCTATCCCTTTTTGTTTGGCTAGTGCTGATGTGGAAATCTTGTCTGGCATAGTCTGTTTCTCAATTAGCAGTAGAACTGCTGATTAATGTTGAGGGGCTGTTGTATAGAATAGGGAAATACAATAACACAACTGTTGATACTAACTGCAGTTCACTGGTCCATGTTTTTAGTGAGTATTCGCTCTCATTTTGAATGTTAAGCAAAATGCGGTCTAACTTGTAATTAAATTACAGCTTTAGGTTTTTTTCTCATCTTGGTGCATATTTATCATTCGTAATACGATGTTCTTTTATACGGTTTATATGGTTTCTAGATGCTATCTTTTATTAAGTGTGATTTACATCACTATTTATTTTTAAGTATTACAAAATAAAGTGTGATCTGGATCTCTATTGAATGAGTGTTATTCTCGATAATTTGTCTTTGTAATTTTAATTCATGGTGTTTTTGTGATCCGAATTGCTCTTGTTAACCCTAAAGTGTTTTTTGAGTGTGATACTCATCACTAAAATTGGGTCGGGGTGCATTTTAGAAATGTTGTGATACATTTTAAATGACTTTTGAGTACACACTTTCGGTCATTTGACCAACCAATACATTACGGGGTTCTACCTATGTTATCACCAGAAGCTAAGATTAAGGTTCAAAACTTTGGTCGTTTCTTATCCAATATGGTAATGCCAAACATCGGCGCATTTATTGCGTGGGGTTTCATTACTGCACTATTTATCCCAACAGGTTGGTGGCCTAACGAAACGTTAGCATCAATGGTTGGTCCTATGATCACATACCTACTACCGCTATTGATCGGTTACACCGGTGGTAAAATGGTTGGCGGCGACCGTGGAGCGGTTGTTGGTGCAATTACAACGATGGGTGTCATCGTTGGTACAGATATCCCTATGTTTATGGGTGCAATGATTGTTGGCCCTCTAGGTGGTATCGCAATTAAGAAATTCGATGAAGCTGTTCACGGTAAAGTGAAGAGCGGTTTCGAAATGCTAGTGAACAATTTCTCTGCTGGTATCATCGGCATGATCTGTGCGATCATCGCGTTCATCGTGATTGGTCCTGCGGTTAAGATTCTGTCTGGCGGACTTGCTGCTGGCGTAAACGCAATGGTGGAAGCGGGTGCACTACCTCTAGCATCTATCTTTGTTGAACCTGCGAAAATTTTATTCCTAAATAACGCAATCAACCACGGTATCTTCTCTCCACTCGGTATCCAGCAATCTGAAGAGATTGGTCGCTCAATCTTCTTCCTAATCGAAGCAAATCCAGGTCCTGGTTTTGGTCTTCTACTGGCTTACATGGTGTTTGGTAAAGGTAGCGCAAAGCAATCTGCGGCTGGTGCATCTATCATCCACTTTTTAGGTGGTATCCACGAAATTTACTTCCCTTACGTTCTAATGAACCCACGTCTAATTCTTGCGGTAATCGCAGGTGGTATGGCTGGTGTATTCACTAACGTAATGTTCGATTCTGGCCTTATTTCTCCAGCATCACCAGGTTCTATCTTCGCAGTCTTACTGATGACGCCAAAAGGCTCTTACATCGGCGTGATTCTATCGGTTATCGCAGCAACGGCAGTATCGTTTGTTGTAGCGTCAATCCTTCTTAAAACATCAGCGCAAGATGATGAGGAAGATTCACTAGAGAAAGCTTCAGCACAAATGAAAGACATGAAAGCGTCTTCTAAAGTTGCAGCAATGGGGGCAGATATCAACCTAGCTGACGTGAAAGCAGTATACGTAGCGTGTGATGCGGGTATGGGTTCAAGTGCAATGGGTGCAGGTCTACTTCGTAAGAAAGTTGAGGCAGCGGGCCTAAATATCACGGTAACTAACTACGCAATCAACAACTTACCAGCTGATTCACAAATTGTTATTACGCATAAAGATTTAACAGACCGTGCACGTAAAACCATTCCTGGTGCAATGCACATGTCTCTGAACAACTTCTTAGATGGCGCAGTATACGACAACCTAGTAGCAGAACTTGTTGAAGCACAAAGTGGTGAAGCGAAGGTAGAAGATCCGGCTCCTACGGCAGCACCAGCTCAAGAAGGCAACAAGCTTGCACTGACTAATGACAGCATCTTCCTTGGCCTTAAAGCGACTCAGAAAGAAGACGCAATCAAGTTTGCTGGCGAACAATTAGTAAAACTTGGCAACGTATCACCAGAATATGTAGACGGCATGTTTGCTCGTGAAGAGCTTGTGTCTACTTACCTAGGTGAGTCTATCGCAGTACCACACGGCACAATCGAAGCGAAACAGTACGTACAAAAAACCGGCATTGTTTTCTGTCAGTACCCTCAAGGTATTCAATGGGGCGAAGATGAAGATGATATCGCGAAGATGGTTATCGGTATTGCCGCACAAGGCGATGAGCACAACATGGTGCTGATGGCTATTACCAATTCACTCGATGATGAAGACGCTGTGGAATGCCTACAGAATACAACAAACCCTGCTGATGTTCTACGTATTCTCAACGGAAACTAACAAGCTCTAGTCAAGCTCCTGAGTGAAGGAGGCCAGTATCCCCCTACTGGCCTCATTTCCGGTCTCAATCTTTATCTGTAGATAAAGGTTCGGTCTGAATAGGTCACTGCTTAATGCCTAGGACGTGATTGAAAGCGGCATGTGTTTGAGTGGTTAGCTATTTAGATTCAAATATTTATAAGGTCAAAATTATGAAAGCGTTACATTTTGGTGCAGGTAATATCGGTCGTGGTTTCATTGGTAAGCTTCTTTCTGATGCTGGTATGAAGGTTACGTTTGCTGACGTAAATGAAACGGTTGTAAATGCGTTAATTGAACGCCAAGAATACCCAGTTAAGATTGTTGGCGAAGAGTGTGTTGTCGAAGTTGTTAAGAACGTGTCAGCAGTAAACTCAGCGACAAGCGCAGTAGTAGATTGCATTGCTGAGTCTGATCTTGTGACGACAGCAGTGGGCCCTACGGTTCTTAAAATCATCTCTAAGTCTATCGCTCAAGGCATTGAAAAGCGTGCAGCTGCAAACAACACTGCACCAATGAACATCATCGCGGCAGAGAACATGGTTCGCGGTACTAGCCAATTAAAAGCAGCCGTGTTAGAGCACCTTTCTGATGAAATGAAAGCGTTCACTGAAGAGCACATTGGCTTTGTTGATTCAGCGGTTGACCGTATTGTTCCACCGGCAGAAGCGGGCGAAACAGACCCTCTAGCGGTAACGGTTGAAACGTTCAGCGAGTGGATCGTAGACCAAACACAATTCAAAGGTGAGATTCCAAATATCCCAGGTATGGAATGCACTGACAACCTAATGGCTTTCGTTGAGCGTAAACTGTTCACGCTAAACACAGGTCACTTAGTAACGGCATACCTTGGTGTGCTTGCCGGTCATGAGACTATTAAAGATTCTATCGAAGACGACGTAATCCGCGCTGAAGTAACAGCGACGATGGAAGAGAGTGGTGCGGTTCTGATTAAGCGTTACGGCTTTGATCCAGAAGCACACGCTGCCTACATCCAAAAGATTCTAGGTCGTTTTGCTAACCCGTTCCTACGTGATGAAGTAGACCGCGTTGGTCGTCAGCCAATTCGTAAACTGAGCCCGCAAGACCGCCTAGTTAAGCCTCTAAACGGTACATTAGAGTACGGCCTACCGAATGCTCACCTAGTAAAAGCAATCGCTGCTGCGTTCCATTACAAGAACGAAGACGACCCTCAAGCGGTTGAACTTCAAGCAATGTTCGCAGAAAAAGGCTTTGCTGAGACATTAGCGCATTATTCTGAGCTGAATAGTGACTCAGAAGTTGTTAAACTAGCGGAAGAAGCTTATCTAGCATTGAAATGATAAACCATCAAAGTGCCACACCAGTGGCACTTTATTCTTTTAGAGCAACCATGCCCATACATACAACACACGAATCAGATTTACTTGAAGAACTAGCCGAATCAGCTAATGCTGCGGAGTGCCTGTTGTGCGCCTACGATGTCTTAGAAGACATGCTGGACGCTTTGTTGAAAAGTATCTTCTATAAAGATGACTACGCAGTAAAATTTGTTGTTGACCCTCTCCTTACCACTGATGGCCCTTTAGGCGAAATTCTTGTTCGAACAAAACTATTGTTAGGGCTAGGCGTGATCAGTAAAGAGGTGTATGACGATATTGAAGTTTTCGTTACTCTAAAAGAGTGGGTAAATATTCAAGAAGGTCAGGTAAATTTCTGGGACCAAGATGTCGTTTTTGAACTTAATCGTATAAATGCTATTCAAAAAATGATGCCAATCGACTATGACCCGGAGTTGGTCGAAGGCATGTCTGATGATATGAAGCGGATGTTTTTAGAGCGTCACTTTCAAAAAGTGCGCTCTACGATAGTGCTAGCGGTTAATGATATACATCAGCAGTTAGCGAAAGAGAATGTGCTGACCTCTTAAGCTATCTCTAGGTAGTGAAAGTAAGCTCGGTGCTATTTATGATCTACTTTTGTCAACCACAGATCACACTGATCGATGAGCTCTTGCAAAAATTGTGTTGGGTTCGCAAGTTTCTCATTTCCTTTTACACTTGTTGTCGTTACCTGCCAAAAACTCAGTGAGACTAGGTTTCTTTTGTATAGGAACTCATTTAACTCTGCTGATGAAAGCGCAAGGGTCTCCCCAAACACATCATATAACTGTTGTATAACTGGCTTTAGCTCTGTGATAGTGCCTTTCAGAAACTGCTCTGAAGTCAGGTTTTCAATGGCTTGGGTATCACTAGAACTGTTTTGTTTACAAAGTGCTCTAATCGACTGGTAGAGTGAGTTTTCCAATCTTTGTACTGAAAGCAGAGCTTTTCCAAGTAGAGATAGTTGTTCATTGCTTAGGTTAGTTGTGTCTGTCATTTAAGTCAGTTCCTAATAAATTGAAGTCTGTTTTACCTGAATTTTGAGCTAGCTTGTTCGGGCGTATAGGTGTCTGCATTGAAAATAATATAGTCACCGCTTATCAATTTTTCACATTGAATTTGTCCTTTAAAGCCAATGCTGCACAGTTTTTTTAGCAAGTGTGGCTTGGCGTTATCGTAGACAATATTTAAAAAAGGAAGGTGGTTAGAGTGAACTACGTTATGTAGATTAAACTCTTCTAATGCCTCTGAGAGGTGATCACTGTCAGTCAGTTCGATGACCTCGACAATTTCATTCAACAACATGTCTATTTCCATATTTTTTAGTTGATAGCGATTGTGACATAAAAAAAAAACCACTTCCGATAGAAGAAGTGGTTTTAATTCTACAATCAAGATCTACATCAAATTATAGGTCTTGAATGTTCTCAGCTTCTAGCTCTTGGAAGTAGCGAAGAGTCTTAACTTTTAGCTCTTGTTGAGCTAGCTCATCAGCAACGATGATAGCTTTACGGTGCATCTGTAGAGCGGTAACAGTCCACATGTGGTTTACAGAACCTTCGATAGCCATTTGAAGCGCTTGCGCTTTGTTGTGGCCTAGAGAAAGGATCATTACTTCTTCAGAATCTAGAAGAGTAGCAACACCGATAGTTAGTGCGTATTTAGGAACTTGGTTGATGTCGCCATCGAAGAAACGAGAGTTCGCGATACGAGTGTCTTCAGTCAACGTTTTGATACGAGTGCGTGAAGATAGAGAAGAACCTGGCTCATTGAACGCGATGTGACCGTCGATGCCTACGCCGCCCATGAACAGGTTGATTTTTCCGTATGAACGGATTTTTTCTTCGTATGCTGCACAGTGAGCATCGATGTCTTCAGCTTTGCCGTCTAGCAGGTTGATGTTTTCTGCTTGAATATCAACGTGGTTGAAGAAGTTTTCGTGCATAAATGTGCGGTAAGACTCTGGGTGGTTTGGTTCGATACCAACGTACTCATCCATGTTGAATGTTACAACGTGCTTGAAGCTTACTTCGCCAGCTTTGTAAAGTTCAATTAGCTCAGCGTAAGTAGTTAGAGGTGTGCTACCAGTAGGAAGACCTAGTACAAATGGACGCTCAGCAGTTGGAGCGAATTTGTTGATCGAATCTGCGATATGACGAGCAGCCCATTTACCTACTTTTGCTTTGTTGCTTAATGGAATAAGTCTCATTGATTTTGCCCCTAGAAATTAAATATTATAGTGTTCTGAAACATTAATTCGCATTATAAAATAAGTTATCAGATTCCGCTATTGTTTTAGGTCAAGTTTTTGCCTTTTTGATCATATCTGTGATTGGAATTCTCAAAATTGCACAATTATTGTATGGATATTTGGTGGCGTTAAACAAGATTAATACGTTTGTCATATATCGTCGGATGGATTTGATTCAGGGGCTGAAGGATCAACAAACTTTATTGGATGAAGAGTAAGGGGGCAATGAAAATGCGATCAAAGTATGGTGGCTATGTGGCACTGCCGTACAAAAAATAAGGAAGTTTCGCCGACAGGCGTGAATTATCATTGGGTATATTTAAGAATAGTGATTATTCAAAGGTATCACTATGAATTTTATATAAATATTGGTAAAACTGGACAGGTTGGCTAAACTTATTAATTACGAAGAAGATGCGAGTTTATTTTAAGTTCCCGCTAATCCGAGATGAACCCAAAAAAAGCTCAAAGTGATGAGGTATCACTTTGAGCTGTTTTACTAATCTTCTAACACTAACTCTCTTTCGTATTCTTCCCGAGAAACTTCGCTGCGTTTGCAGCCGTTTAGGGTATGAAAGCGACGGCGTCCACGAGCCAGTTGAATGTACTTCAACCAAACACGCTCTAACTTGGACTTCGCCTTATGAGGGTGAGACAACACTTTGATGAAATGTTTTTCTTCTGAGTTGCTTGGCGAAAGTTCGCCAGTCTCAAGTGCAAGCATAGTGTCACCAAACAAGGTTAGGATTTCCTCTTCTGAAAGAGTAAAATCACCCGACTTAGCAAACCCTCGTGGGAATTTAATGGTGTCATAAAAACGTTTTTTTCCGTGTCGGAATTCGGTCTCAGACATATCAGCCTCAGTAATGTGGTTAGATAGAAATTAGTGTTTATTGCTCACGCGAAAATATTGTTAAAAGGCTAAAATAGGAAACAAAACGTTTTTGCCTTTACGATAAACAATCCTAGATCGGCTAGTTAGCAGATTTATTACAGAGATGTATTTTTGATGGATGTGAAAGTATTTAGAACCTTTCTTGAGGTTGCAAGGGTGCGCCACTTTGGGCGTGCAGCTGAAAACTTGTATTTAACACAAGCAGCGGTGAGTGCGCGGATTAAACAGCTTGAAGGCTATTTTGATACTCAGCTCTTCATTCGTGACCGCAATAACATCAAGCTGACCTCTTCTGGTGAGCGTTTGATTGGTTATGCTGAAGTGATGGTATCCACCTTACAACAAGCCAAATTTGAGCTGTCGTTAGAAAGTGGAAAAGCGTTGCAGTTAACACTGGGTGGCACACCGAATATCTGGGATGCGTATCTACAAAACTGCTTAAGTGTGGTGACCGACTCTTTCGGTGGCTACGGCTTTATGGCCGAGGTGATGGGGCGCGAGCAACTGAACCGTAATTTGTTAGAACGAACCTTAGATATGGCTTTCGCTTTTGATCAGATCAAAGCGGAAGAGCTGAACTGTAAAAAAGTCGCTGATTTGGTTTTGGTGTTGGTATCAACACAACAAGATGATCTGGAATCTGTATTCCAACATAAATACGTTTATGTCGATTGGGGAACGCGCTTCGGTTCTGAACATGCCGAGCGTCACCCAAAAGTGCCCGCGCCGTATTTACGTACCTCTACTGCACGTATTGCGCTCGATTTTATTTTAGAGAAAGGTGGCAGTGCGTATTTACCTGTTTCTATGGTTGAACCTTTTATCGAGTCGGGTCAATTGCACAAGGTCAAAGGGGTTGAAGACTGGTATCGCCCAATTTACCTGAGCTACCGTAAAAGCAGTACTTCGGTTGATGCGATCATTCAGGTTGAGAAGTTGGTTAATGAAATTGACCCATCGACTGCCTACACGTTGCAACAAGCCGCTGAACAAGCACCAGAGTAGCGGCATTCGCGGTAAGCAACGGCTTTGTTGATTAGATTCAATAAAAAATGGCTCCTAACTAGTTATATAGTTGGGAGCCATTTTCGTTTTAAACCAGAGATGATCTTCATTGCCAAGTCAGAGATAACCCTAACTCGGATAAATCAGTTTAAGCCTGGTATGCGTAACCTTTTTTAAAAGCCCTATCACTTCAAAGCACTATTCTTCGAAAATTCTAGAGATTCATTAGATTCTCAATAGACTCTTCAAGAGAGTGTGACAGGTATGAATGGATTTGATTGCCATCCGTTGCGTCAATCTCAATTTTAGAAATCCCCTTACTCGCTTCTTCTTCAAGAAAGCTGAGAGACTGCTCTACTGATTGACTGGTGAGAACCTGTTGGTTTGATAAAACAATACGACACGTGTGAAGAACCATAGCCTTTTCCTTTTTATATTCGACAGGTCTCTGCATCTTAGTGTGCTAAGTACCTATCGTTGACGTTGTGAGAAGAGTT
This sequence comes from Vibrio sp. 1F263, assembly GCF_041439035.1. Lineage (NCBI taxonomy): Bacteria > Pseudomonadati > Pseudomonadota > Gammaproteobacteria > Vibrionales > Vibrionaceae > Vibrio > Vibrio sp. 1F263. The sequence continues at coordinate 35,027 of NZ_JBGONI010000005.1, read as the reverse complement.
TCTTCTCAAGGTTAAATTTAGTCGAATTGCGTAAAAAGAAAACCCTTTTTTGTGATTTATCTAACCTTCAGTTCCGAAAGTGGCTAGCGACAATGACAGTTCACGGTAAACTTTTAGGTATCGGAGTAAAAGTTATGGCAAATGGGAAGAGCACAGCATGTCGAGAAATATTCATCACAACAGTACGTTAACGAGTGAGCAGTGCCATTTGGCTCGATATGCGCGAGACGCTCGCTTTGATGGGATGTTTTTTACGGCAGTAAAAACCACCGGAATTTTTTGTCGCCCGATTTGCCCAGCAAGCCCGCCCAAAGAAGAAAATGTCGAGTATTTCTCTCATCAAGCTCAAGCCTTGAAGGCTGGGTATCGCCCATGCTTACGTTGCCGGCCAGACAGCGCACCTTTTTCTCCAGCTTGGAAAGGTGTTGAAACGACTTTCTTGCGTGCTTTACAGTTGATTGATCATGGTGCGCTGAACTCAGGGTCAATCGTCGACCTTGCCACTCGATTAGGTATTTCCGATCGTTATTTACGAACCTTATTCGACAATTACATCGGCGTGTCGCCGAAGCAATATAGCCTTTATAGCCAATTGATGTTTGCCAAGCAGTTGCTGCACACCAGTAGCATGAGCATTACCGATGTTGGCTTTGCGAGTGGTTTTAATAGCACGCGTCGTTTCAATGATGCTTTTCTAAAGGAGCTGCAGCTCTCGCCAAGTCAAATCCGAAGAGCTAAGCCAAGTAACAATCTAAGTAATCATATCCAACTCAGTTTCCATGGCCCGTTGGACTGGGATCATTTGCTGGATTTCTATCGACGAAGAATGATTGAAGGCGTAGAGGACGTTGGCGAAGATTATTATAAGCGCACGGTAAATGTGAACGGCTCAAAGGGTTGGTTCAAGGCGACTTTAGCCAAAGAAAACCGCTTGGATATTGAATTTGAGTTGGACGATATAAGTCAATTAAGAAGCTTGATTGCTAACATTCGACGCATATTCGACCTTGATGTCGATATTGCCCAGGTCGAGGCATTTTTTACAACCATTGACCCTAACTTGGTGGCTAAGAGTGGCATCCGCATACCTGGTGTGTGGAGCGCTTGGGAAGCTGGGGTAAGAGCGATTCTCGGGCAGCAAGTCTCGGTAACAGCGGCCATTGGTCAGCTTAACTTGTTGGTGCGAGAGCTCTCTGGTTCATATCAGGTTTCTGATTTACAAGAGCAGGCTAATTCACAAGAGTGCTCTGACTTACAGCAAATAGCTGATGCATCAGAGAAAGCGTATTTCCCTACACCTAAACAAATAGCTGATGCTGATGTGAGCTTTCTAAGGATGCCGGGAAGTCGTAAGGAAACCTTAAAGCGTTTTTCCCAATACATGGTCGACAACGAATCCGAGCATCCTTCTAAGTGGATTGACCTCAAAGGCATTGGGCCTTGGACGATCCAATATGCGCTGCTGCGCGGGCTCAGTGAACCTAACCATTTGCTAGTAGGCGATTTGGTGGTGAAGAAGTTCATTGAGCATCGCCCTGCCATTAATGCAGAGAGCGTTTCACCTTGGGGAAGCTACGCCACATTCCATTGTTGGAATAAATCTTAATCGGAATACCAAGCTAGGAGATATCATGGCTAACCGTTTTACTTACTACGAGAGCCCTCTGGGCACCGTGACGTTACAGGCGAACGATGAAGGGCTACTCGGCCTTTGGTTTGAAACTCACACGACCAAGCCTGAACAGTTAGGTGTTCAAGATGATAGCTTTCCGATCTTCGCGTTGGCTATCAAACAGCTCAATCGTTATTTTGCTGGAGAAGCTATCCAGTTTTCTGTGCCGATCGCAGCCAAGGGCACTCCGTTTCAGCAGTCGGTTTGGCAGGCTCTTACTGCCATTCCTTATGGAGAAACATGGAGCTATGCACAATTGGCCGATGCAATTGGTAACCCAAAAGCGGTGCGTGCAGTGGGTTTGGCGAATGGCAAAAATCCGGTGTCTGTGATTGTTCCGTGTCATCGTGTGATAGGTAAAAATGGAAAGCTGACGGGTTATGCGGGTGGCGTAGAACGTAAACAACGCTTGTTAGTGATTGAGGGAAGAAAACAAACTTAGAAAGCTACTTAGCTAGCGACTTGAAACTCTGTTCTGTCGGTTAAGGTTGAAGGTTTGTACGACTGAGGAGGAATATTAAGAGGCCTCAAGCGTGATTCTGCAATAAAAACGTGACTTTGCAATAAATTCGCTACTTTCTGGAAAATAATGATTTGGTTGCATATTATTTAGCCATGTTTTTTAGGCAAGGATGCCCAAATGAATAACCATCATTTTCTGATAATAGCTTTCACTAGTGTGTTATTGCTGACCGGTTGTTTAACTGATACTAGTCGCCCCTTTGAAGTACCGCAGCTTGTTTTGTTCAAAGGGATGTATGAGAACGCGGACGATAACAGCTATCTACTTTTTGAGTCAGGACAAATGACCTATCAAACAATCGGTAACACGGTCACTAGAACTTATCGTATTGAAAATGATTTGATTAACATCGAGTTGAATTCAGGAAATAGCCGAGTGGATTCTGGGTTGATGATGCGCATTCAACAAGAAGGAGCGGTGTTAACCTGCAACCAGTGTCCAGCAGTGCAGTTAAGCAACGTCTGGACACGTGTTGATAAGCCTTTAGTTGATATGCCTTAGGCTAGAACATATCACCGTTCAGCCATAGGTGAGCGGCGATACTGACCCCATAACCAATCATGATTACTGGCATCCATTTTAAGTGGCCAAAGAAGGTGTACTTACCATGTGCTGCCCCCATTAATGCCACACCTGCTGCACTACCTATAGATAACAAGCTGCCGCCAACCCCAGCAGTTAAAGTGATCAGTAGCCAGTTGCCCATCGACATTTGTGGCTCCATGGACAACACGGCAAACATCACCGGAATGTTATCGACAATAGCCGATAAGATCCCCACCATGACGTTGGCCCAAATTGGATCCCACTGGCTATACATCACGCCCGAAGCTAATTCCAAGTAACCAAGTAGACTCAAGCCACCTACACACATTACTACGCCGTAGAAGAACAAAAGCGTGTCCCATTCGGCATGAGAAACTCTTCGAAATACATCGAACGGCACAACAGAACCGAGTCGCTTCAGGGCGCCTTCATCGTTATTGGCGATCGCCACTGCCTTTTTCTTGGCGAGTGAGTTGGGTAAGGTCTTGCGTAAGTAATAGCCAAAGAACTGCAGATAGGCGAGCCCCATCATCATGCCCATTACTGGAGGGAAGTGGAGTACGGCATGGAAAGCAACAGCGGTCGCGATTGTCATAATAAACAAGAATACGATGCGTCTCGCACCACGTTTTAATTCAACGTGTTGATGGACTGTGTCGGGCTGAGTGGTGGGTACAAAGTAAGACATGATCAACGCAGGGACGAGGTAATTCATCACCGAAGGAATAAACAAAGGAATGAACTCACTAAAACTCACATAACCAGCCTGCCACACCATGAGCGTTGTGATGTCTCCGAATGGACTGAATGCACCGCCAGCATTGGCGGCTATCACGATATTCACGCAGGCTAGGTTGACGAATTTAGGGTTAGAACCTGCCACTTTAAGAACCACAGCGCACATCAGTAGAGCTGTCGTGAGGTTGTCGGCGATAGGTGAGATAAAGAAGGCCAGAATACCGGTTATCCAGAACAAAGAGCGAAAGTTAAAGCCTTTGCCTACCATCCACGCTTGCAGCGCATCAAACAGTCTCCTCTCTTCCATGGCGCTAATGTATGTCATGGCGACGAGTAGAAAGAGTAATAGCTCGGCATATTCCAGCAGGTTGTGTTCGAGCGCTTGTTTAGCGACTTCAACAAGGTTGTGTTCTTGGTAAGTGAAACCAATGATTATCCAGATCAGGCCTGCAGCAAGCAAAACGGGTTTGGACTTTCGGAGCTTTAGGTATTCTTCCATCATCACCACGATGTAGGCGACAACGAAAATGGTCAGCGACAAGTAGCCAGCGAACGAGCTAGTTAGCTTGAGCGGTTCTCCTAACTGAGAAGTGGCAGCGCCTGCTACCGTGGAAAAAAATAACAAAGAGAGAACAGCAGAAAGCTGGATACCTAACATGGATTACGCTCCGAAGTTAATAAGTTATTAACACGGGTAAAAGCGTAGACCTAAATAACCCTGTTCAGTGTGATAGATATCTTAATAATTCAATAGATTATATAGAAAACAGTAGATTGGGTGAAAACGTGAGATCACGATGAAAGATTTTTTGAACTTTCTATTCGAAGCCTGATTATTGTGGCGATTATGTGCGTTTTTGGTTGCGGTGTTGAAGCTAGGTTTGTTTAGTTTTGTATGAGAAAGATTCTAATTTTTTTAGCGTATACCTCCACTTTAAAATTTGAATCACAGTTTTATATGTTGCTTTGGTTCTTTTATTTAAACCGATGCACTATTTGATTTTGGTCATTAACCTTTTGCTCATTAGTTTGCACTATCTATACGTGTTCTGTTCCACATAAACGAGATGTATAGAGGTCCTTATGACTAATCCAACCAAAACCGATCGTAAAGTCACGATCGGCAGCTATATCGCACTCGCGTTCGCGATTGTGTTCTTTTCAGGCTTAATGCAGTCCAATGAATGGTATGGAGTGCTCGATTTTACGACGCTCAACGGTTCATTTGGTAAGGTCGCTTACGATGTGAGTGAGTCGGCTGATGGTATCCAAGCGGCAACGACGTCACTGCGTGGTAAAGGCGGTAGTGGTGCGCGCGACGGTTTCATTTTTGCATTGACACTTATTCCGACCGTGATGTTTGCACTGGGTATGATCAACGTACTTGAGCACTACGGTGCACTGGACGCGGCTCGTAAACTACTAACTCCACTACTTCGTCCTTTAATGGGCATTCCGGGCAACTCAGGCTTGGCACTGATTGCTTCTCTGCAAAGTACCGATGCGGGTGCTGCGATGACACGTCAGCTCAAAGATGAAGGGCATTTGACTAAGCGTGAAACCGATGTGTTCACCATGTTCCAGTTTACTGCGGGTGCGGCGATCGTTAACTTTTTCTCTTCAGGTGCGGTGTTGTTCACTCTAACGGCGATGGATGGTTCTTTGGCAGTGACATCGTCAATAGGTCTTGCTGTTGCGGTGATGTTTATCTTCAAGTTTGTTGGTGCGAACTTATTCCGCCTTTACCTCAATATTACTGAAGGTAAAGAAGACAAAACAAAATCAGACAAAGAACAAAAACTGGAAGAGGAAGTAGCATAATGAGCGAAGTTAAAGCAAAGAAACCAATGGTTACTGATATTTTCGTTGAAGGTGCTAAGAAAGGCTGGGTTATTGCGACAACCTCTACAGTACCTAATGTTCTGATGGCGTTTGTGATTATTAAGGCGTTGCAGATTACTGGTGCACTGGATCTGATGGGTAGTGTGTTTGCACCTATCATGGCGGTATTTGGTTTACCGGGCGAAGCGGCAGCAGTATTGATTGGCGCGTGGATGTCGATGGGTGGTGCAGTCGGTGTGGTTATCACGCTGTTTGACCAAGGCATTCTGAACGGCAACCATATTGCTATCTTGGCGCCAGCTATCTACTTGATGGGTTCTCAGGTGCAATATATGGGACGCATCATGGGACCAATTGGTACTGAAGGTCGTTATATCCCTGTGATGATCGCGATTTCAGTATTGAATGCGTTTGGTGCTATGTTTTTGATGAACATTATTTTGTAACGTGGCTTTGAACGATTAGCTACTATTTGAACGATTAGCTACTATTTGAACGATCAGTTACTAATAGCTTTTCGATGTTGAAAAAAGAAACCCCGTTTGGCTTTCACCAAACGGGGTTTATTCTTTTTCGTAGCCATCCTGCTACTGACGTTGTTACTTATTTTTTAATAAGGTCACGTATGCTCCTTGCATCGTTCCTTGATTTGGCTAAATCCTTTAACCTATCCAATCCATCGCCTTCCTAGCGGTGTCCATGCTAACTCATCATCCTGACAAGTGACTCTATCCTAGAGTAAAACTTCCTTGCTGATCACTCATCCTAAGCCATCAAATCTTCATCCTGAAGATACCTAATCCGTTAGGCTTTTTCCTGTTCCTGCCAACTCCCTGTCGACATGAGTATTAAACACTTTGGAGGCTTTATTCGCAATTAGCCTTAGGAAATAAATATCCTCGCTAACTAAAATAAATATGCGTGGATTCATATAAAACAAGGGGTTGGGTTTGTAATTTTTCTTTTTTCTGCGAAGCTTGACTGTGATCTCTTACGTTCGGTGTGAGAGATCTCTTACAAATGTTCGGGCGCGAATATCATTCGTTGTCGAACTCATCCGTCGATAGGTGAGCGAAATACGCTCAACAAACTCAAAGTAATAGGAAAATATAATGGTTACAGCACTTTACGCAGCCTTGCTGACGGTCGTAATGATTTGGTTGGCGATAGAAGTCATTAAGCAAAGACGAATCAATCTGGTTGCTCATGCAGATGGCGGTGTTGAGTCGCTACAGATAGCACGCTCCGCACAAAGTAATGCAATGGATTACATCCCAATTACGGTTATTTTGATGGGCTTTTTGGAGATGAATGGTGCCAGTGTGTGGCTTATTCATGCCATTGGTGTTGCATTTATTCTGGGGCGTGTGATTCATGCAAAAGGTATTCTGGCAAAAAACTTAAAGGGTAGAAAAGTGGGCATGGTGTTAACGCTTATCTGCATGATCTCTTTGATTGTCCTAAACTTAGCTTACCTACCTTTTGATAAAATGTTCTAGGGAGCATTATGGCATTGCGCCTTCCCCCTGCTTGGGCGATTGTCCTTGCGGGGTTAATACTCAACATCATGGCTATTGTCATGTCGAGCTTGGTGCTCGACAAAATTGAAGCGGAAAAATCGGAATACAACGATCGTAAATACGGTAATGTGTACTCAATACAACTGGCCTGGAATACGATCGAAACCTTAGAGCGCAAGCGTGAAGCCATTCTGATCCACCTAGATAAACCCTCAACAGAAACCGCTCAACCTGCCACCATCCTCGATGAAGCGCTGCGCGGCCAACTCCGGAGTTGGGTGAGTGAGGAGGTGCCAGCCATCTCGTTGGCTAATTTACCCAAGCTTATGATGCTGATAAACAGTGCTCAAGAAGCCCAACGAGCACGAATTGATGACTACTATTTGGATAATCTGACCTTGGTTGAATTAATCCAAAGGCTCGATGAAAAAATGGCTTTCTACAAGAATATTGCCCTGTTTCTTCAGGTGTTTGGTTTAGCACTTATCTTAGCTCGCGACCTCGCTAGAAGGCCTTAGTATCTATTTATCTATTTACCTATTTACCTATTTACCTATTTACCTATTTACCTATTTACCTATTTACCTACTTATCTACCTAGTTATCTACCCATCGACTGGTATCGCTAGCGAGACTCACTTGGCAGGTTAGGGTGCTGCTGGCCTTGGTACTTCTGTAATTGTTCTTTTAGCCCTTTAAACGTGCTCAGTGCACTATCAATCGATAATTTGTTCATTAACCAATTTGGCAGGATGCCACCTGCGTTCGCATACGCGGTGTAGGTAATGTAAGTATTGCCATTGGTGAGCGGTTGCAGAGTCCATAAGGCATCTACATCATAAATTCGAATGTACCCCGACTCTTTCGCCAAATAATCAGACGCATCCTTGATCGACAAGACAAACTGCCCATCCTCGACGCTGTATTTTGAGTAGGTCACCATATCGCGGTCTCTGGCAGGCCAAGGCGCTTTGAACTGGGTATAGACGATATTTTCATCCTCAGATATCTGCATCAAAACACGACTTTCCGATACGTTATCTATCCAGTTTGGCACGTTCGCGCTGTCTTCCAATAACAGCAAAAAACCAGAATAAGTGGTGGGCGTTTGCATTTGTGCTCGTATTTCTACCAAGCCTTCAGTGTGAGGTCTCTTATCAATGATGATGCCATCTTCACTTTTCACGAACTGCCATGGAGCAGCGTAAGTCAGTGTTGATAAAGCATAGAGTCCGATTGCTAAAATCCTAGGTAATATCATTATTCTTCCATGAAAAGAAAAGCTTATCTTTAGGAGTATAGAATAAAAATGGTTTTGATTCGTGCTGAAATCGCACTGATTTCTCTCTGATTTGAGTGTTACATCGCTGTTTATCTTGGTGTTATCAATAATTGGCTGCTTATTTGTATTTGAGCCGTGAAAATAAAAACGGAAGCGTTCGGTCGCTTCCGTTTTGTTAGTGGGCAATGGATAAACGTTGAAGGCTAGAACCTAGAACCTAGAACTTAAAGCTTGTAGGCTTCCACGGTTTTTATAGTGGTCCAGTTGCTGTTGGCGTCTTGGATGAATTCTTGCGTATTCTCCAGCCAACGCTTTTGAACTGACTTATCTAAGTTCAAGTACAGCTTCCCACCTTCTACTTTCCAAGCTAGTGGGTCCGTTTCAAATTTCTTACCCATTGCCACACCAAAGGCACAATAGCCACCATATTGAGGTGCATAAGCCGATGGGTTAGATCGGAATTCATCTCGGTTTTCACTGCTCACAAAGTTATAAATCGCATTCTTATAAGTCGCTGTGAATTCAGATGTGCCTTTAGCTGGCCCCTCATTGGCAAAGTAAGCAACAGGGTCATAACCTTTAATGGCGAGGTCATTGTTGTCGACACTCATATCAAGGTCTGCTGCCATTAACGAAACGCTGGTTCCTAGTAACGCGGCCAATAGAGTGATTTTTTGACTGGTCGATTTCATGTGTGACATCTCAAGTTCCTTGTCAGTGTGGGTTATTTTGTTTGAAGTAATTTAGCCCACTTGTCCGGTCTATAGAGGGACAAAAGAACTAAAAACTAAGCGAATCGTTCGGAGGGTGCATGGATCTGCTGTCACAATTAATGGAACACTTCTCGATACGCACTGGCGTTTTCTATTCTGGAAACCTGTGTGGGGTGTCGTCATTTAACGCGCAACAAGGCAAAGAAGGGCACCTTCATGTATTAAGCTCGGGGGAGTTGACCTTGTCTGGTGCTCATACGGAATGCCGGCAGCTTTCTCAGCCCTGTATTATTTACCTGCCGAATAGCACACCACATGCAATTGAAGGTGTGGGAGAGGGTGCAGAGCTTGTGTGTGCGAACGTGGAGTATCGTTCAGGGCAGATGAATCCTTTATTATCGGCTCTGCCCGACATGATAGTGATTCCGTTTGAAGATGCACCGAACTTAATGCCTGTGATTGAGGTGCTGTTTCGAGAGTCGGGGCAAGCATCTTCAGGACAACAATCGTCAGGGCAGCAATACCTAATGGACAAGTTGAGTGATGCGTTGATGGCGTTGATTTTTCGTCATCTCATTGAACAACAAAAAATCGATAGCGGCGTTTTCTCTGCTCTTGCACACCCAAGGCTTGCTGCTGTGGTGACGGCTATTCACCGGTTGCCTGCTCGTCACTTTTCGGTTGCAGAAATGGCGTCATTGGCCGCGATGTCTCGAACTCAGTTTATAGAAGCGTTCAAGCGTGAGGTGGGTGAAACGCCGGGAGATTACGTGCAAAAGTGGCGTGTTTCCGTTGCTCAATCTCTGTTACTGCAAAATAAGCCCATCAACTGGGTTGCCGATGAAGTCGGTTACAACAGTTATTCAGGTTTCTCACGCGCATTTCAGCATGTATCGGGTGTGTCGCCACGTCAGTGGTTAAAAGAGAGTAACGCATAAGAGGGAAAGGGATCTTGAAGTTTAAAGTTGCCAGTGAAAGCGAGTTAGTGCTTTCACTGGCAAGGCGAACCTCATTGCAGAAAAGAATGTTACATCATCAAGGCAAATTACAGACTGAGGGGTTTCACTAGGCCTGTAATACGTCGTTGGCTAGATGAGCACTAACGAAGTAACCAGTGGCGCAGTGGCGTTTTTTCTATACCAGCGATCAATATAAAGCTCAGGGTAAAGGTGCCGAAGAACACGGTGATGTCTTTAGCTAGCTCAGTGATGCCCAATACTCCGCAGACATTGAACAGTATGATAATGATCAGTAAATGGCTGACGTAGATACCCAGCATGCGATTTGAAATGGCACGAACCCAAGCGTAGTTACCCATGTTTGGATTAGCCAAAAGCCACATAAACACGCCCATCCCCCATAGCGCCGTGCCAAACAAGAAATCATTCATGTTGAATCCGACGTCGAACGTGGTGAGCCATGCCGCCTCAGCAAAGTGAATCAACATGCCTAACGCTAATAGCCCCAACGCTTTAGTTGATGACACTTTCCATTGATTCTGACGAATAAGGAAACCTAAGGTCACCATTAACGTGCTAAAGAACGGGCCATTACGCGTGAAGAAGGGTGCTTCTAACCCGGTTAGCGTTGCGTAGCTGCCCGCTAAAACACCATAAACGTAAAGTACAATAGCCGCTGGTAATTGCAGTTTGTCGAGTTTCATTTCGACGATCAAAGCAATGATCAAAACGGCACATACGAGAGCGGGAATAAACCATAAATGAACCAATCCACCCTCTAAGAAAGAGTTAAGTGGCGTGTTCATTAAGAAACCCCAATAGCCTTGGCGCTCACCTAGGTAGCCAAACTCTTCTACCTTCGCGAGGTTGAATGGCATCACTAAGCAAATGATGCTCCATGCCAACCATACTTTAAGCAGTGGTTTAGAATAATTAATGACGGTTTGCCACGGGGATGCAGTCAACTTGGGCTGAATAAGATAACCGGAAATTAGGAAAAACAGAGGCACGGCAAAACGAGCGGTTTGGTTGAGCACATAACCGATCCAAGGCACTTCATCTATTTGCCAATAAGTGAGTGCCATTTGGCCGTGCAAACCAATGATCGCCAAGATAGCAATCACTCTGCCTAACTCGATACTGGCGATGTGTTGTGAAGGCGTATGTTGAACGGAAGACATATCAGATCTCTCAGTAAAATTTTTACGAAATCTAGCAGCCTTTATGCCCAACCAGTTAGTCCTAAATCAAGGCTTATGACCTTTGTTTCAAGGCTTGTGTCGGTTTTTTGAAGCTTGTCGCAGCTATATTAAATCCATTGCAGTGAGTGCAAATATACCTAGTGTGCAAGTGATAAGAGAAACAACAGTAGTAAGAGCGATGATGTTAGCCGCGAGTGTTGAGTTTCCTCCCATCGCACGCGCCATAACATAGCTTGCCGCTGCTGTTGGTGCTGCGCTCATCAAGAAGATAAGTCCGAGATCGAGCCCTTCAAATCCTAAGTACCAACCAGCCAGTGTAGTCAGTAAAGGTGAGGCGATTAACTTGTAACTAGAGGCGAACCACGTAGACAACTTTTCTTGTTTAAGCGAACTAATATCTAGAGAACCACCAGTACAAAGTAGAGCCAAAGGCAAAGTCATGTTGGCAAAGTATTGCCCAGCATCAGTCACCATTTTTGGAATGGGAATTGAAAGTGCATAGAAGACGACTGCTAAGAAAATAGCGATGATTAACGGGTTTTTGGTGATGGACTTGGCGATCACTTTAATGGCTTTAGCGCCGGTGTCTTTGCCTTTGGGTGTCAGTGCTATCACGGCTTGAATGTTATACAGCACGGTCAGAGATGCGACATAGATAGCAGCCAATGCCACGCCTTGGTTGCCATAAATATTAGCCACATAGGCGAGGCCGATGATCGCGGTATTAGCGCGGAATCCCCCTTGGATGATCACACCTTGATCTTTAGAGCTTTTGAATACCAACTTGGTTGAGAAAATCGTGAACAAGAAAAAGACAAAGTTAGCGATGACGCCAAAAGCAACTAACGCGCTACTGGCTGAAAAATTGTGATTTGATTGAACAATACTAAGAAATAGCATCGCGGGTAGGGTGACTTGAAATACCACCTTGGACGCGACATCAATGAAATTATCATTGATCAAGCCAATTCGCTTGAGCATCACACCAAGAAACAGCATTAAACAGATAGGGCCTGTTACCGACGCCGAAAACGCAAACTGTTCCCAAAGTGTGTTCATTGTTTTTCCTTTAGTTAGTCGATTTCAATTTCCCTTGAATACTGTCGCATTTTTCCACAGTTTCTGACATCAGAGAAAACAAAATAAGTGTTTTGCAAATAAAAATTGCAAAAAAGAACGAACGTGCTAAAAATAAAGCATGAGATTTATTATTGGTGAATAATGAGCAAGGGAAAGATAACCAAAGAGTATATTTTGAGCCATGCATTTGCACTTGCGAGTGAGAATGGGCTTGAGAGTTTGACGATTGGCGAGTTAGCCAAGCAGTGTGGCATGTCTAAGAGTGGATTGTTTGCGCACTTCAACTCTAAAGAAAACCTGCAACTCTCTGTACTCGAGTACTCCAACGCCATATTCACTGAAAGAGTCATTATTCCCGCAAGAGAGCTAGGGGATGGTGATATCGAAGCGAAATTGAAACAGTTGCTCGACAATTGGTTGGGTTGGAATCATTCATTCCAAGGCAGCTGTATGTTTATTGATGCTTGGAAAGATGCAGGCAGCGAAACGTCTGTGATTCAGAAGGCACTGCAGAAAACCATTTCAGTGTGGATTGATTACTTGACGATTCAGGTAGCAAAAGCGGTTGAGAGCAAACAGTTCAGGGCCGATTTAGATCCAAAACAGGCAACCTTTGAGTTATATGGCCTTTATTTGAGTGCTAATTTGTTCTACTCATTGCGAGGTCAACAAGCGAGCCACACCCATTTTTGGAGTGGTGTAGAACGCTTGGTAGCCAGTTGGAAAGCGGTTTAATACATACAGCAGGTTAACTCGTAAGCCACTTAGCTCGCAAATCATGAAGTTCGAAAATCATGGAATTCGCAAAGCATGTGACCTAGCTTAATTAAGGTTTGCAAAAGATTTTAAGAGAAGTGGCGGCAAGCAGTCATAAACAGCGCTAGCGCCATTTTTTATACTAACAAATAGCACGGTCGTTCGATTTTAGGGCCGAGCTCGATCCGCCAACAATGATGGCGATACAAGGAACGGTCATGAGTGACAAAATCTATTTCAATACATCGAACAAATTTAGCTTCAAGCGTAGCTTGATTGGCGCTACAACCAATCTGCACTACATTTTAGCGCCAAGTCATGCGAAGAAAACGGCACGTAAGCTGCTGCTCACTCCAATGCGTACTGAGCAGAAAAATGCCGATCCGCAAGGGCTGGTCAAGAGTGAAATCAATGGTCGTGATGGTGTTTTAAAAACCTACTCTTTGGGTACCGGTCCAGTTTGGGTGTTAACTCATGGTTGGTCAGGCACCGCGAGTCAGTTCTTTCCTTTAATGGAACATATCGCAGCTAAAGGTTTTACGGCTCTAGCTTACGATCATCCTGCTCATGGTGGCAGTGATGGGGTACATGGTCATATCCCTGCGTTTGTGAACGGTCTTGAAGCCATTCTCGATTCAGTGGGAGAGGTAGCAGGTTTGGTCGGTCATAGCATGGGTACCGCTTCTGCATTGGAATGTAAGCACGTTAAATTGGAAAACAAGCCGTTATTGCTGATTGCACCTGTACTGGATTATCTAGAAAACCTATTTGGCAGTGTTGCTCGTTCTGGTTACTCAATGAAACTGTTTGAGGCGGTAGTCGGAGAAGTAGAAGAGCAGTTTAACTACCCAATTCAGTCTGTGGATCCCTATGGAAAGCTAGCGCTTCGTGAGTCTCAAACTATCATTGTTCATGATGAACAAGATAAGTTTACTAAGTTTGATGTGTCGAAGCGTGCAGCCTATGAAATGGATCGTGTCACCTTAATCGCGACTCAAGGTCAAGGCCACGGACGAGTGATGAAGTGCCCGCAAGTGTTCGAGAGCTTTGATAACTTGATTGGCTAAGCTTAACGAGCGCAAGTCAGTAGAACGCCAGTTAAGAAAACAAATAATAAAAAGGCCAACCAGATATTCTCTGGTTGGCCTTTGATTTAGGGATTTAGTTGATGCTTAGTCAGTATTTAACTAAGCACTATTTTTAGTTAGCAGCTTGCTGGACCGATCTCTTTCCACACGCCCCATTGGCCTGTCGTTGTTGGATCTTCACCTGTTGTCCACCACTTCGCTTCCCAAACTTTACCGCCTTGAGTCACTTGATCACCGCCATTGTAGACCGCGCCTGAATCCCAAGCGTTAGTACACGTACCGCCGCCTGTGGTTTTCTTCAGGACTTTCACTGAAGTAGCCGCGACTGATGTATCTGTACCATCACTCACTGTCACAGAGAAGTTCAGTACCGTGTCTTGCGTGTATTCCGCCGCCACAAAGCTTACTGAAGCGCCTTGAACTGTTGCATCAATACCAGCAGGTACATCCCATGTGAAGGTCAGTGTGTCTTGATCCGCATCGCTCGAAGCCGAAGCATCAACGACAACTACATCACCTGCACTCACTTCAGCCGGAGCAGAAACAACTGCGATCGGAGCTGTGTTTACTGGACCTGTGTCTTTAGGGTTTACCGTTACCACAACGGTGTCTGTTGACGTTGCGCCTTCGTTGTCTGTTACGGTTAGGCTGAATGTCAGAGTCTCTTGTTGTGTGACTTCCACTACATCGAAACTCGCAACAGCCGCATTCGCGCTGGCTAGCGTTACCGCCGTTCCGCTTACTTGTGACCAAGCGTAGCTCGCAATTGTACCGTCGCTGTCTTTTGAAGCGCTGCCATCTAGAGAAACAGAAGCAGGGCCTTCAACCGATTGATCTGCGCCCGCTGCTGCGGTTGGTTTACGGTTTACAGGGTCAGTAGTTCCACCTGCTAGACCTTCATGCATCGCATTTAGGATATCGCCGTTATCCGCATCAATTTCCCAAGAGAATAGACCCGCAAGGCCAAGGCTACGAACGTATGCGCCTTTTGCTTTCACTGAGCGGTCATCATCAAATGTGATCAACTTGCCTGAAGTACGGTTCCAAACGTAAGGCGCTTCTGCCATTTCGTCGTAGCCATATTCAAAGCCGTTGATGCCTTGGTTGTTTGCACCAAGCATGTTCGCTTTTATGCCTTTGTAGTCAATAACGCCATCTTCCCATACGCCTTGCGCAGAGCTGCCGGTTAGTTTGCCATTACCCACGCCTGTCATTGGATCGCTAGGATCTGAAAGTGATGACGGTAATACACCCTCCCAACCACGACCGTACATCGCTGTACCAACCACAAGTTTGTTCGCTGGAACACCTTGCGCAAGAAGCAATTGGATGCCGTTGTCTGTGGTGTAAGCAGGGCCAGTGTACTGTTCGCCATTTTCATCAAGGCCTGTGCCATCACATTGACCAGGGCGCATGAAGTTACCGCAGTTGAGTGCTGTTTGGTGACCTAAAACGTTGTTCCAACCGCCGTAGAAGTCGTAAGTCATTGCAAAGATGTAATCCATGTACTGGATAGCCTCGCCGTAGTTCACGTCTTCAATCTTATCGTGACCAACACCGATCGCTGATGTTAGCTCGTAAGTACGACCGTTTTCCGCTTCTAGTTGATCAAGCATAGTGCGCAGTTCTGCCATCAGTGCAATGTAAGCTGGGCCATCATTCACAGGGTCACCAAGGTCTGGCGCCGCACCGCCTCCACCAGGGAACTCCCAGTCAATATCTACACCATCGTAGAATTTCCACGTGTTAAGGAATTTCTTAACCGATGCAATGAAGGTGTCTCGGTTAGCTTTAGTTGTGAAGTCGAAGAATGGGTCAGACAGCGTCCAACCACCAATCGATGGGATGATCTTCAAATCAGGGTTACGCTGTTTTAGCGCCATCAACATTGCGTAGTTGCCCTTGATAGGGGAGCTGTATTCATGACCCGCTTGCGGGAAGCTCTTTTGGAAAGCCGCCCAAGGGTCGTGAATCACCACTTCGTAATCGTTAACGCCCTGACATGCTGTCATGAGTGCGTTGTAACTGTTGCCGCCCACTGATTTTACTGATTCGTTAGGACCACAAATTGGGATGAAGCCATAAAGGATATGGGTCAAATTGTCAGCAGGTAGGTTATCGACTGTGTAATCACGGCCATAGATGCCCCACTCAACAAAGTAAGTACCGACTACCGTGTTTGGGTCTGTGTTGTATGACTTGTTGTTTGGATCCACATTCATCGCAAGTGGTGCTAGGTGTGATCCATCGGTATCGGCAATCGTGATTTTAGCGGGTGCGCTTTTGCTACAACCTGTTTCGTCACACGCTTCGATTTCCATATCGAATAAGCCGCCTTGGCCGTATTCGAATGAAGCTGTGGTTTGGCTGCCAGTGATTGGGCCTGTGGCTACTTTAACGCCATCAAAGTAGATGTTGTACGTGTTTCCTGACGTTCCGCTCCATTGGTTGAACTTAACGTCGACTTTTGCTTTATCGTGATATTTAACCATCTGGTTGTAGCCAGAGGTGGTTTCCATCGCGAGTTCAATTTTAGAAAACTGTAGGTTGTTGGAACCGTACATATCAATGCTAGGTGCTGTTGGCGCGGCCAATGCTGTACCAGATAGCGCTAGAGCAATACTCGCAGCACAGGTGTTTATACGAATCATACTATTTCTCTCATTCCTTGAAGGTTTAGAACCAAGTGGTCCTAGAATCGGCTCCCGTCAGTTTTGAAGGAGCTTCCCCGTCAGTATTCGAGAGAGTTTTAATTTCATGACTGAAAATAAATCCGTTTTCGATGGACAACTAAAAAATTGTATCTTGTTACAATTCTGTTGCTTAATGAATGAGAGGCTGAGTCCATGTTTTATAAAATAAACCGCACTCAGAAGGAAAGTCTCATAAGTGAAATTACACGACATGAAGTTATGAAAAAGTGCGGTAAGCTATTATTAAATATCGCAAACTGAAGCGGCATCACAATCTTAAGCTCGTCATACCGGTGCTTGTAAGGGGCAGGTAGTATTGATGTAAGAGGGGTTACTAAACAAAGCGCTGTTGAAAGTATTATTTTTTGAATTGTTCAGCTAATACTGAGCGTCGTTGCTGCATGAGTCCTTGAGTCTCACCCGCTACAGTATCTTCATACCCTTCTTTTATGAATTGTTTGGATGGTGTGTTCGGCACTAGCCGCTTTAAACGAGGTGAATTGTAGGTACCGCTAATGGTATAAATCGTTGGGCCTGAACCTGTATTGATCGTGACATCGTTACCATCAAAATCAAACGAGGTACTGATGAAACGATAGTTCATCATCACACCATCATCGGAAAGTGTAAGAATATCTGTTTTGTAAGGTGGAGCACCAATCTCGATCCATGTGCCATGGACGTTACTTGGGCTTACAGATTTTTGGTAGGCTTGGTAGCCAAAATAGCCGACGGAGAGGGCAATCATAAAGCCAGCCATTAAGAAGGCGTAGAGTAACGAATTGGCCAATATATCGCTGCTTTTCGTGGTATTTTTAGCCATTATCTCTTCATTTTAGTTACTCATACTGGTGATGATTCTATAAAATAAAACGATAGGTTGCAAAGGTTCTTATAAGAGTTAGAAGCAGGATCGAATGTTCTTTTGAATCAAACTGCCTCAGTGATTTTTTACCCACACATTCAGTCTTCATGCTTTGTTAAGGAATATTTACTTAGAATGATTAGGTTGTATACCCAATGCCACGCCTAAAATGATTTCATCTCGAACGAAATTTAACTTCGAAAGGTCAACAGATCCTAAGCTATATTCATTTATTTCTTGTAGGACAGTCTCGAATTGGTTAAAACAATTAGCACCTAAATTTACGCATAGGCTTATTCGTTGAGCCTAGTAATGCAATTTTGAGATAACAAGGAAGTACAATGATTAAAGAAAATACATACTTTGAAGGCGGTGTTAAGTCGTTAGCGTTTAACCAGTCTGGTGCTGATGTGAGTGTTGGTGTGATGGCCGCTGGTGAATACACATTCGGTACTGCAGCTCCGGAAAAGATGACTGTTGTTAAAGGTGCTTTAATTGTAAAGCGTGTTGGCGATGACGATTGGACTACATTCCAATCTGGTGAGTCTTTTGACGTTGCGGGTGACTCTTCATTCGATTTACAGGTTAAAGAAGCGACAGCTTACCTGTGTGAATACTTGTAGGAAGGCCTGAGTTCGTTCAACCAGAGTATCGTTTATCTATGGCTTAATAGAAAAAAACCACGCTCTAGGAGCGTGGTTAAATAAGTGATAATAACCGGCAGTGGATAGTGTCACTTGTTTTTACAGTCATCAAATGGATGACCAAATTGTTGTTCGTTGCAAAATCTCTTCAATCTTTAACTTCAATTCAAAGCTAAAAGCGCAAAGACGTCGTCAATTAGTAAGTCTCAAAAACGCCATTGTTGAAGTCCTGAATCGTCTGTTCAATTTCTTCCATCGAGTTCATGACAAACGGACCATAGTGCACAACAGGTTCATTAATCGGCTCACCAGAAAAAATCAGTACACCTGAATCTTCTAAACTACTCAAAGACAGCAAGTCAGCTTTAGTGAGTAACGCAAGTTGACCTTGGTTGATGACTTTATCACCGATCTTAATACTGCCTCGGTACACGTAAGTCATGGCATTGTGATTAACATTTGTCCCTAATGTTATTTTTTGCCCAGAATGAGATCGCCAATCCGCTACGCTTAACGGCACACCAGTTTGTTGCAGTGGGCCTTGCGTTCGTAAAGCCTCTACATCATGGTCAGCTAGGTTATGCAGTTCGAATCCACCCGCAATAACTCTCAATAAACCACTTTGCTCACTTTGGTGCTCTGTAACGCTTTCATTTTGGAAATCGTGATACTGAGCTAGCAGCATCTTGTGTGTTGCAGGTTGGTTTATCCAAATCTGAAATCCATGCAGTGCACCTTCTTCCATCATTGGCATTTCGCTGTGAATCACACCACGACCCGCGGCCATCCACTGTGCACCACCGCTGCGAAGCTCTCCAACATTCCCCATGTGGTCTTTGTGCTGGAAGTGACCTTGCAGCATGTAAGTGAGCGTTTCTATCCCACGGTGAGGATGTGGAGGAAAGCCGCCAACATAATCTTTGCTTTCATCCGACTTAAGTTCATCAATCATTAAAAATGGAGAGAAACGCGTGTTATTGAAACCAGCGAGTCTTTGTATTTTTACGCCGTCACCATCGGAGGTAGCGTGTGCTGCAATCACATGATCTACTGCTCTTACACTCGTCATTTTGAAATCCTCATAAACTTGAATAGCTGTAGTTTATGTAATTTGATTTAAAAAGAAGATGGCACAGTGTTGAGTGACTTATTCGAAAATTTTGAACAGGTAAGAATATGAAATTATGTCTATACTTGAATAGAGAGCAGACCGCCAAGGAGGCCGCTATGGCAGTACAGCAAAAACATGGCGAAAGGCAAGGTCGGATGGGCTTTGATAACGATTTTACAACGGAGCAAGGTCAGCGTTTTACAGAGGTTGCGAATAAAGCGGTTAAGCGCCGTGTTAGAAAGCACCAGGCAGATGGGCCTTTTATACACTCGGCTAAGCAAGCCGCTTTTAAAACCGTTGCTAAATCTAAGAACGAAAATCGAAATTTAGTACGACAAGTCGTTTGGATTATTGTTATTGGCTTAGTGAGTTTATGGGCCATGTATATGGCAGGCTAGCGTGGACGCGTTTTTAATAACGTAACATTGCTCCCTTCGACCTTCGCTTCAAGACAACCTTCAAGCTCAGATGATTCCGATTCTGAGAAGGGGAGGTTCGTTGGTAGCTCTTCTATCAAGGTCGATACGGGATTATCGTGATAATAAGCGTATCGATTTTTTCCTGAATGTTTGGCAACATACATCGCTTTATCAGCACATCTCGTCAGCTCATGTAATTCTTGAGCATCTTGCGGGTACAACGAAACCCCAACACTGAGTGTCAATTCCTTGATTCTCTCGTTTGTCTGGCAACCACTTTCGAATAGCCCACAAATCCGATCTAAAATACCGTCTAGATCTTTGCGAGTTGGTACATCGTAGAGCATCAAAACAAACTCATCTCCAGCAAAGCGCGCAATCGAATAATCGTATTCATGACTTACCCTGTCTCTGGTTCGGATGTTGTTGCTTAAACGATTCGCAAAATGCTGCAAAACACTGTCTCCGACGTCGTGCCCGTAGCTATCATTAATGCCTTTGAAGTCATCTATGTCCAAAAAAACTAATGCAGTCAGTGAGCGTTCACTATCCACTGTCGCAAGTTTTTCTGTCGCCCAACGTTCAAAGCTCCAACGGTTTGCCAAGCCTGTTAGTTGATCTCTATAGGCCAAATCTTCAATCCCCTCTTTATATAGGCGTTGAATATAACTGACGGCTTTTGTGTAGTAATAAGCTGATGTGTGACATACCAAGCTCATTGTAAATAAGCTAAGAATAAATCGGTGTGAGCTGCTAAAAGGTAAAGAAAAGCTGCTAGGCATCGCTGTAATCAAGGTGCTGATAAATACACAAAATGAGGTACTGAATATAATGCCAATTCTAAAATCGTTTATGAAAATAACGGCAGCCAAAATCGGGTAGAGCCAAAGTGTCCGCTCGGGAATGGCGTGACTGTACAAGAATAGGATGACTCCTTGAACGAGCAGAACACCACTTAGAATCAATTCTGAATACTCAGCGGCAGTGACTTTTTTTACGTAAAATGCATTTGAGATAGCAATAAGTGCAAAACACAGTTCGAAAATTGACAGCGTGTAATGCTGACCTTGGAAGTAAGCCCAAGTGTAGAATGTGAATAACGCAGCGGCAGCCAGTGAAAAGGAGTGGACAATTTTTTGCTTGCGAGTGGACCGTATGTCCGCCATTTCTTCTAGGTGTCTGCCGACGAGCCTTTTCATGTGATTTGTGCCAAAGATTTTGATGATTGATGTTAATAGTAGATGAAATAAAAGTCATAGCAGAGTGTTAGTGACCTTTTTAGTGTGACTACTATCAAGGTTTCATATTTAAATGATGAGTGACTCACAATAAATAGTGATGAGCGTCACTAACGGTGCAGATGTATCCGTTAGTGAAACAATCACGGTTCTAGTTGCAGGAAGTTACTTGGCTATTATCTACTTGCTTTCCAATACGTTACTCAACATAGTTTGTAGATAGCTAATGTTTATAGATACCTAAATTTGATAGAGGCTCATAATGTTAATTACCTTTAGTTGCAAAGCTCATGCTAGCGTCACGATGTTTGGTGAAGTCGGTCTTCAGTTCATAAAGATGCTTGGACATAGTGGCACTATCCCAGGAGCAATTGATGCTTCAGAGGTTTCTCAAGCGTTAAGCAATTTGCGTGCTGCGATCGCCGCTGAGCAGAGCAAGCAGGTAGAACAAGAAAATACCGATGATGACAGTGAAGAAGCGGTTGTTGAAGCGCCTGTTAATATCGGTAGCCGAGCTTTCCCGTTAGTTGAACTATTGAAAGCGGCCATTAAAGACGAATGCGAAGTGATGTGGGAAGACGGTAGCGGTAAGCGATTGTAAGAGTATTCGAGCTCTTCGAATCAGAAAACAAACGTTTTCATAGGTTGACTAATAAATGCAAACTGAAACAATACGCTGCATTTATAGAAGTGTGTTGATCTAAAGGAAATTTGATGAGCTCTTATTCTCACGTTCGCAGTTACGCCAGTTTATTCAGTGCCTTATCGTTGGCACTTGCATCAGCTCCGAGTGCCGCTGATATATCAACAACGCCCGTCATTGGTGGCGTGTTTAGCTCCAGTGAAGTGTTGAAAAATCAGGTGCTTTCAAGCCTAAGTTATTCTGCCAAACTCACTCGTGATGCAGCTCTTTTCACCATTGGTGGCGTTACATTAGATGCGTACATTCTCGCTCTCCCTTTAGATGTCAAAACCAAAGCCAGAGTCGTTGCTCAGTTATCTAACCCGACGTACTCAATTCCTTTGGGTTATTTTCTCTATAGTTATTACGACCGCTATTCAGGCTTGGGCAGTGAAGATGTGTTCAAATATTACTTGTCGACGGTTTATGATAAGCAGGCGCTAAAGGGCTTTGAACATAGCCTCTATCATGTTGGAGATAAGCCAACCTCAGAGCATCACGAGCCAGATACCTCGACTGAAGCAACGGGACATCATGAAGGTATTCGTATCGATGAACAGTTCATTGCCAAAATGGTGGTTGTCTACGATGCGTTATTCGAAATTGGTGTTTGGCAGGATATGGACACGCTCCCTGCGAATTACACATACTTAACCAATAGCCCTGAAGATCTAGCTATCATCGCTCAAATTCAACCGATCATCGTTGATTTGATCGGTAAAGCGGCATTGGGAATGGATGACGGCGACATGAAATCTGCAATGTTGGCGATTGCAGAAGATGGTAAACCAGAAAACGCTGATAAGCCGAATAACAAAGCACAAGCTCTTACCATCACGCTTATTGATTTTGTACGCTTAAACTTGCTGAAAGCTTACCGACAATTTGTGTTTAAAGAAGAACGTGCAGAAGCGCTCGATGATTGGATGCAACAAGCGTTCAGTGACCAGCCTGATGCGCTAATACAATTCTTAGAATCCCAACAGCACAAACGTTTTGCGGTCCAAGTGACCGTCGACGGTTTACAGCAGGGGTTGATCGAAGGCTTGGTCGATGAAGATTCACCTTTCATTTCTGTTGCTTACCAAAATCATAAAAACCGAGCGCAATACAAACCTAAGCTAGAAACGGTTATTGAACCTGAACATCAACAGCAGGTGAGGTTCATGGAAGTTATGTCTGAACAAACCTACCGTGATCCGAATTATCTTCCGTTCTTCAAAAAACTCTATCAAGAGAATCGAAATAATATAAGCCGAGTGGGTATCTCTTCTACTCCGACGATCAGCGTACGTAATCTACCGATCATCAAAACGGGCGCAAAAGTGTCTGGTAACGGTGGTACGGGTATCCCTAATTTCCACTTTGTTGACCGAGAGATCGACCGAGCTTATTACTTCTTCGGCAATGACGCCCTGCAGTTGGATGTGTTGATGGCAAACAACAAGGTGCAGACCATGTTTGATCGCCTTGATTACCTCAAAACGCTGAACTGCAACGCTCAATACGATTGGAATGCTCACACCACTTACGATGGGCTAGTAAACCTAGGTTTGGGTGAGTCACTGCGGGATTATGGTGAGAAACGTTGCGTTAAAGAGCTTCAAGAACGTTCAGAAGTCGAAGTGGTTTTGCAAGAAAAGCGTCAAGCCTTGATTGAAGATATTGAAGCGTATCAGTCTATATCTGGCTTTGATTTTTTCACTAAGTTTTCAAAGAGAGCTCTGGTTAAACAGTCGATCACTCAGTTTGCCGTGTTAGATGGAAAAGGGATGCCAGACTACACCTTGGTTTATAACCCATGGCCGGATCACTTCGCACACTTTACCGGTCCTTTTAGTGACGAAATTCTGATGCCGACGGGAGAGCTTAACCGACTGGACTATTGGATTCGCCAGATTGAAGCGACCTACCGCAGTGCAGGCGTTTACGATAAAACGCTATGGGGCATGGCAGGAGATCATGGTTTAACGCCAGTGTTCTACGCGCTCAACCCCGAAAAGCAGGTATTCGAAGGCTTACAAGCAGAGCTAGATTATCCAATTGTGGTTAAGAAAATATCTTCAGACGAGGGGGAAGGGCCTAAAATCACCAATGCGCTAAGCTACCCAAGCTCGAAGGAATTGGATGTGGTGGTTGCCTCGACTGCTGGTGGTAACTTCATGATGGACTTCTTTAATTCGGCTCAAGGGTGGCAGGTTCAGCCTGTTTACCAAGAACTCACGCAGTGGTCTCCGATTGCAGCGCCAGCTGGTCAGAACATAGACATCATTAATCAGATAGCGCAACGCTTGCCTGAGAGTCTTGATTATATGGTCGTAAGAGAAAGCACATGTGATCAACAACGTTGCGCTGTTCGTGTGATTGGCAACCGTGATTTAAAACGGGTCGATGAATTGATCACACGTGAAGGTGACAAGCTTTTCTACGAGTCGTTGGAAGACAATCGAGCGCCGATTTTACTCAATACGCAAAGGTTAAATCCATACCTAGTATCACCAAGCGAAGCTGGTTTTTCACAATATTCTCAATTGGTCGACAAGTGTATTAACCGAGCGGTTAAAGCGGATGTGACAACGTGGTGTAGCAGTGCTGAGTGGACTTCATTAACGCAACCCACACCTCGACCAGATTCAGTGAATCAACTAGTTAATATCTACCTTGAAGATAGGGCTGGCACGGTTAACTTGTTCCCTAAAGCGGGAATTGGCTACAACACCAAGGTGCCAGGGCGTCATGCTGGTGAGGATTACTTAGAGAAAGATGCCTTCATCGGATTCTGGGGAGCGCCAATTGGCGATAACTCTCAGCAATTGAAAATCGAAGCTAACGGATCTTTAGCGCCAACGCTGTTTGAGTATTTGACCGGAGAACCTGTGGTCGAAGGCGAGAACGGTTGGGGTTTTCCGTCGTTGATTGAGAAATTAGATATTTCAAGCGCGCGCTAAAGTAAACGCTCTCTACCTACTCGCTATCTGTATTTTCTCTATGGTTAGCGAGGCTGAGAGTTAGCTAGGTTGAGAGTCATCCCTACAAAATCCTCATCGCTGTCATCAACAACTTGGTAGCCAAGCGCCTGATAAAAGCTGATGGCGCGGGTGTTACTTCTAAAGCTCGACAGAGTGACTTGGTTTCGTTGCTCTTGATGGGCTTTTTCGTGGATGCGTGACATGACTTTTTTACCAAGAGACTGATCTTGGTATTGATGGGAAATGATCAGAAGGTGAACATGGTATGCGTTGTCATAAGGCTTAAAACACACAAGTCCAACCCTTTGTTTTCCTAGATATACCCAATGAAACCAAGAGGGATTGTACTCGTTTAAAAGTCGTTGACGTTGGAAGTCGTCATCCCATCCGAAAACGCTATCAACGTGTATGAAAAGCCCTTGCTTAACACACGCAAACAGTTCTTCGAATTCGAGATTTGAAACGAGCTGGAATTGTATGTTCTCTTCTTCTATTGTCACTCTGCTCACTTCCTTATCAAACGCTTTCGAATAAGCAAACAGTAACATAATTGAAGAAGCCGAATTAGCTTAGATTTGCGCTGTTATGAAACCAAAAAGCCATGCGTAGTGCATGGCTTAGAATAAAGTATTGGATTGATTTTTCTATACGATCTTAAGCGCGTGATGGCGCGTGAGCTGTTTGTGCAGCGAGTCTTTTAGCTCCATTCGTTCTACTTTGAGGTTGTGCATGCTGTCGTCATCGATAGGGCTGCCAGAGATTTCTAGCTGACGGATGTCGTAGTCGAGTTGGTGGTATTTTTGCATGTCTGCTTTGAATTTTTCGTCGTCGTGGTTGAGCTGAACAATGTCTAATTTAAGATCTGGGAAATCTAAGATAAAGGCATGGTTTTCATTGAGCATTGGCACTTCCTCTCTAGTCGGATTTTTAGGGCGTGTTGATCTTTCGAGCTTGTTTTTGCGGCGAATTGCTGGGTATTTCTACAAGGCAGAGGCTTTGATGTGTAGCTAGCCTACATGAGAGGCCGATAACGTAGTAGAAATAACCAGCAAACGCTGCCCGTAGGGTTCGGCTAAAAGCGTTTTACTCTTTGTTAAGGGAGATTTGCTTAGAATGACTAGGCTACTTCTCCCTCGCCGCGATTAAAACGCTTTTATCTCGAACAAAATCCAACCGCGGAAGGTCAACACGCCCTGACAGTATAGAAGCAATTTTTCGAAAGAAATGTGGCTCAAAACACAAAGCCGTAAAGCGATCAAAAAAGGGCATTAACGTTCCATTGTGGATTCGTTGATGCCCTTTGTTATTTTCGTAATATTATAAACTACTTCGCTTTCTTACCAGAACGTTGCTGCTCTTTGTGTGCAAGCTTTTCTCTCTTACGTTGATCGATAAGGTGAGCAGCATCGCCGCCTACGTGGGTTTCGCCACGAGCATTCGACAATTGAACTTGCTTTTCACGTTCACGGAAACGCGCTTTCTGCTCGTCGCTGTGCTTATCAACACACTTAGGGCAGCTTACGCCTTTTTCGAAGTGCTCAGAGGCTTTGTCTTCGTCTGTGATTGGCAGGCGACAAGCGTTACACACGTCGTAGCCGCTCTTCTCTAGCTTGTGGTTAACTGCAACACGACCATCAAATACGTAGCAGTCGCCTTCCCACATGCTCTCTTCTTCTGGTACTTCTTCTAGGTACTTAAGAATGCCGCCTTCAAGGTGGTAAACCTCATCAAAGCCTTGCTCTTTCATGTAGGCTGTTGATTTTTCGCAACGAATACCGCCAGTACAGAACATTGCGACTTTCTTGTGCTTCTTAGGATCGAGATTTTCTTCAACGTACTGAGGGAATTCACGGAAGGTTTCTGTGTTTGGGTTTACAGCATTTTTGAATGTGCCGATGTCCACTTCGTAGTCGTTACGGGTATCAACCAGAATTACATCAGGATCAGAAATCAGAGCGTTCCACTCGTTTGGTTTCACGTAAGTGCCAACAACGTGGCGTGGGTCGATACCCTCAACGCCCATGGTTACGATCTCTTTCTTAAGCTTAACCTTGGTGCGGTTGAATGGTTGTTCTTCGTTGAACGACTCTTTGTAAACAACATCAGCCAAACGAGAATCTTGTTTGAACCATTGAAGAAGAGCGTCGATAGATTCGCGCTTACCTGCAACGGTGCCGTTGATACCTTCACTCGCAAGTAGCAAAGTACCGCGGATTTGGTTGGTTTCTAACACGTCAGTGAGTGGTTGGCGAATTTCTTGGTAATCATCAAGTGCTACGAATTTATACAGAGCACATACAACATATTGAGACATGGTTTTTCCTTTCTGCGAGCTGGAACGTAAATCCAGAGCGGTTGCCTTTTATGATACAGACTGAGTTTAATTTACTCAGGTTTGCCCATATTGGCTTATTAAAATCCGCCGCAGTATAACCAAGCCAAGGATGGACAAAAACCAACCAAAAGTAGGGCTATTTATCATTTCTATTTATGTGGTTTATGGGCTAGGAAATTCAACAAAACTGTTTTATCAGGTTCGAATTACAACATGTATTCCCAAACCCAAAAGGCCCTGCTGTAAAAACAGCAGGGCCTTGGTATTGAATCTGTCTGACTTAATCAGCGATTACGCTTGGTTAAGTACTTCCGCTAAGCGTTTTACCGCTTCGGTTAATTCTTCTGGGTTGGCGTTGGTGAAGTTTAAGCGCAGTGCAGCTTTAGCTTCATCGGCTTTTGGATAAAATACTGGGCTTGGTACAACAGCCACACCATTCGATAATAGAGTTTTAGCCAATTCGAAGGTGTCGCACTCTGGGATTTCAACCCAAATGAACATTCCGCCATCAACGGATTTTAATACACAGTCAGTAGGCAGCTGTTTTTCTAGCTCTGAAAACAGCACTTCATAACGAGACTTGTAAAGGGTGCGAATGTTTTCCATATGTACGTTGAAGTCTTCATGCTTTAGAAGACCAACAAGCAGCGCTTGCATAGGTACACTTGAGTGTAAGTCCGCGCCTTGTTTTACTTTGATTAATGGCTCAAGGTAGCTGCGTTTACCTGTTACCGCGCCAATACGTAAACCTGGCGATGCAATTTTAGAGAATGAACGAAGAACGATAGAGTTGTCAGGGCAAAACGAAGAAACCAACGGTAGTTCTGTACCGGTGAAACGTAGCTCACGGTATGGTGCATCTTCAATGAATGCCACGTTGTATTTGATGCACAGTTCAGCGACTTTTTGACGAGTTTCTGTTGCCCAGCACACACCTGTTGGGTTGTGGAAATCAGGCACGGCATAGAACATTTTCGGTGATTGCTGTGCAAAGCACGTCTCTAGTTCGTCTAGGTTCGGGCCAAATTCTGTTTGAGACACAGTCACAATGTTTGCTTGAACTAGGCCAAACACCTGCATCGCACCCAAGTAGCTTGGCGCTTCCATCACAACCACATCATTCGGATCAACATATGCTCGTGCAATTAAGTCGAGACCTTGCTGAGAACCGGTACAAATCATTGCCGTGTGTGATTCTGGCAATTGGTAGCTTTGTGTTAGGTGGTCAAGCAACGGGCCGTAACCCGCGGTAGAACCGTATTGGAAAACTTCAGGCATGTTCGCTAGGTTTTCTAGCGTTGGCTTCATTAAATCGATAGGGAATGTTTTCGCATCGGGTAAACCACCGGCCAATGAAATAACATTTGGATCGCTTGCGGCTGCGAGGATCTCTCGAATGTATGAAGATTGAATCTGTTGTAATGACTGTGCGATTTCCATGTGTTGTGTCTCGTCGTTTATCGTTTTTATTCTATCGCTTGATATTACACGGCAATTGTAAAAACTAGCGTGTCCGTTTATGCTCTTAAACATGTCCATTTATGCTATTTGAACGATGTCACGACAACACATATCCCGAATCAATGATGTTTTGTTCCATATTCACCAAGACATCAGTCAGCCTTTGTCGGCAAAAGCGCTCTCTGAGATTGCTGCGTATTCAGAGCAACACTTTCATCGCACGTTCAAAAGTGTGGTTGGGGAGTCGTTGCATCAATACATTAGACGCACTCGAATGGAGTATGCGGCTAATCAATTGATGTTCGATACCAGCTCGTCTGTGGTTGAGATCGCCCATAAATGTGGCTTTAGCTCTGTGTCTTCGTTTAGCCGAGCATTTAAAGCGACCTTTAATATGTCGCCCGGAGAATGGCGTAAGCATGATTTACAGATTGCAGAAAAACCTTACCTGAAAGATCCCGAAGTGGCGGCAGGCTATTTGAATGTGTCGCAGCGGGAGTTACCGGAACCTAAAATTGTTGAAGTATCAGACCGAATGGCAGCTTATGTTCGACATACTGGCTATAACCGATCCATTCGTAATGCGTGGTTGATATTGAAAGCGTGGGCGAACTCAGAACAGCGCGACTTTTCGAGCCAATTTGGTTTGCATCACTCAAACCCTGCTTGGGTTGAAATGGACCAGTGCCGCTATGTGGCGTGTATCGCGATTGATGAGCCGATTAAGTATCGCAGTGTCGTGAACCAGATGGTGATTCCGGGTGGTTTACATGCGGTATTTCGACTGAATGGCCGTTATGGTGAACTGCTACCACAGATCAGTATGGTATTAGAAAAATGGTTACCGGCTTCTGGTTTCAAACAGCGCTCGACTCCCGCGTATGTGCATTATCATCGGAACCATTTTCTCAACAGTGATGAAGTGTTTGAGCTTGATTTCTATCTCCCTGTGAGTTTTTATTAGTAACCCCATTTTGAGGAAAAATTATGTATCTCGTTTTGTATTGCCACAATATTGGTATGACCGACTTTTCTTTCTTTGAGACGGAAGATTTTGATAAAGAAGATGGCTATATCGTGCGAGGTAAGTGGCCGAATGAGAAAGCGTTTCGTGATTACTTAACCAAAGAGTTTGGTGACATGAGCGAATTCCAAGTGATCGACTTAATCGCCAAAGGCGCAGAAGCAGAACACTACTCACCAGAAGAGTTGATGTGCCTAGCTCAGTAGCCGTTAGCTCATCAATATCTAGCTCGGTAATACGTTTTAAATCGAATAAAGAAATGGCAGCCTGATTGGGCTGCCATTTTTCGTTTTAGGTTTAAGCTAATTGCTCGATACCTTAAGTGGGGAGGCTCCGCTATTGCGCGACTTCGTCCACCAAGTACAAGATTGATTGATACGGAATGCCACTGTGATGTGACAAACCGATCTCACAGGTTCGACTGTTACTGAACCCACGAGTACAGTTGCTCGGCACTTGCTCTTCGAGTGGGTGTACCGCCGCTTCATTCAGCTCTGGAGTGGTAAAACCTTTATCACCCGCCCAACCACAGCATTGAATATGCTCAGGAACAATCACCTCTTCGGTACAGGCTTTAGCAAGGCTCAACATCGCGCCTTCCAAACCCATTCGACGAGAGCTACAAGTCATATGCAGCATCACGGTTTCTTGCAGCGGCTCAAGTGTCAGGTGCTCAAGCAAGTATTGATTCACAAACCCTGTCGGCTCTAATACTTCTAACGGTTTGGTGAACTGTTCAATACTGCGTTTAGCACATGGGCTGGTGTCCATTAAGACTGGGTATTCACCCTGACGACTCGCTTGCCACAACACTTCTTCGAGCTGTTGCGCTTTAGATTGGGCTAAATCGGTCATCCCTTTGCTGTCGTAAGGCATGCCACAACATTGGTCGTCTAGCTTCTTCGGAAGAATCACCTCAAATCCGGCTTTGTTAAGCAAAGACATGGTCACTTCCGTTAGAGGACGTTGATCGCCCGCATCGCTTTGTTGACCCATGGTTCGACTCGCACACGAAGGGAGGTAAACCACCTTCTTGTGATTGCTTGAGGATTCTGCTGTCACTGGTGATGAGACTAGCGAGTGGCTATTGGATTGTGGCATCTCAGGCATCCAAACCGGCGTCGCGCCTTTGGTGATAGAGCGCAAGCCGTTGGTTAGCTTGCCGACTGTATTCGCTCCTAGAACCTTGCTTGCCACTTGGTTGGTTTTGAGCCCAGCTTTGGTCAGCTTGGTGGTGGTCGAGAAATGATCCGCTGTCCACTTAGCGATTGGCGTAAATTTCTCGTACTTGGCAATACGAAGCTTCTTGATCAAATCGCCGGTGTTGATTCCCACTGGGCAACGCTCGGCACACAGGCCTGTTGCGGCGCAGGTATCAATGCCTTGGTATTCGAAGGTTTTCTCTAGTTCGCTTGCTTCCATCTCCTCGCCCGCAGCGCGTCGGCGTTGTAACTCGCGGTACAGCACGATACGTTGGCGTGGCGATAGAGTTAAGGTACGAGACGGACAAACAGGCTCACAGAAGCCACACTCGATACAGCGGTCGACAAGGTCGTCGGCAGCAGGCATTGGCTTCAAATTCGTGATGTGGGAGTTTGGATTGTCGTTGATGATAACGCCGGGGTTAAGCAGCCTTTCTGGGTCAAACAGCGCTTTGATCTGTTGCATCAAGGCATAGCCATCTTTGCCCCATTCTAATTCCACATAAGGTGCCATGTTTCGGCCCGTGCCGTGTTCCGCTTTCAGTGAACCTTGATATTTCACGGCGACGAGCTCGGCTACGTCATCCATGAAACCGCCGTAACGGTCGATCTCTTCTTGGCTATCGAAGCCTTGGGTAAACACAAAGTGCAGGTTGCCTTCGAGTGCGTGACCGAAAATGATCGCCTCGCTGTAGTCGTATTTGTCGAACAGCTCTTGCAGCTCTCGAATGCCGTTAGCGAGGTTTTCAACAGGGAAAGCAACGTCTTCGATGATAACGGTTGTGCCAACTTCACGAACGGCTCCAACCGCAGGGAACATGCCTTTTCGGATGCCCCAAAGAGTCGCGACTGTCTTTGGATCGGAAGTGAAAGGCACCGATTCAACAATCGTGTACTCAGTCAATGCGTCCAAAATTGATTTACATTGTAAATCTAAGTCCTGCTGGGAGCTGGCGTGTGATTCAATCAAAATCGCTGCGGCTTCTAAATCCAAGTTCGGCATGAATGCAGGCATACCTGGCTTATCAGCCACTGAACGCAGCGCTCTGCCGTCCATCAATTCAACCGCAGCAACTGGCGTTTTTGATAGCGTAGTCACGGCTTTACTGGCTTGCTCTATGTCGGCAAACACAAGCAGTGCAGAAGCTTTGTTCGGGTGTTCGATAACCGTGTTGTAGGTGATTTCGGCGATGAAGCCTAGCGTGCCCTCTGAACCGATCATCAGGTGTTTAATGATTTCGATTGGGTCGTGGTAATCGACCAATGCATTCAGAGCGTAGCCCGTAGTGTTTTTGAGGCGGTATTTGTGGCGGATTCTGTCTGCAAGTTCTTGGTTTGACGCTGTCTGTTGATGTAATTCAACAATGCCTTCAAACAGTTCTTTGTGTGATTGCTTGAATGCCTCAACACTTGCGTTATCAGCCGTATCAAGCAGGGAGCCATCACTCAATACGATTTTCATGCTCTCAACGGTGCGGTACGAGTTTTGCGCAGTACCACAACACATGCCACTGGCGTTGTTCGCTGCAATACCACCGATTTTACAGGTATTGATAGAGGCTGGATCTGGGCCGATTTTACGTTGGAAAGGGGCAAGGTATTTGTTGGCATCTGCACCAATCACACCCGGTTGAAGGATGATCTGATTGCCGTTGTCGACGATTTCGTGGCCGCGCCAGTCGTCGGTCAGTGTGATGAGTACCGAGTCTGAAACCGCTTGCCCTGACAGGCTGGTGCCCGCGGCGCGAAAGGTAAAATGAATACCGAGTTCGCGACAACTTTGAATGGTGAATATGACTTCG
Organism: Vibrio sp. 1F263; assembly: GCF_041439035.1. Taxonomy (NCBI): domain Bacteria; kingdom Pseudomonadati; phylum Pseudomonadota; class Gammaproteobacteria; order Vibrionales; family Vibrionaceae; genus Vibrio; species Vibrio sp. 1F263. The sequence goes on along the minus strand of NZ_JBGONI010000005.1, from coordinate 2,661 downwards.
TCTAAGTTCTTGAGCCTTAGAACCATTTTCGGCACCAAGCGATAGAAACTCGCATCGGTGCCGTAAGCCAATCGCTTTGCCTCTTGCGTGACAATGCGTTGTGTTTCTATTTTTTGAGCCAGTATCGCTTCAAGCTGCTGATAAGCTTGTGCGTCTATTACTCGCTCATGGGATGTGGTTGTCTCCATCTTTGCTTCCTTGTGCTTCTTATTTGGCACTGATTTGTTTTTATTTTATTTTCCAGTGCTTAAACGGTGTCACAACGGCAGTGTAATTGCTGTGACACCGATTGAACTTCAGTCTAAGTAGACCAAAGCATTAGTCTGAATTTGAATCTGAACCGGAGTCGTGGCGGATTAATCTAGCCCCACCAAAGAATCACGAGTTAAGTCTTTGATTGTCTTGGCGCCAGTTAGAGTCATCGCAACGCGCATCTCTTTGTCGTAAAGGTCGAGTAGGTTCTCAACACCTGCTTGTCCTTGCGCTGCTAACGCGTAGACGAAAGAGCGACCAAGCAAGGTACAGTCTGCGCCCATCGCCATCATGCGAACTACATCTAAGCCAGTACGAATGCCAGAGTCGACCAGAATCTTAGTGTCGCCTTTTACTGCATCTGCAATTGCAGGCAGTGCTTTAGCACTTGATAGAACGCCATCAAGCTGACGACCGCCGTGGTTTGAAACTACGATACCGTCTGCACCAAATCTTACGGCGTCTTTTGCATCTTCTTCATCAAGAATGCCTTTGATGACCATCGGGCCGTCCCAGAAATCACGGATCCACTCTAGGTCTTTCCATGAAATCGACGGGTCGAAGTTGTCACCCAACCAACCGATGTAGTCTTCCAGTTTGGTTGGAGAACCTCGGTAAGTAGAGATATTGCCAAGATCGTGTGGTTTACCCAACAGACCAACATCAACCGCCCAACTAGGATGACGCATCGATTGGAATACACGACGAATTGCTGCATTTGGGCCGCTCATTCCTGAGTGCATGTCACGGTAGCGAGCGCCAGGTACTGGCATATCCACCGTGAAGACCAGTGTTGTCACGCCTGCCGCTTTGGCACGTTCCAATACGTTCTTCATGAAGCCGCGATCTTTTAGCACGTAAAGTTGGAACCACATTGGGCGCTCAATCTTAGGTGCGACTTCTTCAATCGGGCATACCGATACGGTCGACATCGTAAAAGGGATGCCTTTATTGTCTGCGGCTTTTGCAGCTTGTACTTCGCCACGTCGTGCGTACATGCCTGTTAGACCAACGGGTGCTAAGGCAATCGGCATCGCGAGCTTTTCACCAAACAACTCGGTTTCTAAATTTAGGTCCGACATGTCATTGAGGACACGCTGTTTGAGCGCGATCTCTGCAAGATCGGCCGTGTTGCGGCGTAGGGTATGTTCACCGTAAGAACCGCCGTCAATATAGTGGAAAAGAAACGGTGGTAATTTCGCTTTTGCTGCGGCGCGGTAATCAGTCGATGCGGATATGATCATAATTTCAGTCCTAAATTCTTGTGATGTTGCCCTTCTATGAGAGCTTGGCTTGGGCTGCTTTAATTCTTGAAAAGTAAGTGTTTGTTGTTTCTTAAACAGTGAAACAGATAAGCAATAAAATGGCGTTAATACCCGGGGGTGTTGATGTGTTTTAGTATCCATTCCGAAACTCATCAACTGTCTTATTAGACGGTGTTGCAGTCGGGGAATTGAGTATTAACGCCAAGTGCTTTTGTACCGACTTATGGTTTACATAAGTGCGTCTGTCATTTTGAAGCCGTAGATAACCACTAGGCCGATGATTCCTGTCATCACCAAGTAGTAGAACGTTGGGATGATTGTCTTACGTAGTGTTGCGCCTTCGCGTCCTAACAAGCCTACGGTCGCTGATGCGGCTACCACGTTGTGAATCGCAATCATGTTACCGGCTGCAGCACCAACGGCTTGCAGAGCAACAACCACAGCACTAGAGATAGAAAGTGTTTGTGCTACTTCGAATTGGAACTGGCTGAACATCATGTTTGAAACGGTGTTCGAACCTGCAATGAAGGCACCTAACGCACCCACCGTTGCACTCAACGCTGGGAATGCGCCGCCAACGAGGTCAGCTGCAAAGTTTGCAGTGGTTACTGGCATACTTGCTAAATCAGCGCCGTTCACGCCAGAGTTAATAAAGATACGAACCATTGGGATGGTGAACACCAACACAAAGCCTGCGCCAATCAGAGTCTTGCTCGATTCACCGAAGGCTTTAGCCAGTGGTGTTGCGCTGCGTGATTGCATTAGAACAGCAACCAGTGCGACGAAGACCAAGATACCGCCAGGTAGATACAGAGGTTGAATCGCTGTGCTTACGCCTGTCTCGCCAAGGATGTTGCTGAAAGAAAGGCTAACGCTCTTAAGCTAATGCCGATCGTTTAAGAAGACTTGAACGATCTTGCAGTTAGCAGATAATCCCCATCAACACCGTTGATGGGGATTTTTTTATGCTTGAACAAGAATTAGCAATGGCACACGAGACCATTGAAGATGCCGACAATTATGAATCTGTCGTCGACGCCATTCAGATTGAGTGGATAGAACAAGCTCTTCTTGAAACCAATAAAGCGAGCATAAGACGACGTCGGCTTCCCGCTCAGCAAGCTGTCTGGTTAGTTATTTGGAT
>NZ_JBGONI010000004.1:78591-228561 GCF_041439035.1 Vibrio sp. 1F263 | reverse complement strand
GAAATACGCGAAACGGGGTTGTTCTATCTTTAAATTTAATTACGCAACAAAGCCCAGTACGACGAGAAAAAATGAGCCTAACACTCTGTTGTTATTCATTTATAAGTGCCATTACTGATTGCATACCAATTTAATCGACGGTTACCTTAAGCGGTTTCACATTGTACCCGACACATATGGAGATTTAAATCCTGCACATGGGTCGATCCGCGTAGTATTTTTCTCATAAATTAGAATAATCAGATAATTTTCTTGATTTAACTCAGGCAATGATTCTGTAAAAAAGCGTTATAGTAATTTTCCTGTTCCAGCCTCCGTGACTTCTTTAGAAACAACGGAGCAAAATGAGAATTAACAATGACCCAAATTAATGAACAACGTCTCGTAGAACATTTCTGCGATCTAGTGAAAATTGATAGTGAATCTCGTAACGAAAAAGCGATTGCTGAAGCTTTGGCTGAGCAACTCGGTGAACTGGGTTTTGAAGTTCACAAACTGGCGGTTCCTGAAGAAGTGTCTAACGGTTTCAACATCTACGCTCGTCTAGATGGCACTCTTCCAGGTAGCACAGTGTTCAGCTGCCACATGGACACAGTAACGCCAGGTATCGGCATTGAGCCAATCATCGAAGACGGTATCATCCGTTCAAAAGGCAACACAATTCTAGGTGGCGACGACAAGTCTGGTATCGCAGCTATCATGGAAGCGGTTCGTTGCATCAAAGCTGAAGGCCAAGAGCACAAAACTATCGAGATTGCGTTTACTGTATTCGAAGAAGGCGGTCTGTTCGGCTCTTTGAACTTCGATATGTCTTACATTCAGTCTGAGCACGCTATCGTACTAGATACAGGCGGCCCAATTGGCACTATCGTCAATGCAGCACCTGGCCAACAGAAGATTGTTGCTAACATCAAAGGTCGCCCTGCTCACGCGGGGTTAGCGCCAGAAGAAGGCATCAGTGCCATTCAAGTGGCAGCAGACGCGATCACTGAGATGAATCTACTTCGTATCGATGAAGAAACTACGGCAAACGTCGGTATTGTTGAAGGTGGTCAAGCGACTAACATCGTAATGCCAGAACTTAAAGTCGTGGCTGAAGCTCGCTCTCTAAACGGAGAAAAGCTAACAGCTCAAGTTGAGCACATGATCTCGACATTCCAAGAGAGTGCAAAACAGTTTGGCGCTGAAGTAGAAATCGAGTCGACTCGTGCTTACGATGCATTCGTTATCGCAGACGATCACCCGCACATTCTTTCTATCAAGTCCGCATTCGAGAAGCTTGGCGTAACAGCGAACACTAAACGCACTGGCGGCGGTAGCGATGCAAACAACTTCAACGCGAAAGGCCTAACAACGGTTAACCTTTCTACAGGTATGGCGAAAGTTCACACCACTGAAGAGTACATTGCAGTGAAAGACATGGTCGCAATCACTGAGTTTGTTGTCGCTTACGTGACTCAATAGTCTTACTAGTCAACTAGCCTGTCTTATTTGTTAACGAGCCTGTCTTATTCGTTGACGAAATAAAAAATGCCATCTAGTTAACGTCAAAAAGCCGAGTTCACATGTAACGTGTGACTCGGCTTTTTTGTTGTCTTAATTTAGACAGAAGTTCTAATCTAAAAACCCCTACGCTTCCAAAACTGCCCTTCGTCTTTCGCAACAAGGTCGAATGTCTTATCAGCAATGATGTTGCCTTTTAGCTCGACGGTCATGCGCCATTTACCGAGTTTGTTGGAGACAGGCGCCCAGATAGTATCGCCTAAGTAAAAATCCCAGTCATTGTTGCCGACATGCTCTTCACCATCGAACGGTTCGAGCACTTCACCCGTGTCGGTGGTGATGTTTGGGTGATAGATGCAGTAACGGATTTTTTCACCTTTGGCTTTTTTGATATTCAAGATATAGCCAAATTCCACGTCGATTTCAGCATCAACGGTAGTGGTGAACTCTTGGATTTTTGGAAGATCTTTAGATTTGGAATCCCACGTTGTATAGATGCCGTAAGATGTCATGTCGACCACAACAGAGCGCTTTGCCATTTCAATCGTTACCTTGGAGTTGTTCTATTAATTAATTCTATTTGCCACTCACCCAAGCTGGATAAGCACGAGGCTATTCTTGCCAATCTTTTGCCATGCGCTTAATCACCGACGGTTCAATGTCGTGAATGCTGCCATATTGCTCTCGGCACACTTCTATAACCAAATCCGCTTTATATTTGAGTGCGAGTTGGCGGTAGGCTTTCATTTCCCACTGCTTAATAAAAGTATTCGACACCACAACGTCTAACCCTTGCTTCAAGCCGTCTTCTGCAGTGTTCTGACACCACTCATGCGCTTGCTGCAACTGCCTTGGGTCAAAATTATAGTCGCCTTGCTCATTCACGTAATACATATCCGCTTCGACATGCAATGCATCGTAGGTTTTTGCTTTTGTTGACTTGCCGGAACCGGGCAACCCTCGAATGAGTATTAACTTCATCTGTCACTTTACAGGCTAATTTTAAAACATGAGTTTATCTTAAATAGTGACGAGTTTCTCTGATAACTGCCGTTGCTCAACATCCGAAAACCGAGTCCTTATACTCGACTCAGATAATCACTGAATACAATGAGACTCCCCTCGACGCTGGTGGATGACTTCTGATAGCAAACACAAATAATTTACAACTATCCATTTTGTATATCGACAAGCGTATCAAACTACTATAGATTTAGATGTATAGACGTCTACATATCTAGCTTAGGGAGAAAGCTTTGCCTATTCGCATTCCAGACCAATTGCCAGCATCTGATGTTCTTCGTGAAGAAAACATCTTTATTATGCCGTTATCAAGAGCATCGACACAGGAAATTCGTCCACTTCGAGTCTTGATCCTCAACCTAATGCCAAAGAAGATTGAAACTGAAACTCAATTCTTACGCCTACTATCCAACAGCCCATTGCAAGTCGATGTAGAGCTGTTGCGTATTGATGACCGACCAAGTAAAAACACGCCGACAGAACACCTTGATAACTTCTACCGTCAATTTGAAATGGTCAAAGGGAGAAACTTTGATGGATTGATCATCACTGGTGCGCCACTTGGCTTGGTTCAATTTGAAGACGTTATCTATTGGGATCATCTAAAAACCATCATGGAATGGGCAAACAAGCATGTGACCTCAACCTTGTATGTGTGTTGGGCAGCTCAAGCTGGCTTAAAGCTCTTGTACGATTTACCAAAGCGAACTCGTAAAGATAAGCTTTCTGGGGTTTACAACCACGAGATACATAACCCGTACCACCCAATTTTACGTGGCTTCGACGATACCTTCTTGGCACCGCACTCTCGCTATGCTGATTTCTCTCAGGAATACTTAGCCGAGCATACCGACCTTGATGTTCTTGCGACTTCTGATGTGGCGGGCGTATATCTTGCGGCAACCAAAGATAAGCGAAACGTGTTTGTAACCGGTCACCCTGAATACGATGCGCATACACTTCACAACGAATACATTCGTGATTTGGGTGAAGGCATGGAGCCTGTTATTCCAATTAACTACTACCCGAACAACAATCCAGACAACAAGCCTGTAGCAAGTTGGCGTAGTCATGGACACTTATTGTTTTCAAACTGGCTTAACTACTGCGTTTACCAACAAACACCTTACGATCTGGATCACTTCAGCGAAGACAACTTCACCAAGGACGACTAAGTTCTTTCTTCCGATTCACAAACACATAAAGCCGTGTTCCATAGGTTGTTGATAAACACCAAATGGGACACGGCTTTTTTTATGGTGTTTGGGTCGCATTCCATAATCTATCTAACACTTAAATGTGTTCGATTTCATATCATAGGTTTGTGTTCAAAAGGAGCTGCACATGCCTAACAAGTCGCTATTACCAAAATCCACCCTGATATCTCATCTCACGCTATTCGTCTCTGTTTCTTTGGTAGGTTGTGTTTCTGTAACCGAAGGTCCACCAAAAATGGCAAGTGACCCAATTGCGATGTCTCAATCACGCATCGAATTAGGTTTGGGCTACATGGGACAAGGTAATATGGTCAAGGCACGTGAAAATCTAGAGCTCGCTATCAAACACGCTCCTAGCTATTACCGCGCCCAACTTTCGATGGCACATTATTACGAGCAAGTTGGCGAAGTAGGTGAAGCAAGAACGACTTACCGCAAAGCACTCAGTCTAGATTCAAGAAACGGCAATGTATTGAATAACTACGGTACGTTCTTGTGTAAACAAGGCGAATACGAGCAAGCTGATAAATATTTCAATCGCGCTATTGACCAACCCTACTACTACCTTGTCTCTGCAAGTTATGAGAATGCGGCATTCTGCGCGTTTAAGGCTGGTAATACCGACCAAGCAAAATACTACTTCACACGAGCGATTGACCACGATCCAAATCGCGTAAAATCGATACTACAGCTTTCTAAAATTGAAGTCAGTGAGGCCGAATACAATGACGCTAGGCTTCGCTTATTCAAATTCCACCAGCGTTATGGCTACCAAATTCCATCGCTTAAAATCTTGGTCGATCTCGAAAACAAAGCAGGTAACAGTGCTCTAGAGAAGAAATATCAGAGTAAGTTAGATGAGTTACTTTCTGCTTAGCGCATATGAAAAACACAAAAAACGGGCTTGTTGCGTTAACAACAAGCCCGTACGTATTTCTGCTTAATATCTTAACTAAGTACAGTCTGTTATTTAAGCGCAATCCACTCTTGTCTTTGTTCGTCGTCCATAAAGGTCCATGCGATAAAGCGACTCACCTTCTGGCCTTGTGACATCTCAACCACTTTTACTTGTTTAGCTCTAAGCTTGCCAAGCTCTGAACGAACCATATCAACGTTGTCTTTCTTAGAGATCAATGTCGTAAACCACAATACTTGAGTAGCAAAAAGTTGGCTCTCTCTCGCCATCTTCATAATGAAAGCAGCTTCGCCACCCGGACACCAAAGTTCAGATTTTTGGCCACCAAAGTTTAAGGTTGGTTTATCTTGCTTAGTTGATTTGGCTGGCTTCTTATTCGTTTCTGGCTTGAATGACTGACCGGCTTTCTTAGCTCGGTTTGCCGCTAGGTTATCCAGTTTACGTTGTGATCCCTTTTCCGCCTCTTCAAGAGAGCTGTGGAATGGAGGGTTACAAATAGTGACATCGTAACGTTCATTATCCTTAATCACGCCCTTAAAGATAGATTCTGAGTCGGCTTGTAGACGAGCTCGGATCTTACCTTTTAGATTAGGGTTACTTTCCGCAATGAAGTTCGCTGTTTTGATGGAGACTGAATCGACATCAGTACCTGTCCAGCGCCACTTATACTCTGTCGCACCAATGATTGGGTAAATACAGTTTGCACCAACACCGATATCTAATGCTTTCACAGAAGCATGATTATAAGGTTCACCTTGGCCATCGCTATTAAGGATGTCTGCCACTCTGTGAATATAATCTGCACGGCCAGGAATTGGCGGGCACAAGTAACCAGCAGGAATATCCCAATGCTTAACACCATAGTGATGCGCCAGTAAAGCCTTATTAAGTAGCTTAACGGCTAATGGATCAGAGAAATTAATGGTGTCTTCGCCCACCGGGTTCTTGATCAAGTGTTCTTTTAGCTCAGGCAAGGCTGCAACCAATAACTCGAAGTCATAACGACCTGTATGTTGGTTTCTTGGGTGTAATCCACCTTGAGGCTTCGCTGCCGAACGTCTTTTCTGTGCTGCATTCTTGTTAAATGCAGTTTTATTGAAAGACGCCTTATTCGATGGCCCTTTATTCGCGCCCGGCTTACCTTTGCTATCTTTTGCAAAAGGTCGCTTTGCTTTGTTGTCAGCACCTTTGGGAGCACTGTTTTTGCGGTCTGATGTGTTCTTTGTAGAAATACGCTTGTCGCTGCTTGGTTTACCGGCATTTGACTTAATATCACCGTGCTTACGGTTACCTTGATCAGCTTGGTTGTCTTTTGTTTTTGTTGATGAGGTACGGTTTTTCGACAGGCTTAGCGTCGTTCTGTTTTGTGATTGGCTCATTGGGCTACTTCTTTAAATCTAAATACATCATGAATAAACGGGCATCTAACTCAAGTTGATGATATTCCGGTTCCATGTGACAGCATAGTTGGTAAAAGGCTTTGTCGTGTTCTTTCTCTTTGATGTGCGCCAGTTCATGCACCACCAGCATTCTCAGCAAAGGTTCTGGTGCATTTTTAAAAACACTGGCGATACGAATCTCGTTCTTCGATTTGATCTTTCCACCGTGATTCTTCGCGACGTAAGAGTGCAGACCTAATGCATTATTAATTAGGTGTATCTTACCGTCATAAATCACTTTACTGATCGGTGGTGTTTTTTTCATATAACGATTTTTAATCTCAATCGCATAGTCAAACAGGGCTTTCTCGCTTTTTATTTCATGATTCTTTGGGTAGCGAGCTTCGAACCACGGCACCAACTTTCCCGATTCAACTAGTTGAGTTACCGGGTCGAGAATGTGCTTCGGGTAGCCTTGGATATAGCGTAAAGAAGGATGCATGCTGAAAGACCGTACAAGTTACACCACGACAATACGTTGTGGTCTTGAAAATTGAGCCGCATAGTGTAACTGATCACACTTTTCTAATCACCTAGGATTCGTTACACTTTAGCGAGATTCACCAAGAGCTAGACTCAAAAAGAGATTATAAAAATGAAACGTGTTGTATTGTACGTCGCAGACAAATGCCCGCACTGTAAAGATGCACAGCGCTATTTGGATTCAAAGAAAATTGTTTACCGCCTAACGAATGCAAAGATGCAGCGTGGTCGTAAAGAGTTGCAAGCGATGGGAGCTCGCTCTATCCCCGTACTTAAAATCGGCGATCAGGTGATGGTCGGCTGGAATCAGAAGAACTTCGATAAGATGTATAACTCAAAGAGTACCTAAGTGCTCTAAGCCAGTAATACTTCTATATAATAAAGCCCGAATGTCCAATCTAGGATACTCGGGCTTTGTTGTTCTATATTCATGACAACTTGTATATCGAAAATAAACAGGTCGCATTCTTGCAGTTTCTCTATTTACTAAATCCTTGTCAGACAAGCTTCTCATATAAAAAGTCTTTCGATAAAAAAGTCGATGCACCTAGCCTAGCCTAGCCTAGCCTTTGATTTTAAAAACTGCATTACAATTAGCACATTTGTATTTTTCTTTAATACCAAGGATTCTGTCAAAAATATTACGACGAACTCTAACAATTCTTTGTTCTTTACATTTACACTTCATACTTAATGGCTTCAGTTTTTTTAACGTGGGAGGCGACATATTTAATACCTAATGTAAGTTAACAATCACACGTTCACCAAATAATAATACAACGCACCTCACAGTTTTATATTTAAATAGTGTGATACTAAGCAATCAATCAGTAAAAGAACGTCATTTAAATGCCATAAAAATCACAAAATAACACATTGAAATGTAGTAGATATTTTACGTTAAATTTGTATTGATAGATAACACAACAAGACAATCACACGTAGCGCTTAACGAAATCAATAAAGGTTCGGTCCGCCTTCGACAAGTACCCTTCCTTTCTCCAAGCCAAAGATAGATTGAGTTTTACAGGATCTTTAAATGGCACCCCCACAACGTCTTCTTCGTATTCTGTGACCAAACTCAGCAGCGCAGTAATGGCAAACTCTCGTTTTACTATAGAAAGAATCATTGGCAATAAGTTGGTTTCGAATGCGATGGTCATGTCTAGGTTGTATTTTTTACACGTTGCATCGATAAAGTCACGGTGGAAATAACCCGACTTGAACATGATCAGTTCTTGAGCGAAAAACTCTTCAAAGGTGATGGATGCTTGCGTTGCCAATGGGTGTTCTTTACCAACAACTGCTAGCATCTCAGAACTCAACAAGTGATCGGTTTCGAGATCATCTGGGACATTTTCATGATTGATAACCCCAATATCCAGTTCGCCGTTTAACAGCATTTCACGAATCGAAGCGGTACCAGCATCTATAAGCGTCAGTTTTAGGTTTGGGTATTGGCTTTTAAAGGCCATCACCACCTGTGGGAAAAAGTAGCTCCCCATCATACTTGGAGCGCCTAATCGAACCTCGCCTTTTTCTAGTCCCTTTAGCTCATTCATTGCGAGTTGAGCATCATCAAACTGCTGGGCGATTCGCTTTGCATGCTCAAACAGTACCTTTCCCTCTTCCGTTAAGGTGACGGATTTATCTCCTCGACGAAATAGAATCAACTCAAGCGTCTGTTCTAGTTTTTTAATGGAGATACTCAATGCAGGCTGTGCGATATGCAGCGCTTTTGCAGCCTGGGTAAAATTACCAAACTGAGCAACGGCCAGAAAATGTCGAAGAGGTTTTGATTCAAGCATGACGATATATTTAATATATAGAGGTGATATTTTTAATATATTTCTTTAATCACACTTGTACTGATAACTTGTTCACAAATAGCTTACTTACTCGCGCAGGCACAACGTAAATGTTTGATAAAGGCAGTCCTCAATACAAACGCATCACCCAATCATTGGCGATTGGTTCATTTATCATTTTCTGTAACCTTTACCTCTTTCAGCCTATCTTGCCGCACATGGCGGAGCACTTCCAAGTATCTGAAACTCAGATCAACTGGCTGTTTGCCGCGACAACACTTGGGCTTTCCATCAGCTTGGTGCCTTGGGCAATCGCTTCTGAAACCTTTGGTCGAAAACCTATTATCCTATTCAGTCTGTTCGCTATTCCTTTGATTGGATTGAGCATGGTGTTCACAACCACTCTACTGCAACTTGTTATTGCCAGAGCATTAATGGGAATCGCAGTCGCTGCTTTTGCAGGCGTGGCGGTTGCCTATATGGTCGAAGAGTTATCACCCAAAGCATTTGCAGTCGCGATCGGTGGTTATATTGCAGCCAACTCATTGGGTGGAATTTTCGGACGTGTATTGGGTGGCTTGATTACGGATTATTTTGACTGGCACGCAACGGTTTTGTTTTTCGTGGTCGGCTCCTTAATCGGCGCTCTCTATATTGCGTATAGTCTGCCTGACCAACAAAACTTCAAACCTCAAAAAGGGTTGTTCTTTCATCATAACCGCTCGGTTGTGATGCACTTAAGAAACCGTACCTTGTGGCTCGCGATGTTGATTGGTGGCGCTAACTTCGCTCTGTTCGTTAACCTGTATTCAGTAATGGGCTTTAGGTTGGTATCCGAACCTCACTCAGTGCCTGTGGGCTTAGCTTCACTGATATTCCTATGTTACTTGGCCGGTACGGTAAGCTCTAAGCTCTCCAACAAATGGACACTTCGCTTTGACCCGTTAAACGGTATATTGATGGGCGTGTGTATTAGCTTAATCGGAATGTTGGTTTCTGCCGTCGACAAAGTCCCATTCATGTTAGCTGGGTTGTTATTGATCAGTGGCGGAGCTTTTTTCGCCCATACCCTTGCCTATTCTTGGGTGAGTCAAAAAGCGCCAAGTGCGAAGGCCACAGCAACTGCACTTTACTTAGTCCACTATTACATAGGCGGAAGCTTGGGTGGTTTCTTACTCTTATATTGCTGGCAGTTGTTCGGTTGGAATGGTGTTATCGCCGGTGGTTCTATCTTCTATGTTGCGATATTTGCTTGGGTCTACCAGTTAAAACAACTTCAAGTGTCAGCCTCTAAACTCGCACAAGCATAAGTACGACTGAGGTTGTAACTCAATTATTGCTTTTGATTAACGTCCGTTCTGATATCCTACGCAAAATTTCATTTCGGAACCTGTTATGTCGAACACTCAAAGCTCAGATCTTCAAACCATCCATGACCAAGTAAAACAGTGGTTAGACGATGTCGTTATTGGCCTAAACCTGTGTCCATTTGCAGCTAAGCCACAACGTAATAAACAGATTAAGATCTTTGTGAGTGAAGCAAATACGGAAGAAGCGTTACTAGAAGACATCATGACGCACTTTGTAGAATTAGATAACACGCCAGTCGCAGAATTAGAGACGACTTTGGTGGTTGTGCCTAACATGCTGCAAGATTTCTTCGACTACAACATGTTCATTGATTGGATTGAAGCCTTGATCAAGCAAGAAGATTGGGAAGGCGTTTATCAAGTGGCAACCTTCCACCCAGACTATTGCTTTGGTGGTGCGGATCCAGAAGACGATGAAAATCTTACTAACCGCTCTCCGTATCCGGTTTACCATTTGATTCGTGAAGCGAGTATGGAAAAAGTGTTGAAGCACTACCCCAACCCTGAAGCGATTCCTGATACCAACATCGCGAGAGTTGAATCTTTAACACCCGAAGAGCGTCGTAAGTTGTTCCCTTATCTATTCAGTTAAGAACTAACCTTTGAGCTTTAAGAGCTGACAGCTTCAACTTACGAGTCTGAGTGTTCTTGATGATATGGGCGAGATATAAACTGATCTCGTCCATTTTGTTTAGCAATGTACAGGCATTCATCGGCAACTTTGATTAGCGAGTCTAATGCCGACATTCTCTCCCCTTTGCTATCTCCAGTGCTCAACTCAAAATGACACGCACCAATTGATATGGTGATAGGCTTACTATCTAGTGTGATTTTCTTCATTTCTTGTAAAAGAGTCATGAACTGATCTTCAACACCACTTGGTGTACTATTTGGATACCAAAGAATGAACTCTTCACCACCAAAGCGAGCTACAAACTCTCCATCTTGAATATTATTGCGCAGAACGTTTGCCACTTTCTTTAAAACAACGTCACCCATTTGGTGACCGTAAGTGTCATTAACGACCTTAAAGAAATCGATGTCTACGACGGCTAGTGTCCCTTTACCTAGAGAGCCTTTTAACTGCTCCACTTCTGCATTCAACGTTTTGAACAAGCAACGTCTATTTGGCAAATGGGTCAGAGGATCGTACATAGCTTGGTACTCTAACTTCTCATTCAGCTCTTTGAGTTTTCGTTCTTGCTGTCTTCTAACCAGTTCCACTTCGATCCATGAGGCCATTAACCGCATAACGTCGATATCGAACTCTTTAAACTCGCGATGATAGGGAGCTGGGCTTGAAAAGTTTAAGGTGCCATAAAGCTCATCATTGACGAAAATCGGGATACCAATATAAGACTCTAGCCCAAAAGATTGGTAGGCAGGATGTGTCGCATACTTATCATGTTTACCGCAATGCTCAATACAAATAGGGCTAACAGATTTGCACGTAATCTCACAATAGGTCGAACTATAGTCGAAGATATCGCCACTATTGAGCTCAACCCCTTCAGGTGTGACAGAGTGTTCAACTAAGTAAGTATTACCCTCGACTTTAGATAAAATACCGATATCAAGGTTGAAGCGTTCAAGCCCCATGATAAGCAGCTGAGCGATCTGAATATCGAAGCCCTTCCGGTAATCATTGGTGATTTGATACAAGCGACGTATAACAATTTCGCTTTCACTGGCTTGGTTCATAAATGGGGTCCCACTGCAGCCAAAGTTAATGGCAACATTAATATTTGGTATATTTAGAAGAGTAAAGTGTAAAAAAACATAATAATCAATTGGTTTGTATGCAAAATACCTCATTGGTCCAATGAATAAAAGTCGACTTCTTCGACTTTGCGTTAGCACCCTATTCCTAGCTTTGGTAAAATAATCCATTAACGAAACAGAATGGATAGGAAAATGAACCTTTCTCAACTAAGCCAAGAAATCTACGATCACCTTTACCGCGACATTGAAGAGTTCCGCAGTACTTTTGATCTGCCTGTTGCTGCTCCTGAAACAATGGACGAAAAAGGCGATACGCTACATACCTCTCTAGCGATCGAAGAACTAACAGAACTTGCAGAAGCTGACTCAAAAATCGAACAAGCGGACGCTATTGTAGACAGCGTTTATGTTTTGATGGGGCGTCTGGTTCACCTTGGTCAAGCTAAGGTTGAAGACAACCTAGCAATCAGCTACCTGATCGACCTGCTATTGAATGTTTCTAAAAACCGCTCAATTGACTTCTTACCTTGCTGGGACGAAGTACACTCAAGCAACATGAGCAAAGTATGTCGAAACGAAACTGAATACGCTGAAACAGAAGCTTTCTATGCTGAGCAGAACATCAAGCTGATGGCGGTTCAAAAAGGCGAATACATCATCGCTAAGTGTGCAGAAGATTTCGTATCTGAAGGCAAGACAGTTCGCCAAGGCAAAGTACTAAAATCAGTACACTACCGCCCTGCGAACCTTGAGCCACTAACGGCTTAAGTTGCACTGAGTATGAAGCTGTTAAAACGAGCAGCTCACTAAAATAGCAAACGCCACGTTTAAATAACGTGGCGTTTTATTCTCTGTCAGTTAATTCTAACTGTGTTAATCGTAGCTGTGTGCTTATTGTACCCGAGTGTTAATTGTAGCTAAATGCTATACCAGTCGCGCCATGTGATAAGCCGGCACATATTCGCCATTTCTGAAAGCGAACCCTGCGGACTCTCCTTCAATCACGAAACCGAATTTCTTATACAGGCTGATCGCTCTTTCATTATCGGTGTATACCGTTAACTCCATTCGCTTGATGTTAATCCAGTTATCACACAAGTCGATCGCGGTCGCGAGCAGCTGACTACCCACACCTTTGCCTAGCACATCGTCTTTAACACCCATACCAAATGAAGCCACATGTCGTCTTCTTGGATTCACGCACACTTCCATTCCCAAGTTGCCAACAATCTCATCGTCGATCATCGCGACATACGAGTACACGTTATCAGGCATATTAGAGATTCGTTTTTGCCAGCTTTCCAGAGATGGATTTGGGAGTTGCAGCGTACCGGTATAAGCATTAGTGCATTCGTAAACTTCTTTGATTCCCTTTGCATCTGACGGTTCAGACCGTCTCACTATAATACTCATCGCAACTCCTACTATTATTCTTCGCTAAATGTGATGCACATCCTCAATGTGCACCTAGACACACTATCAAATAGTAAATATTTAACAATAGGTTAGATGAAATTGTTTTGATTAAATCTTAGATAGAGTTGAGATATAGGTGTACTTAAAAGAATGCAGCTCACTCGATTTAAGTCTTACCATCTTGTACCACGAAGGAAGAACCAAACCTTACGCTTTAGGAAGGCTCATAAAAAAGACCAGAGCATCATGCTTCTGGTCTTTTTATGAATCATAACGTCAATCAGAACTCAGTTTCTGAGTCACTTTTCTCTAAGCTAATGACATTCAAAACTGCAAATGCAGAGGCTAGGAATAAGCCTAGTATCCAAACAAAATACCACATGAGAAACTCCTTAATACAGTGAATGGCCGTTGCGTTCGACATACTCGTTGTCGAGTCGTCCAAACATGGTTCGATAACTGAACGCGGTATAACACAGAATGATGGGCACCATCACAAATGCTACGCCTGTCATGATGTTCAAGGTCAGTTCGCTTGATGTCGAATCCCAAAGGGTTAAGCTATGGCTTGGATTAACGCTAGACGGAATAATGAATGGGAACATCGCGAAACCAGCGGTTAAAATGATGCAAGCGTTAGTCAGGCTGGAACTAATAAAAGAAATCGCATCCCATTTCAACCTTGCGCTGATCAAAGCCATCAATGGATTAAGCACACTGCCAATTGGCGCAAACCACATCCAAGGGTGAATCTCGAAGTTAGATAACCAAGCACCAGTTTCTGCTATCGCTTGTTTGTTCAACGGGTTTGAAACCGCGCTATGGTTCAACTCACTGACAATCTGATAATCATCAATGTGACTTATTGTTAAACCACCTAGCACCATGAGACTCACCACAAGTATCGCACTCACCTGAGCAACCAATCTTACCTTGTTGTATAGCGCATCTGTCGTTTTCATCATCAGCCAAGCACTGCCTTGCAACAACGCCATCAATAACCCAACGAAGCCACACAACAGAGCAAACGGATTAAGCAAATCAACAAACGATCCGTGGTACTCAAGCATGAGTAAACTATTGAGCGAGAATGGAAGCCCTTGCATCAAGTTGCCAAACGCGACACCAAATAAAATCGGCGGAAAAAAGCCTGAAAACGAAATCGCTAAATCACACACTTTTCGCCATTGGTCGTTATCTATCTTGGCTCGGTACTCAAGTCCAAGAGGACGCAGCCACAATGAGATAAGAGCCAAGTACATCGCAACATATAAGCTTGAAAACGATGTCGCATACACTAACGGCCACGCTGCAAACAAAGCGCCACCTGCGGTAATTAACCACACCTGGTTGCCGTCCCAATGGGGTGCAATGGAGTTAATCATCACTCGTCTTTCAGAATTGGTTTTACCGATAAACGGTAACAACGCTCCAACTCCCATATCGAAGCCATCGGTGATCATAAAACCAATCAGCAGTACACCAATGAGAATCCACCAAATTAAACGTAATGTGTCATATTCGAACATGAGTCAGTCACCTTATTGTTGAACTTGTTGTACCAATTTGGCTTCAAGCGATGTTGTTGTTTGTTCATAGTGATAACGCCCCGTTTTCAAACTGCTTGGGCCTTTTTTAGCGACGGTAATCATCAAGTAACTTTCAACAATGATGAAGACCGTATAGAGGCCAATAATTAGCGCGAGAGACGTAAGTAAATTTCCAACGGTTTGCGAAGAAGCCGCGACCGCAACAGGGAGAATTTCACCGACCGCCCATGGCTGACGACCATACTCCGCAACAAACCAACCTGCTTCGATTGCCACCCAAGGCAACGGAATTGACCAAAGTGCCGCCTTCAATAACCAAGGCTTTTGCGTAATGTTTTTACGGTAGGTTTGCAGGAAGGCCGCACCAAAGACAAACAACATAATGAAGCCACAACCCACCATGATTCTGAATGACCAGAACAGAGGCCACACAGTTGGGATTGAATCATCGGCTGCTTGTTGGATTTGTTGTTCAGTCGCGTCAGTCACTGTATCGGTGTAACGCTTAAGTAATAAGCCATAGCCGAGATCGTGCTTGGTTTGATCGAAAGCTTGCTCTGTCTCATGTGAGGTATCGCCAGATCGCAAACGCTCTAGCAATTCATAAGCAATAATACCGTTTCGAATACGCACTAAATGTTGGTCACGCAAGTCATGAAGCCCTGTCACTTGCTCGTCCAAAGATCGCGTTGCAATAATCCCCATCACATAGGGAATTTTCACAGCAAAGTCGGTTTTGCCTTCTTCTTGATTTGGTAATCCAAACAAAGTAAACGCCGCAGGTGCCGGTTCGGTGTGCCATTCAGCTTCAATCGCCGCAAGTTTCACTTTTTGGACGTCACCCAGTTCATAACCAGATTCATCGCCAAGTACGATTACGGAGATAATCGATGCGATACCAAAAGATGCCGCTACAGCGAAAGAACGCTTGGCAAAGGCAATATCTCGACCTTTCAGCAAGTAGTATGAACTCACGCCAAGGATAAACATCGCACCGCAGGTATAAGCTGAAGCGACTGTGTGTAAGAACTTAACCTGAGCAACTGGGTTGAGCACCACTTCGGCGAAGCTAGTCATTTCCATACGCATGGTTTGGTAATTAAACTCCGATCCAATCGGATTTTGCATCCAACCGTTAGCAACCAGAATCCATAACGCAGAGAAGCTAGAGCCCAACGCCACCAACCAAGTCACGACAAGGTGTTGGCGTTTGGACAGCCTTTCCCAACCGAAGAAGAACAGTCCAACAAAGGTGGATTCTAGGAAGAATGCAACAAGGGCTTCGATCGCAAGAGGAGCACCAAAGATGTCACCGACATAGTGAGAATAATAAGACCAGTTGGTGCCGAACTGGAACTCCATGGTTAATCCGGTCGTGACACCTAAGGCGAAGTTAATACCAAAAAGTTTGCCCCAAAAGCGAGTCATGTCCTGATAGATTTGCTTACCGGTAAGCACATAGATCGACTCCATGATCGCCAATAAGCAAGACATACCAATAGTTAACGGGACAAAGAGAAAGTGAAACATAGCGGTTAGCGCAAACTGTAAACGCGACAATTCAACTACATCAAACATTTAAGCTCCAAACATCATAATGATGGATTTCATATTAAGAATTGGAGCGTATTTCAGCACAGTTTGAACAAACCAAACTAGAACAGATTGAATGTTAAAAAACAGAACAGGTTGAATTATCCGACGAGTGACAAGCTAGATTTCAAGTAAACATAGTCGAGGATCGACTAACGACTTAGGCTTGTGATTCCATGGTCTGAATCAAACTACCTAGTGTACGAATGGCTTCTGCTATTTTGTCGTCACAAGCGTACGAACAATTGAGACGAATATGATGAGAGAACTTTTTGTCGCTGCTGAATATAATTCCCGGCGCAACAGAGATGTTGTGTTCAAGTGCTTGCTCATAAAGCTTCTCAACACAAACAGAATGAGGCAACTCTATCCAAAGGAAGTAACCACCTTGGCTTTTATGCACCATCGCACTTGAAGGTAAGCTAGATTCTAACAATGCAATATGCGCCTTCTTCCTTTCATTCAAAAGCTTGCGAAGTTTTTTAAGATGGTTGTCATAACTATAAAACGTCAGGTAATGAGACAGTCCAAGTTGGATAGGAATACTGCTTGAGAGCGTCGAAAGGTGCTGCAATCTCTGAATCTTTAACGCTTGTTTCCTTGCAACTACCCAACCGATTCGAAAGCCGGGCGACAATGATTTGGAAAACGAACCGCACAGCATGATTTGCTCGCCAGTGTCATAAGCTTTGGCTGGCAATGAACTTTGGTTTCCAACGTGAAGCTCACGATACACATCGTCTTCGATCATCGGGATCTTATGTTGATTCACCAAATCGGCCAACCGCAGCTTGTTTCCATCACTCATCGAATAACCCACTGGGTTTTGCGATTCTGTCATGAACCAGCACGCTTTGATGTTCATTGAAGCGAAAACCGATTCCAACACATCTAAATCGATACCGGTTTCAGAGTCGGTCGGGATCTCAACAGCGGTAAGATTAAGCCTTTCAATAGTCTGTAACACACCGTAAAACGCAGGGTACTCTATCGCGACTAAGTCACCCGGCTCGGTACAGGATTGCAGGCATAAGTTAAGTGCTTCCATTGCCCCTGACGTGATCACAATATCGTCGGGCAATACATCTAGCCCACCAGCCTGATAGCGTTGAGCGATTTGCCTGCGTAACGTTTCACTGCCCGGTGGCAAATTAGTAAGCATGCTGTTATCGGGCATTTGACGACTGGCATTAGCTAAACTGCGCGACAACGCTTGATGCGGAAACAAGGCAGGGTCTGGAAATGCCGAGCTGAGTGGAATGATACTAGGGTCTTTGGCTCGTTGAAGTACATCGTAAAGCAGGTCGCTGATCTTAACGGGATACGGCTTGATGGCTTTTTGTTGTGCGAGTTCTGAGGTGAACACATTTCTGCGCGGTAACACGAAATAGCCAGATTTAGGCTTAGAGCGCACATAGCCTTGGTCTTCAAGCTGTTGATACGCCTGAAGTACCGTCTCGATACTGAGTTTATAACGTTTACACGCGTCTCTAATCGATGGAATTTTCTCACCACTCAGCCAGATGTTTTGTTCTATCTGATTCTTGATTGTATTGGCGAGTATCTGAGATTTTTTCATCAAAAAGTCTTTTCTATCTAATGTGTAAAAGATTACTAAACCGTGGATATTCGAAGCACTCGGACATTCAGGTATAACAAAGCCCTACCCTAAACCCAATTACCTTCACGGTCGACTTGTTTATCTCTCCCATAAGAAAAGACACCGCACTCATCAATCGAGTGTGGTGCCTTAATTACTGAGCTACTTAGCTACTTAGCTACTTAGCTACTTAGTTTAGATTAACTAACCGACTAGTTAGCTGGACGCCAAACGCCCCACTGATCATTTTCGTAGGTCACTTTAGGGTTTGTACCACCTTGAACCCACCATTGCGCTTTCCATGACTGGCTCGAGTAAGTCACGACTTCGCCACCAAGGTAAGTCGCTGATGAGTCCCACGTGCCATTGTCTGGGTCTGGAGTCGGATCAGGATCCGGCGTTGGATCTGGGTCTGGTGTTACGCCACCGTCATCAGCAATTACTTCAAAAGTGAAGGTTTCAACACTTTCGCTTTCAATCGAGCTAGCCATAAACGATAGAGTTTCGTTTGCAGTGATGCCAGTGGTATCAACTACGATAGAAGCCGTGCCGTTATTTTGAATGCTTACTGAAGAGCCTTGAGTTTGAGTCAATGTCGCCGCTTCGCTTGTTGCAATCACAACTTTGTCGCCAGCATTCACTACGTTGTCACTCTTCACTAGCTCGTAGATGTCGCCTTTCAATCGTTCAACACCACCGTCGCCACCATCAATCAGCGTTAACTGACCAGAAGCACGGCTATCCTTTGAGTTGAAGAAGTTACGTGAAGGATCGTTTTGGAAATACATGTAGTGCTGCATTTCAGCATGCCAGTCACCAATGAAGATCGCGCCATCTTTGAACTCTTCATGCCAGCCGTTAATTTCTGAAGCCAACAAGCGAGCCCAATCGTTAACGTTTGAAGCGTCGATAACGATGTCGAAGCTACGCGCGACTTCACCGTACTTGTTGATGATGTCGTACTTAACCGTATCACCAATTTCTGGCGTACCAAACTGGTCAGAAACAAACAGGTCGCCACGGACTAGATCAGGTTGAGGTGTAGGATCTGGTGGTGGAGTTGCTCCCCCCTTGATAGTGATGTCTGAACAGTTGTAGAAACCTTCACCTGCAGCATCGTCACGTTGCCAACGTACGTATAAGATTGCATCGCCAGAGCGGTCTGAAGGAATCGTTACGTTGATACGGTATTTGCCACCACTTACAGGAACATTCCCAACTTCTTGGAGAAGGTCTAAATCTCCCCACGCTAGGCCTTTGCTCAGGTCGGCGTTTGGTTTGGTTAGGTAGAACTCCCAGAATGACGGGTTGTGTGGTGCAGTCGCATTGAATACATATTCAAATGTACCAGTGCTTAACTCGGTGCGAGTCCAACCTGTATGAGGTGCACCCATGCCACGTTTTTGCGAATCATTGGCGTAACATAACGTGCCGTCTGGAATCGCCGCTTTCACTGCATTGATGTTGTTGAAGTCTTGAATGTTTTTCGCATACTCGTTGCGTTGAACGAACGGATATGACCCTGAAATCTCTTTTGCTTGAGCACATGCTGCATTTGGTGGCGTACCCGACCAAACCCCGCCTTGTTCATAGCACGTATTCTGACGTGCACTTGGAAATTCAGACCAGCCATGAGCGTTTGCTACTGATGGTACGCTGGATAGCATAGCCATCCCCACTGCTATTTTTAGAATATTATTATTTGCTGTTTTCACTTTCCCACTCTCTATTATTTTACCCCCGTATGAAATATTGATTGGACATTTACTAATCAATATTGCAGTTCGAGGGTTTATAGTTTCTGACTTAAAGAACACGGAAAATATATACGTCATAACTATCAATAAAAGTGGGATTTATTTTGAAAGGAATCAGAATCACACAACTCAAAGAAATGCGTTAGAGATAGATGATATTGGTTCGAATTATCAATTTTTACCGACAAAAATTACGCATTCCCTAAGAAAATAGATCGCTAGGAAGGTATTTTTTCATTGAATTAATTGGAGTGAAACGCTCGCATAAATAATGATATTGAGTGCTTTTTATCATCATTATTATTACGTTGTTGAGACTGCTGTAAAGTCGCTAAGCTATTGAGCGTATACGTTTATAAATGGATAAATCATTAAACGTTAATTTGAACGAGCTAAACTAATAGCGGCTATTCATGCCAAATCGATTCGACATATCATCGTCCATACGACCGCCCTTCCAACCGCCACCGCCCAACAAATTAAGTACACCACGCGCGTTATATTCCTCACCACCGAAGAAGTCATTAGACACATCATTACGCAGCAGTTGAATGGCTGGAGCAATTTCAGCAGCAAGGTCTTGTGGATCAGCAAACAATGCTAAGGCAACCAGTTGTTGGCGCTTACTCAATTCACATGAACTCGTTTCTACTTGCCCAATAGAGAAAAAGTCACTGCTTCCGTACGCTTTCACCAACTTTGCAGAAAGTGATTTGATTACTTTCTTGATTCGTCGTCGTTGAATATATCTAAACATATAGATTGCCTTGTATTGATGAGCCTAAGTTAACCAAACAATAGGTAAGTTTGATTGTCGACCGAGATGCTTTTTACTTGCGTATTAAATACGGATTCTAGCTGTTCAGGCACAAGCACTTGCTCTGCACTGCCTGATGCTTGTAGTACGCCCTTTTCGAGCAGCAGTACTTGGTCGGCATGCCTCAAGGTTCGGTTCAGGTCGTGGTTAGCCATAATAACCGCAACGCCCTTCTCAGCCACTCGTTCGATAAGCTTATACAGCAACGCTTCTTGAGCAATATCTAGTGGAGCTGCGGGTTCATCGAGGATCAGCAGCTTCGCGTATGGATTAAGCGTCGGCCAAATTTGCAGGCACATTCCCGCCAAACGAACGCGTTGCCATTCACCACCAGACAAGGTTTGAATGGAACGATGAAGTTTGTCTGCAATGTCTAGCATCTGGCTGATTTCGTCCAAAGCTGCGTTGATTTCAATATCAAGTCCGTGTGATGAACTTGGCAGTGATAACGCAAGGTATTGGAACACTTCCAAGTTGAAGGCGGGTCTTGCACTTTGACAAAGATAAGCGCGATGCAATGATAAATCTTGTAGTGATAATACTGACAAGTCTTGACCGTCGAGCTTTATATCACCTTTGTAGCCATCACCAACGCCAGATATCGCTTCTAATAAGGTACTTTTCCCACTGCCATTAGGACCGATGACATGAGTCACCTGCCCTTGCTTGAGCTCAAATGATAGTGGTAATAAACGAGCGCCGACGCTCAGGCTCTTAATTTGAATCATGATTTTTAATTAACATCCAAATGAAGATTGGTGCACCGATACTGGTGGTCATCACACCCAAGGGTAATTCTGCAGAATCTAATAAAGTTCTTGCACAAATATCAGCAAACACCAGTAACGCGGCACCTGCAACGGCAGACAAAGGAAGAAGGTATCGGTTATCGGTACCAATCGCTAAACGGAGTAAGTGTGGCACCACCAAACCCACAAAGCTGATCACGCCACCTAACGCTACTGCGCAGCCGACTAAAATAGACACAGCGAAGATTAGACGCCAACGTAATCTCGGAACGTTCACGCCTAACTGCGCAGCATGGGTCTCGCCAATCATCAGTTTGTCTAGCTTGCTACCTTGCAGGCACAGCCAGATAATAACGGGGATCATTACTAACGTGAGCGAGTGCTGGTACCAAGTTACACCACCCAAACTACCCATCAGCCAATACATCAATAAGCGTAAGCTAAGATCATCACTAAAATAGAATGCCCACGTCACCATCGCGCCAGAAAGAATGCCTAATGCGACACCCACCAGCAGTAATTTAGCCGTGGTGAGTCGCATCGTTTTTACCATGCTCACCAGTATCACGGTGAAACAGAGCGAGCCTAAAACGGCGGCAATCATGAACACTTCTGGTGTGGGAGCAAACGGCAAGAAGAACAGCACGATAACCATCGCCAAACTTGCGCCACCAGAAATGCCGAGCACACCTGGCTCTGCTAATACGTTACCCAATAACACTTGTAAGCTTGCGCCAGATACAGCTAACCCAGCCCCGATCGCAATAGCCGCCAATAGTCGAGGTAAGCGTAAATCAATCAGTAGTTTTTGTTCTAACGTGGACAATGTGCCCAGAGGGGAAATGAAAAGATCGCCAACCATTAGGTAAATCGCACTCAGCGCGACAAGCAGTGCTGCCATCAGATAAATGGCTCGGGTCCATTTGCGCTGTTTTTGGTGAAGAAGTTGTTGGAAATCCATATCAAGCTACTTTGAAATTGTTCGCGTAACCTTACCTGTATCCCCAAATAAACTCAAGGCTCACACCGTAATGTGAACCTTGATATTTCAACCAGTTGAGCGGTTGTTTTCGTCGTTTAAACCCGAGTCGGTATTAATCGTACACAAGCTGACCGTGGTCGAATCGTGTTTCAACTTCGCACACCATTAAGGCCGCTCGTTGACCGATAGCCACGTTACGATTTGGGAATACCACTGCTTCGTTTTCATTCTTCGCCATCAATGGCTTATCACCATCATGACCAAACACTTCACCGTGCTTGAATGCCGTAAAGTTCTCAACGTCATCAGAGAACATGAAATCAAAGTCATCGTGCAAACGAACAATGGTTCGGCTTACGCGATACGTAATGGTTCTCTTCGGCAAATGCTCTGGTTCTATTTCAGCAATCAGATTACGCATTGCCAAATCGAAAGCCGTTAGCTTATCAAGTTGGTTCTCACCAATTCTTGCAACCTGCCCTAGCTCCATTGTCAGTGCTTGCGCTTCAAAGTTTTCAGCGCTGTACCAACTGAAGGTGCTGGTTGGTGCATTCGACAGCAACACAGCTTCAACGTGAGCACTGTTGATGAAATCGAAAAGCTCCTTGTTGCGTACTTCGTGGCGAACCTTAGGGCTTACGGCGAAAGAGTAATGCTTAGACAAACGGATCGCACAGTGCAGATCTAAGTGCCAACGAGTGGCAGGTACCGTTTCCTTGTAAAACTCAGTAACCAAGTACTTAAGGTTCTTCGCGATGTCCACTTCTCGATTACTCTCGTACTGTTTTTCATCAAACAGACGGTTCATATTCACATCAAGAAAACGCGTATGCGCATTGGTCGCTTCTGGGTGAGCAATGATGAACAAACATCTTGCTGTCACGACTTGGAAGCCGGTTTCAATATCCTCAATGAGCTTATCAATCAGCTCCATTGGTGAAGTTTCGTCGCCATGAACACCTGTTGAAAAGATGATGTTCTTGGTCTCAGAATTATACTCTGCGGGAATCACTTCCAATACACCGCGTTGATGAAGCTTAATTTGAACACCGTTACTCAGTACGGTCTGTCCTGCAACCACTTCTTGCTCAAGATCTAGGCTGTCAAAAAGAAATGATTGGCGAAAGAGGGTCTTCGTCATGCGCTACTCCTTAATTGCACGGCCGTATGTTAATAAATTGTACATAGAAATTGTGTTGCTAGGATCGCACTTATCAATAGAAACTCCGTTATCACTCACAAATACTACCCATATATTTTTGTATTACCTGCTGACTTTACTAACCGACATCTATTCCAAATAATTTTACCTATTTAGAACAACTTTGGTTATCTCTGTTTATATCAGCAAGATAAGAGCCACGTAAGCTAACACAGCTCTTACCTACCATGAACAGATTGAGATCAATTAATCTTCCTGATCGAGCAATCTTTCAAATTCATCGATTTGAACTTTGACCATGTCGATGCTTTGTTGCCAAAAGTCAGCTTGAGTCAGGTCCATTCCCAAGTGTTTTTGAACGACTTCTTCCGCCATCATGCTGCCCGTATCACGAAGCAAGGAAACGTAATCACCGTAGAATTGTTCGCCCTTAGCATCGCGCTGAGCGTAAACACCTTTACTGAACAGGTAACCGAACAGGTATGGGTAGTTGTAGAAGCTCACTTGAGAGATGCTGAAGTGCAGTTTGCTTGCCCAGAAGTAAGGGTCGGCTTCTGTCATTGCATCGCCATACCACTCCTTCCAAGTGGTTTCCATCAAGTCACACAGCTGCTGAGCCGTTAGCTCACCTTTTTCACGCTGCTCATAGAAGGCTTTCTCAAACTCGAAACGTACTGGAATGTTTACCATCAAAGCGAGTGAAGAAGAAAGCTCTTCCCACAACATTTCAAGTTTCTCATTGCGTGTTTGTGCTTGTTTTAACAAGTGGTCACGGACGATGTTTTCAGCAAAGATTGAAGCGGTTTCTGCTAGCGTCATTGGGTAGCGTGTCTGACACAAAGGCATGTCCTTCATCACCCAGTTATGGAACGCATGGCCTAGCTCATGCGCCAATGTCATTAAGTCTGAGCGGCTACCGCTCCATGTCATGAACACAAGAGGTGTACGTGTCGCAGCAAACTTGGTGCAGTACGCACCTAGACGTTTATTGGCTGCTGGAGCGGCATCAACCCAACCGTTCTCAACCATTAATGCGACAAAATCAGCCATCTCTGAATTGACTTCAGCAAAAGCGGTTTTGATCACTTCAATCGCTTCATCAAATGGATAAACCTTAGATTCAGTGTCACCCAGCGGAGGCATCGCGGCTAAATGGTTCCAAGGCTTCATTTCATCAAGCCCGTGAACTCTTGCCATTAACAGACCTGCTTTCTGGCCTACTTCGCGATTTGCCTTTGCTACCGACATCATGGTGTCTAGCGTTTCAGGTACGATGCGGCTGGCGTGTAGGCTTGGATCAAGGAAATGTACGTCGCTTATTTTCGAGCGCTTTTTGTTCTCTGTCAGTCGCCAACCCGCAAGCGCATTTAGAATTGAAGCAAAAGACTCTTGGTGCGTCTTCATTGCGCCTTGGACTGCGCGCCATGCCGGTTCTTGTTTGTCGAATTCGCTGCCGTACAACAAGCTCGCGGCTTGTGAAAAACCTAGCGCTTCGTCTTCA
Organism: Vibrio sp. 1F263; assembly: GCF_041439035.1. Taxonomy (NCBI): domain Bacteria; kingdom Pseudomonadati; phylum Pseudomonadota; class Gammaproteobacteria; order Vibrionales; family Vibrionaceae; genus Vibrio; species Vibrio sp. 1F263. The sequence goes on along the minus strand of NZ_JBGONI010000004.1, from coordinate 203,953 downwards.
CCGTTCAGCTTTAGCGACAGTTTTAAAGAACCGGTTAAGTTATCGTACAAACGACCCCATCCATCACGGCCATCAACCTTCATCGCGGCCAATAACTGCTCTTCAGCAACACTAAGGCGGCTGCTTGATAACTTACGCGAGCTTTCAATCGCAAAGCGTTGTCCTGCTACATCTGCGCTGTCATGCTCTAAAACTGCATCAATAAACTCTGGTTCTGCGTGGATTAGCGTGTCTTCATAAGGGCTGAACGCTTGAGACATTTCAGAATTCAGTTTCGCAACTCGACCAAGCAGTGCTTTGGCTTCTGTGTGTGTCGCGTCTACCGATGCGTGGCAGTTAGCGAAGGTGTTGATCGTGCTCAGTAACGTGCCTGCCGCTTCAGAAGTTTGAATGGCGTTTTGCATCGCTAGGATAATATGACGCTTTTCAACGTGTAGGTACAACAGCTCAATGCACTGCTGGATGAGTTCAATGTCCTGCTCGATTTTTGCATCATCAAGATCACGATAAGCAATGCTTAGATCCCAACTCGGTGTTGTCATGACTAAATTCCTTTCACGTAGGTAGTAATACCAATCTGGTATAGCGGCTGTAAACGCCGCTTTATACTTCTATTTCTGGTTCTATTTCTATTTCTGTTTCAATTTCTATTTACAGGTCCAATAGATTGTTAACTCTTAAACTGTGTTTTTTGAACACTCAGAGAACAGGTAGCCCTATCGATTTGACACTGGTAAAGCTCTGCGCAAACTGAGTGATTTGAATATGAGTTATCGACGCGTTTTCTATCGATAGCTTCGAGTACAAACTCGGATTTTTCCAATCGATATCAAGGCAGTGCGCTAACAATATGCGAATCACACCACCATGAGTAACCAATAATAGATTGTCACTTGGATCGTCCAAAAGTTGCGACCAAGCTTGAGTTACTCTGTCGTGGAAGCTCTGTAAACTTTCTGCACCAGTCAGTTGATGATTAGCAGGATCTTGCCAAAAGGTTTCTAGCATTCCCCACTTGTCTTCAAGCTTATCAAATGGGACACCATCAACGTCACCGAAGTTCATTTCCTGAAAGTCTGGTGCTACAGATAAAGTCACAGACATACGCTGTGCGTATCTGTTTGCGAGGTCGCTGCATCGCCTTAATGGTGAGGTAACCACGCAATCAAAGGCAATATCTTGTTTTATCAGCGCCCCACATATCCGATCTTGAAGATCAGGATTAACCAACACATCAGATAAACCATTAAGTGCCGCTTCGCCTTCGACTTTGCCATGTCTTAGTAAATAGATGTTCTTGGTTGTTCCATTTTCCATTTGTTCAACTAACCTTTGATACCAATCTAATTATGAGTCGAGCTTTGAGTCGAATGGCTCGACAGTTTTAAGCTCAATGGTAATCCTGCAGCAACCAGCGTAACGCGTTCAACTACGCGAGCTAGCGCTTGATTCATGCGACCCGCATTGTCGACAAATAGGCGCGACACTTTACCTAGCGGCACCACACCTAAACCGACTTCGTTAGAAACCATGATAATTTGCGCTGGGCTTTGCTCTACGCTTTTCACTAAAACTTCAACCACGGCCTCAACCTGTTCATTGGTCGCATCATCACCCAACTCAAAAATAATGTTGTTCAACCACAAAGTTAGGCAGTCAATCAACACCACATCGTTTTGACCAAAAGACAGCAGTTTTTCGGCTAATTCAACAGGGGCTTCATGCTCAATCCACAGCTCACCACGACGTTGTTTATGGTGCACAATTCTCTCACGCATTTCGTCGTCCAAATAAGTGGCCGTTGCAATATAATTGAGGCGTCCATTTGAACATGCTGCAAGCGAACATAATGCCTGTTGTTCTGCAAAACTCGACTTACCAGAACGAGCCCCACCCAATACCAAATGGCTATTTCGCTGACTTACTTGATTAATTTGATTAGCTTGATTCGTGTTTGTCATAGGAACCTGTTATAGAAAACCATTGTAAAAAGCAGTAATGAACACAAGGTAAGTCAGCAACTCCATCAACTGTTGAGCCGCACCCAAACAGTCGCCAGTAAAGCCACCAATTCGAGCCGTTAACCATTTTTTGAAACCTAATCTAAACAGATAGGCGACGACAGATAAAACCAAAGCGAGCTCAAGACCAAACCACAAGCTAGGAAGAACGCCCACAAGCAATAAAAAGACAAGTTCACCTTTAGTTTGCTTGTTCGCCAATGGCTTACTTTTACTGGTATCTAAATCGCTGACATAAGGCATATCAAAAATAAGTGATGCGGCAATCGCGCGGCTAAACGTATAACTGGTCACGATAACCATAAACAAATTTGTCATATTCGCTAGTTCGTTTAATAGAACCCACTTACCAAGCAGAGCCATAACCAGTGCAGACGCGCCATAAGTACCAATTCGACTGTCTTTCATGATGGTCAAACGGCGTTCTAAGGTCATACCGCCGCCAATACCATCCGCCATATCGGTTAAGCCGTCTTCATGGAAAGCACCAGTTAGCATCAAGCTAAAGCTCATCATCAGAAAGATCGCCACTGCACTCGGAAGTATGGCATCGAGTAGCAAGAACACACCGCCACACAGAACACCAAGTAACAAACCAACCGTTGAAAAGTAGCGACCCGAACGGTTCATTCGCTCTTCTGAATAAGGCGTATTCTTCGGCATCGGCAAACGAGAAAAGAAACCCATCGCCAACGAAAAAAGTTCCCATTGGTATGTGATGCTATCTTTCAACGATCTCTCTGGCGCATCACTCATTAAACCGTGACTCCAGCACTCTCAAAACTCGCCATGTTGTTATAGAACTCTGCCGCCGCACGAATTATTGGCATAGCTAGCGCAGCACCTGTGCCCTCGCCTAATCTCAATCCAAGATCGAGCAGTGGCGCAGCGTCTAGCAGCTCTAATAGAATTTTGTGCCCTGACTCTTCAGAGCGATGAGCAAAGATCATGTAATCACGGCAACTCGGTTCAATTAAAGTCGCGACATACGCCGCAACCGACACGATAAAACCATCGACCAACACAGGGGTTCTGTTTTGGTAAGCGCCAAGGAAGCCCCCCACCATTTGAACGATTTCATAACCACTGACTTGGCTTAACACTTCTTTTGTGTGTTTAACTTCTTTAAGATCCAAGCCTTTGCAACGAGCAACACCTTGCTTAACCACAGCCACTTTACGTGCAAGCTGTTCATTGTTGATACCAGTGCCTAAACCAACACACTCATCTGCAGTTCGGTTTGCTAGCGCACTTAAGATGGCAGACGCGCTGCTGGTATTGCCGATGCCCATTTCACCAAACATGATGATATTCGTGCCATTCGAAATGGTTCTAGATACAAGCTCAGTTCCCAGTTCAATCCCACGTTCAACAGTTTCTAAACTCATTGCCGCTTCATTGGCAAAGTTATTGGTTCGCGTACCTAAGCGCTGAGAAATCAACATGTCGCTGTCAGATTCAACAGGCAACAAAATCCCAGTGTCCACGACTGTAATTTCAACGTTGTTTACCGCACAAAAGCAATTAATCGCTGCGCCACCGCTTAAGAAGTTCAACACCATCTGTTGCGTGACGGCACTTGGAGCAATACTCACACCTTCATCTGCTATGCCATGGTCGCCAGCAAAAATGATGATACGTGGCTTATTCAATTCGATGTGCTCAACCGCAGTTTCTTTGCCTTGGCTCTGAATCAATGCCAGTTGATGTGCGACTTTTTCTAGTAAGCCAAGCGCACCGAGTGGCTTGGTTTTTTGGTCAATTCGGTGTTGGATGTACTGCGAGTATTGGGTATCTAACATAAGTTTAGGAACACTTAAATTTAAGGTAATGGATTTCTAGGGCTGCGATTCTGCTTAAGCTAAATCGTTACACTATTTAGGGCGTGCAACAGAGAACACATTGGAAAGCGTCGCGTATTCACCGCCACCAAGTCGAGATAAAGGGTCCAATGCCAACGCATCAATCTTAAGACGTTCACTCTCTTTATCAATCACATCTTCGGAAATGTACACGGTTTCAACTTGAGCAAAGATAAGGCTTTGTGGCACCTCTCCCACTTCTTTTACTTCGTACAAAGTGCAACCAAAAGCGACCGCGCACTCTTTTGCTCTCGGTAAAGAAAAGCCCTCGAATTCAACCAGTTCAATATTATTCGCGGTAACTTCAGAGTCACCATGATCGAGTGTTGCTGCTGTTGCCGTCATTATTTCTGCAGAACTTGAAGAAGCAATGTGAATCACTAGCTTACCCGTTTCAAGGGCATTACGGGTGGTATCTTTGATTTCGCCCGACGGCTTTTTCCCAACTGATAACATCAGTAGCGGCGGATTGCTGGAAACAGGCGTGAAATAAGAGAAAGGCGCTAGGTTGTACTCTTGATCAGAAGATTCCGTCAATGCCCACGCAATAGGGCGAGGAACAACGGTTTGTGTCATCAAGTGATAAATCTGAGTGGGAGCAAGAGTATCAAGCTTGAGGTTCATAGCACGTCCTTGGTCTATGTGAATTACGGTTCAGTTTACGTGTTAAGCAATGCTGTATCTATGCCTAATCAACAGAAACGGTAGAGAGTGTTCTTAATTTGAACAGATCACACCGGTATTTTCTCAAATTGACAGTCAAATTGACGAACCCGAAACACCTACAATACTGATAATAGATTTATCAATAACTTACATTTTGGCATCGTTTATGCTTTATCTAAAGTACTTGTTAATCTCTCCATTGATGAGTGCCCATACTGTGAATACCCACATCGCAGTTGCTTTAAAAGAAAACAATCGATTGAAAGACAAAACCAAACAATGATTTAGGAGGTGAAATGATTCCAAACACAAGTAAAAGAAAACCAAATAAATCGAGTAAGAAAACCAGCAAAAAGGTAAGGAAAATCCCACTCTCCTTCACCTAATAGTTGTCGAAGCAATAAGACAACAAAGTAGCAAAGTAGCAAAGTAGCAAAGTAAATAACAAGCCCGTCGCCCAGCGGGCTTTGTTATCTTTAACACCTTAACTGAGGTTTACCTAGCTAAGCACATACCTTCCGTATAAAAGCCCATCATCAAACCCCATCTTCCTAACGCTCATTCATGAAACTTTTATTCGCTTAAAATTCAAACACTGTTTATATTAAACAAGCACTTGTAGAGCGAGTAAGGAATAGAATGAGTATTAATGGAGATAAAACATCGGTTGTTATAGCTGGTGCGACAGGGCTAATTGGTCATCATGTCCTGAGACTGCTCATTAACGAGCCCGCTGTAGAACACATCTATGCTTTGTCACGAAGAGCATTAGGTGAAGAATTTCACTCCAACAAACTCGATACACTCATCCACAACGATCTACAAGTAACGAGTTGGGACGACACCAAAGCGACGCCCAACTTAGGCATTATCTGCTTAGGCACAACCAAGAAAAAAGCAGGTTCAAAAGAAGCGCTGCGAAAGATCGATGTAGAACTGATTAGCCAAGTGGCACAGTCGATGAAATTCCTTGGAGTTCAACGTGTCGCAGTCGTTTCTAGCTATGGCGCTTCGCCAGACTCCTATTCACACTATCTGCGCTGTAAGGGACAAATGGAGCAAAACCTAAAACGTATTGGCTTCAAGCAGCTCTTCATCGCTCGTCCAGGCCCGCTGGTGGGTGAACGTGCCGAACCCAGAACTGATGAAAAGCTCCTACAAAGAGTCTTCCCTTTAATATCTCCGTTAATGTTTGGAAAATTCAAAAACCTACGCCCTATCCAATCGGAAGATGTAGCGAAAGCAATATTATTCCGATTGTTCGAAAATAATTTCCAAAGTATCGAAATCTACACCTCGACTGACATGCTTAATTTATTAGCGAAATATCATTAAAACGTCTATCTATTCACCACAATGTTGAATATCCATCCAACCCATTGGGTGGATATTACTAATCGTTCTAATAAATTACTTTTCCTTATTTTACGTTTTGTTACAGGTCGCTATTTTAACTAACAGTATTTGCGCCTATATATCTAAGCGCCCTATCGATTCATGGTTATTCATAAGGAAAAACAATGTCATTTTCAGCTATCGCTGCCTTAGCGGTATTCACTGGTATCCTCTTTTTTCTCTACGGACAGCAGAAAAAAGAAAACACACTTTCTCGCCTCGTTTTACTCGGTTTAGTTTTCGGTAGTGCTTTTGGCCTTGGTCTTCAACTGCTATTTGGTGAAGGCAATCCTATTATCAAAGAGACGCTCGACTGGGTAAACATTGTGGGTCGTGGTTACGTTGGCCTACTAAAAATGGTCATCATGCCATTAGTGTTAGTTTCAATGATTGCGGCAGTAGTGAAGCTTGAGAAAGGCGGCTCACTAGGTAAGATTTCCGGCATCACCATTTCTGTGTTGCTAGCAACAACGGCAATTTCTGCGATTGTTGGTATTGTTGTAACACAAGCATTCGGCTTGTCGGCTGAAGGTTTAACTGAAGGCGCTCGTGAAACAGCACGTATCGCAACACTAGAAAGCCGCATCGGCAGCGTTTCAGATCTAACTATTCCACAAATGCTGGTTAGCTTTATTCCGACTAACCCATTTGCAGACCTAACAGGGGCTCGCTCTACTTCTATCATCGCGGTAGTTATCTTTGGCGTGCTAACGGGTATTGCTGCTCGTAAGGTGATGGCAGAGAAAGAAGAATTAGAATCTCCAATCCGTACGTTCGTTGAAGCGGCTCAATCTATCGTTATGCGCTTAGTTAAGATGATCATGGCACTAACGCCATACGGCATCGCAGCATTAATGGCGAAGGTAGTCGCAACGTCAAGTGCTTCTGACATCCTAAGCCTATTGGGCTTCATCGTTGCTTCTTACGTCGCTATTATCCTGATGTTCGTCGTTCACGGTGTGTTGGTTTCTTTTGTTGGTGTCAACCCGAAAGAGTACTTCCAAAAGATCTGGCCAGTACTGACGTTCGCTTTCACGTCTCGTAGCTCTGCAGCAACTATTCCCCTGAACGTTGAAGCTCAAATCACTAAGTTAAACGTACCACCAGCGATTGCTAACCTGTCTGCGTCTTTCGGTGCAACAATTGGTCAAAATGGTTGTGCGGGTATTTACCCTGCAATGCTTGCAGTTATGGTTGCGCCTACGGTTGGTATCGACCCAATGGACATTAACTTCATTCTGTCTCTGATTGCTATTATCACAGTGAGCTCATTTGGTATTGCCGGCGTTGGTGGCGGTGCAACTTTCGCTGCACTTATCGTACTACCCGCGATGGGTCTTCCTGTGACTATCGCAGCACTGCTTATCTCTATCGAGCCACTTATCGATATGGCACGTACTGCGCTTAACGTATCTGGTGCAATGACAGCTGGTACAATTACAAGCCGCCTATTGGCTAAAAAGGACAAGCAGCAAGATTTGGAACAAGCGAACGCTTAATGGGTTCGATTGATCCAATAACTTGAGTCTCGTTAAACAAAAACCGATGCACATTCGTCGGTTTTTTTATTGCTTATTAGTTTTGTTTATTACTTTACGATCATCCACATTCTATAACGCAAAACTCTATATTTGTTCAATAGTACAATAAGTTAGCCATGAAACATCAGCCAAACTGATATATGATGCACCGCTTCAATATGTCACATCATTCTGGCACCCGTTCGATAACAGGATCCTCATGAGCTTTATTATATTATTACTTCTTCTAGTATTCGTTGGCGTTACACGTTTATTTCAGTGGCGAAAAACCTCTAGTTTTATCAAACTTCTTCTTATCTCTTTATTTATATTGATTGGTTCGGGTTTAATCCCTCGCTATCTACTAAACGACCTGCAAGCCAATTATGAGCGCAAACCTGACATTCAGTGGACCTCTCACAATGCCATTGTCTTGCTTGGTGCTGGTACTCAACTCATCGCAAGTACACAAGAATTTGAGCCGACCTTTTTCTCGTTCGGTCGCATCAATGAAACGGCAAGCCAATATAAAAACTGTGCGGAGGCTCAAACCATATGCAAAGTGATTGTTAGTGGTGGAGATGCACAAAATAATGGTGTAACCGAAGCGGAAGTTTATCAACAGCAGTTGCTTAGACTCGGCGTTCCACTAGCCGATATCATTCAAGAATCGAATAGCGTCAACACTTGGAAAAACGCGCAGCTCACCAGTGACCTAATGAAGCATCACCAGTTCGACAACATTGTTCTTGTTTCATCAGGCCTACATATTCGTCGTAGTGAACTCTACTTTAATCATTTTGGATTAAACGTCGTCCCAGTACGAGCCGACTACATGGCTGCTCAAATTTCATGGTTACCATTATGGTACAACTTCGCAGTTACAGACTTTGCATTGCATGAACAATTGGGTTTTGCTCGTTACAACCTTTACAACTTTATGGGTTGGAACAGCAAACGTGAGAAGCCCGGTGACGCCTGATCGCTTCAACCATGATCTAACTAGTTAGTTATTTAGTTATTTAGTTATTTAGCTATTTGGCTAGTGGTCATTTAGTATCTAGAAGATTCACAGCTCATAAACAAAAAAATGCAGCCACAATCGAAGGATTGTCAGCTGCATTTTTAATTCGTGCTTCTACTCAGTACTAACGGGCAATTACCACATTAGATCATCTGGGATCACGAAGTCTTTGTACGGGTCATCTTCGTCTACTTCATCTGAGCTTGAAGCTTGCGTATCAACGATAGATTCTTCGTCACGCATTGCGATCTTGTTTGCTACTGCTGTTGGGATAACAACATAGCTTTCGCCTTGACGCGCGATACTTAGAATACCTTTACTTAGTTGCTTTTGAGTCAGATCTTCTACGTAAAGGTATTTAACTAGCGTACCATCGGTGAAGTTGTATTTGATCTCACCATTCTTCTGTTCTATCTTGTTCATCTCAATCAGTTGCTTCACTTGAGCTTTAATTTCTTTGCTCAACTGCTGTTCTTTCAACTGTTGGTTTAACTCTTTGTCTTTCGCTTGCTGCGCCAGTTTAGTTTCTTCTGCTGCCGCTTTTGCTTCACGAGACTGAACGCGAGACTTTTTAGAGCCTTTCTTCGCCTTCTTTAATTTTTTCTCATTTACCAAGCCAGCTTTAAGCATCTGCTCTTGGAGTGTTAACTTTGCCATGACTTTCCCAGTTCAGGATTAAAAACGGCACTATCATACCTGTTTTTGAGGTTTCTGTTTACTGAACAAGAGTAAATTACAGAACAATCGCAAAATTTGTGCTGATAGATCTAAGCTGTGTCCATATTCCCTTCTTGTTGCTCAGAACCTCCACTTTTCCACGAAATACCGTTTATACGCACATCGAGCCAATTACCCAGAAGCACTCAATCTGCCACGAAACTGAGCGGGCGTTTTATTGAGCCAACCTTTAAACGCCCTTCTGAAATTTGCCGGGTCGCTATAACCGAGCCTTTCACCGATGTCATCGATACTCATGGTTGTGCCGAGTAACAGCTCTTTGGCCAGTTCCACTCTAACTTCGGTAAGCAATATTTGATAGCTGGAATCATGGGTCACTAGCTCTCGCCTGAGTGTACGAGAGCTACAACCAAACTCATCCGCGAGTTGTTCTATATTCGGGAAACTGCCTGCGGTTTGATAAAAGATCGTTTTGATCTGGTTAGTCAGCAGGTGCTCAGAGTCCAGCGTTTCCACTATCGACTGGCAAGACGCGAGATAGCGCTTCAGGGTCGCGGCATCATGAGTCAATAAAGTTTGTGATAAAACGGAGATATCAAAACGCAGTTCACAATAGTTTTGTTCAAAAATCACCGGGCACTGGAAACGCTCGTCATAAAGCTTGGTGTAATTAGGGCGAGCATAAGGCAAAGCCAAAGTATGAATATCCAACTCATGACCAGTCAGTTCTTCGAACAAAGAGACGATTGAACTCAAGAAATACTCACTGCAGAAAGGTAGGAGATCGCCCACTTCCAAGGTGTTCTCAATCTGAATCACTGCTTGCTCGGAATCTAGAAATAATTTAACCGAGAAAATAGGACCGTTCAGGCGCAGATATTTAAAGCCCGACTTGATGGCCTCCCCGACATTTTGACTTGTCGATAGCGCATAACCCAACACACCAAAGTGGCTCAAGCTAGCGTGTTCCCCCAGCCAAAGCCCTAAGCCATCGTGAGGAAAGCTCTGATTCGCCGCGCTAAATAACGAAAGTTTGTCAGCGTAAGTCAGCTTTCCATTCGGGTCTCGCCAATCCATGTTCGGCAAACCCACATCATTGAGTAGCCTTTCAATATCGAGACCTCGTTGCTCTAACGTATTCAACAGCAGCGCGATATCTAATGTACCCAATTGATGCCGATGTCCGGTCGGCTTATACTCCGCGATAATCTCCAATCGTCTCTCCTTATATCGAGCCCATTCCCATCAACATGACTACTCAGCTTCAACAACACTACTGACAAAATCGTGATTGGTAACGCGCTCTTGTCCGAATATGACCTCCCAATTCTACGCTACTCATCGCACAATGGCTTTAGTTGTTAAATTTATGTGAACTATCGCAATGATAAAAACGAATCCTGCTCCACACAGTTTGATTGATTCTAATGGTCAGCCGATCATTGGACATTTCGATGGCATCCCAAAGCACCTGAACATCGAGAACTTTGACTACCGAAACTCGATGGATGCAAAAGCAAACCTTTGGCAGAAGCACTTCCACTACAAGCAATTTCAATTTGTCAGCATCGTCACCGACACGCACATTATTGGTGTCGCTATCGCGGATATTCGCTACTTAGGCTCGGCATTTTGTTATCTGTACGATATTGAAAACAACCATCTAGAAGAGTCATCTTGGTTGAGGCCATTAGGGTTTGATAAACAAGTTACCGCTTCGCCATTTGACGGCACGACAAACATTGCAGGCCAAAGCATCATCTTTAATATTGAAGGCGGGCAATGGCAAGTTCGATTGAATACCAAACTCATCAAGGCCGATATCGCTTTAGAGCCTAAAGCCGACAGCTTGCCCTTGGCGATGTGCAGCCCAACGGGTTATTCAGGTTGGACTTACACCCAAAAGCACAATGCTTTGCGCATCAGCGGTGACATCCAAATCAAGGGAGAATCACTCGTTCTCGAACAAGCTCGTGCTGGTTATGACTTTTCAGCGGGTTACATGAGGCGTGAAACCAGTTGGCGCTGGGCAAGCATCAACACGCAATCCAATGGCACAGATATTGGCCTAAACCTCGCGGCGGGTGTGAATGAAACCGGAGGCTGCGAAAACGTGTTATGGGTCAATGGAACCAGACACTTACTTAACCCGGTACAGTTTACGTTCAGTCGCCAAGACACGAATTTACCTTGGCAGATAACATCACAAGATGGACGTATAAACCTGACCTTTACGCCCTTAAATAACCGCAACGAAAAGCTCAATTTATGGCTGTTAAAGAGTAACTTTCGTCAGTTCATTGGTCACTTTTCTGGCTCGATTGAAGACAACAAGGGAGTGACACATCAGCTCGATGGTGTTCTTGGCCTAACAGAAGATCACTTTGCTCGCTGGTAACGTAATTCTGCTGATTGAATCTCAGGCGAGCAAGTCTAAGTAAACTTGATACTAAGAACGCGTATGGCGTCTCAACAAGGATAAAACATGAATATCGACGCATTAATCAATCACCCAGAATGGCTACTGCTGGTATTAGCGCCCTTGTTCGTGGTGTGCATGTTGGCTGAGTATTTTATCGGTCAGAAGCAAGGTCGACTGCCTGATAACTCGAGCTATAAACTTTCAGAAGTAATGTGTAACTTCACGCTGGCGGGAATGCATCAACTCTCCGATTTACTCACCGGGTTATTGGTCGTGCAGCTGTATCTTTGGCTGTTTGGTTGGCGCTTAATGGACGTTGAAATGGGCGTGCTGAGTTTTGTTGTATTGATGGTGTTACAAGACTTTTGCTATTACTGGTTCCATAGAGCAAGCCATCGTGTTCGCTGGATGTGGGCAGCACACGTCGCGCACCACAGCTCAGAACAGATGAACTTCAGTACGGCTTTCCGTCAAAGCTTAATGTACCCACTTGCTGGGATGTGGCTATTCTGGGTACCGTTGGTCATCATAGGTTTCGACCCTAAATGGGTCGTCTTTGTGGTGCTTCTCAATCTAGGTTTGCAGTTCTTCGTCCATACACAATGGATACGAAGCTTGGGGCCACTTGAATACATCTTTAACACCCCATCACACCACCGTGTGCATCACGGCAAAAACCCGCAATACATAGATAAGAACTACGCCGGTGTTTTGATCATTTGGGATAAGTTGTTTGGTACGTTCGAACCGGAAGTTGAAATCGTACGTTACGGCGTCACCAACCCAGTAAACAGTTTTAACCCGATAGTGGTCACCTTTCAAGAATGGAAGGCCATATACAAAGATTTGAAGAACCGAGAGCTATCCATGAAACAGAAAGTACGATTGATACTCTCACCTCCATCGGATTAAACGGACGATAGACAGATTGTATTAACTAAGATACCGCCTCAACTGGATTCAAAGACATCCCCACCGACTCGATTGAATAGTAAAGCACCGTTTTCCGACAATTTATTTGTGATCTGGGTTGCACGCGTACCGCATACTATCAGATACTGAACAAAACTAACCTTCAGCCACAGTAAACGTTCTGCGCTTGCTGTTCAGGAATTTCAATGAGTTCAGATAATCAGCCGACCTACTTCTTTTTCGATTACGAAACGTGGGGCGTTAGCCCAGCAAAAGACCGTCCGAGTCAATTTGCGGGTGTTCGTACCGACCAAGATTTCAATGTTATTGGAGAGCCTCTAGTTATCTATTGCCAACCTCCTGCTGATTACCTCCCTGCGCCTGAAGCTGCACTGATCACCCGCATCACACCACAAAAGGCGGCTTCACAAGGTCTTCCTGAACCAGAGTTTATCGCTAAGATCCATGCCGAGTTGGCGAAACCAAACACCACAAGCCTTGGCTACAACAGTATTCGATTCGATGATGAAGTAACGCGTTACACCTGTTACCGAAACTTCATCGACCCATATGCGTGGAGTTGGCAGAACGGTAACTCACGTTGGGATCTATTAGATGTAATGCGCGCTGTTCACGCACTGCGCCCTGAAGGCATTGTTTGGCCAGAGAACGAAGAAGGTTATCCAAGCTTCAAACTGGAACACCTATCTGTGGCAAACGGCATTGAACATGAGAACGCGCACGATGCGATGGCCGATGTTATTGCGACCATCGAGTTAGCGAAGAAGCTGAAAGCTGCACAACCTAAGATGTTCGATTACCTTTACAACATGCGTCATAAGCGTAAGCTGAATGACCTGGTTGATATTGTAAACATGACACCATTGATGCACGTTTCGGGCATGTTTGGCCGTGACTGCAACTACACAAGTTGGATTGTGCCTATGGCTTGGCACCCAACCAATCAAAATGCCGTTATCGTGGTTGATTTAGCCAAAGATCCAAGCCCACTGTTAGAACTGGACGCTGATGAACTCAGAGACAGACTCTACACCAAACGCAGTGAACTGGGTGAAGACGAGCTACCCGTACCAATCAAATTGGTTCAACTGAACAAGTGCCCTATTCTTGCTCCAGCCAAAACGCTGACGGCTGAAAATGCCGAAACCATCGGTATCGATCGCCAACAATGCTTGAATAACTTGGCCCTGCTGCGCGAACACCCAGAGATCCGCGAAAAACTGATCGGCCTGTACTCACAAGAACGAGAGTACGAAAAGAGTGATGATGTTGATACACACCTTTATGACGGTTTCTTCTCACCTGCTGATAAAACAGCGATGAACATCATTCGCGAAACTGACCCAAATAACTTGGCAGCTTTAGATATCACCTTCGGTGATGAACGAATTAAACCGTTACTGTTCCGTTACCGTGCTCGTCATTTCCCATGGACGCTCGACGAAGCTGAGCAATTGAAATGGGCGAACCATTGTCGTGAGTTTTATGAGAGCCGTTTAGAAGAGTACATGCTCAACCTTGAAAACCTCGCGCACGAACATGAAAGCGACGAGAAGAAAATGGCTATCTTGAAGGCGGTTTATCAGTACGTAGAAAAGTTAGCTAGCTAATTCCATTATCAAGAGACGTAACACTTTGAAAGAAAGATTGATCCAACTGGTTTACTGCTTAATCTCCTTCACCTTAATCATAGGTGCACTTACAGCAGGTAACGCGTTACAGCACTTTTTGGATACCTCAATCCCAGGCAGTATTTTTGGCATGTTGATTCTGTTTGCCGCCATGGTGATTGGTATTGTTCCTTCGCACTGGGTACAACCCGGTGCAAGCTTGATTATCCGGCTAATGATCTTACTGTTTGTTCCGATCAGTGTTGGGTTGATGGATCACTTCGACATGCTCATCGCGAACGCATTGCCAATTATGGCGAGCGCCGTTGGTGGCACGTTGCTGGTGTTGGTGTCCTTATCATGGTTTTTAGACCGCTTGCTTTCGAGAGGTAACTGATCATGTGGATTCTACTCACCATCGTGGTATTCCTGTTTGCTCGCTGGGTAAGTCAAAAAGTAAACTCACCGCTGTGTAATCCACTGCTGATCAGCATTGGTATCATCATTCCGATACTCACGTTCTTCAAAGTACCGTTTGAGACTTACTATGCAGACAACACCTGGATTACCTACATGCTGCAGCCTGCGGTTGTTGCACTTGCTTACCCGCTTTATGAACAGCTACCTCAAATCAGAGCCAACTGGCGCATCATTACCTTTGCTTGCACGCTAGGCAGTGTGATGTCGATGACAACAACGGCATTAATAGCAGTGGCTTTTAAAGCTGACTTAACTTTGATTGCGAGTTTATTAGGTAAATCAGTCACCACACCAATTGCGATGGAAGTATCGAGCCATTTAGGTGGTGAAGCAGCGATTGCGGCAATACTGGTATTGATTGTTGGTCTATTTGGGGCAATTTTTGCTTACCCAATCTACAATCTCATTGGTATTAAGAGCCCTATCGCGCGTGGTTTAACCATGGGTACCGTGTCTCACGCTTTAGGTACTGCGACATGTGCTGAAAAGAATCAGGAAGATGCTGCATTCAGTTCGTTGGCATTGGTTCTTTGTGGGGTTATCACCTCAATCATTGCACCGAGTATATTTTCGCTCGTGGTTTGGTTCTATTCTTAACCACTTTGATTACAGTTTATACGCGCTCTAATAGATGAGTTGGTAAATAGCTAAACTCACTGGTTCGCGACTTTTAAGCGTTACAGATATCAATAAGCCCAAGCATAACCTGATTATTTCAGTGGTAGCTTGGGCTTTTTTCTCTCATTTATTCATCAATACTTGACAAACCAAACTCAATTTCAAGCAATAAGTGCGATATCAATGGTAGTTTTTACTCTTGCAATCGATTTCATCTGTGACCTCACTCTAATTATGCAAACCAATGTAACAGCAACAACGCAGTAGTGATCAAAGTCACAGAAAATTCCTGAGCATTGCATAGAATTAAAGCCTAAGGTCAATTAAGGATTCAACATGAACAGTCGTATTATCCTGGCGCTGGAAAGTGCTCCAACAGCAATCAAAGCACTTTTGAGTGACATCGTATTAGCAGACAACTTTGACGCGACATTGTCTCCAGAACAATTTGCTAGCCTACTGCAAGCAAGTGGTTTAGCGGATGACGAGCTACGTATTGCGCTACTTCCTTTTGCCGCAGCCTATTCTTACGCTCCGTTATCTGACTTTTATGTTGGTGCAATCGTGCGTGGTTTGTCTGGCACTCTGTATTTTGGTGCAAACCTTGAAATTGCTGGTGCTCAACTTGGCCAAACAGTACACGCTGAGCAATCTGCAATCAGCCACGCTTGGATGAAAGGCGAGCAAGGTATCTCTGATATCACAATCAATTTCAGCCCTTGTGGTCACTGTCGTCAATTCATGAACGAACTGACCACAGCAAAAGAACTTAAAGTTCAGCTTCCACAACGTGATGAAATGTCTCTGCAAGAGTACCTACCAGACTCATTCGGCCCTGCTGACTTAGGTGTGACGACTGGCCTAATGACTAAGCTTGATCATAAGCACACGACTGAAGAAACAACGCCTATTGTTGTAGAAGCGCTAGCAGCACTAAACCGCAGCCATGCGCCTTACACCAAAAACCTAAGTGGTGTTTCACTGCAATTGACGTCGGGTGAGATTTTCACCGGTGCTTACGCTGAAAACGCAGCGTTCAACCCGAGCTTACCTCCTCTACAAGTGGCGTTGATTCAACTTAAACTGGCTGGCTTCGATTTCGAACAGATTGAAAGTGCAGCGTTGGTTGAAATTGCCGAAGGTAGCATCAGTCACCTAGCGGATACGCAGTCTACATTAGAAGCGATTAATCCCGACATTCCAGTGACTTACTTAGCAATCTAAGTACATCTAATTAACAAAATTTTAAATAAGCAGCCCTATTTAACGGGGCTGCTTTTTTTATACCTGTAATTAACGCAACAACTTGCGCAAACGTTTGCTTTTATCATTGAAATAAGTATGATCACCCCGTTTTCAATCAATCGTTCAAAAGATCGGAAGGAATTTCTATGTTTGGTACTGCTACTCGTGAAAATGCTACTCGTGTACTTCTATTAGGTTCAGGTGAACTCGGCAAAGAAGTTGCTATCGAGTGCCAACGTTTAGGCTTGGAAGTTATTGCATGTGACCGTTACGCAGACGCACCCGCGATGCAAGTCGCGCATCGTAGCCATGTACTAGACATGTTAGATGGCGATGCACTGCAAGCAGTCATTGAACTTGAAAAACCAGATTATGTGGTTCCTGAAATTGAAGCTATCGCCACTAGCAAGTTAGTTGAACTAGAAGCACAAGGTTTGAATGTCGTTCCAACTGCGAATGCAACCAAGCTAACGATGAACCGAGAAGGCATCCGACGTCTAGCCGCAGAAGAGCTAAAACTAAGCACGTCTCCTTACCGCTTCGCAGACACCTTTGAAGATTTCTCAGCCGCTGTTGAATTCGTGGGTATGCCTTGTGTTGTGAAACCAGTAATGAGTTCTTCAGGTAAAGGTCAAAGTGTTATCAAAACACAAGAAGACATTCAGAAGTCTTGGGACTACGCACAAGAAGGTGGTCGTACTGGTGCAGGTCGTGTGATCGTTGAAGGCTTCATCGATTTTGATTACGAAATCACGCTACTGACCGTTCGCGCAGTCGACGGTGTGCATTTCTGTGCGCCTATCGGTCACCGTCAAGAAGATGGTGATTACCGTGAATCATGGCAGCCACAAGTAATGTCAGACAACGCACTTAAAACAGCGCAATACACCGCTGAACAAGTGGTTAATGCACTAGGTGGTCACGGTATCTTTGGTGTCGAGCTGTTTGTTAAAGGCGATCACGTTATCTTCAACGAAGTATCCCCTCGCCCACACGATACTGGCTTAGTGACTCTTATGTCTCAAGACTCATCGGAATTCGCACTGCACGTACGCGCGTTTACCGGTATGCCGATCAAATCCATCACGCAATACGGTCCATGTGCATCAGCGGTTATTCTGGGCCAAGGCACTTCAACCAACATTCGTTTTGAAGGTCTTACAGAGGCGCTAGACGCACCACAAACGCAAGTTCGCTTGTTTGGTAAGCCTGATATCGATGGTCGCCGTCGTCTAGGTGTGGCGCTGACTCGTCGCAACAGCACTGAGACTGCGATTGAAGATGCAATTGAGAGTGCTTCTAAAGTAAAAGTAATTTACTAACTGTTAATTACCATTTTCTAGCTAATGACAACTAGACTACTAATTGGTAACGACTAACTCAGATCTGAACCATTACGTTCTCACATCTGAACAATCACGACTTCAAATCTGAACAATAAAAAAGACGGGCTATCGAGCCCGTCTTTTTGTTGGTGTTATCTTTTTTATTGAAGCGGTCTTTTCGCTAGAGAGCTCACTGCGCTTAAGCGTCTGAGTCAATCAAGTACACTTCTTCACTGAATCGAGACAAACCTTTCTTCGCAATCTTAGGGTGTTCATCATCTGCGATATCTTGATTCAACAAAGTGAGCTTATAACCTGCAAATAACTGCTCGATCTCTAGCTTAGGTACGCTAAACGGAGGCCCTGCCATCTCACTTTGATCGTAATCCAATGTCACCAATAAGATTTTGCCGCCTGGCTTTAACAGTTGCTTCAAACGCTCTACATATTGCACGCGCATCTCTTCAGGCAATGCGACTAAAGACGCGCGATCGTAAATGGTATCGACAGGCTGGATTGGCGCTGAGAAGTAATCGCCCGTGTAGATGTTCAGTTCATCGAATTGATACAGCTCGTGCTGACCACTGATTTGAGTCACAGTCGGGGTGTAAAGGTGCTCTGCAAAAAATGCGCGAACCGCAATCTGACTTAACTCGACACCTTGAACATCTTCATGCTTTGAAGCTAGCCAAATCAGATCTTCACTTTTGCCACAAAGTGGAACAAACACACTCTTCTCGTAGCTAGGCTCAGTCTTTTCCCAAAATTTAATCAGAAGTGGGTTTACATCTTCGAGGTGGAAACCAATTTGGTTGGCTGCCCATTTATTGTGCCAAAATTCAGGATTATTCATCTTTCGTTCATGTTAAACAGTCATAATGCAAGGGTACAGTATAGAGAGGTAAGAGCAACCTTAGCTTGGTTTAAAGTACCAAATTGGTTTCGATGAAATCAGAAACTGGCTAAGTTCAAAGTTCTAATAATTGCGGAACTAACGGTTAGATTATTTGTCTATATCTTCACATTTTAAAGCAATATTAAACGTTAGAGTTGGTTTCTGTCTTAGCTAGCCCCATTTAATATGTAGTGAGTTTAGTTAAGCTGTTTTTACTCTTGTGCGTTACTGGTTACCCCTTTTAACTACCCGTTTTTGTAACCTTGTATTTTGGAGTTTGAATGAGTGTATTTCTCCGTACGACGGCCCTAATGCTATTGGTATTGAGCCGAGCGCCTGCATTCGCAGCAGCACCTGTTTCAACAAGTTCGACTGATCAAACGCGCACTCCTGCGCAAAACCAAGTTTCATCAAACGTATTCCGTCATAGTTTGAGCGGCCTTTACGGCATCAAAGCCTTCGACTCACGCCCGACTCAGCCTTACACCGACTTCGATATTCTGTACAGCAAAGCACATCAAGGCCAAGCTGAACTAGAAACTATCTGTAAAAGTACTGCCCTACTCACCAATTCTGAAGCGCTATTTGCTGGCGTTAAATCTCAAGCTCGTGCAGAAGAAAAAATCGCCCTTGAGCTTGATGGTGATGTAACAAAAATTACCGACTTAGCCCGTGCAACTATCATCGCGAACGATGTAGAAAGCTTGGTTGAAGTTTACGAAGCGCTAAGCCGTGAAGCAGACGTTGTTAAGCTGAAAAACAAGTTTAAGTCACCAGCCGATTCTGGCTACCGTGACCTTAACTTGTTGGTTCGTTTACCTAAAACCAACATCATTGCAGAGGTTCAACTTCACTTGAAAGCGATTGCTGATGTGAAAAGTGGCCCTGAGCACGAACTCTACGAAATCATCCAAGGCATTGAGCGTCACGCAATTGCAGAACATCGCCCAATCAATGACATTGAAGCGGCACAAATCAATAGCCTAAGACGCCAATCTTTAGAGCTTTACCAACAAGCATGGCAACCTTACATTACCACGCACATCAAAGCGGCTTAACCACAGGCATAAACGCTTATCACAAACAACAACGACAAAGGGCTGCATAATCGCAGCCCTTTCTTTTTATTAGTGCTCTCGCGTTGCTTTCATTAGTTCATTAGTTCATTAGTTCATTACTATCAGAAAGCAAAATATAGGGATGTCACTATTAGTAGTTAACGAGAAGGGTGATTAACGAGAAGGGTAGCTAAGAAAAGAGAGTCAGGTGATACCACTAAGAGAAACTAGTGACAAGACAGTCAGCAAATGATGCATAAGACGTAGATACAAAAAGACCACGCTAGGCGTGGTCTATTGCTTGGCTACTTCTCGATTTTAATATTTTCGACTCGGGCCTTCAGTTTTTGTCCCGGTCTAAAAGTAACAACACGTCGAGCAGAAATTGGAATGTCTTCACCAGTTTTCGGGTTACGACCAGGTCGCTCGTTTTTCTCACGAAGATCAAAGTTACCAAAACCAGACAGTTTTACCTGTTCGCCATTTTCAAGTGCCTTACGAACTTCTTCGAAAAACACTTCAACCGTTTCCTTGGCATCCCGCTTGCTGTATCCGAGTGTTTCAAACAGGTTCTCAGCCAAATCGGCTTTAGTGAGTGCCATAAAACTTTCCTCAAAGCTATGTTATACATTGCTACCATCTTCAGTAGCGCCAAAGCATTTACCCTATTCAATCAATGAGATAAGGTCATTTACAAGGAAAGTGTATGCCAAGCTTCTGATTTTCGCCAACTTTTTTATCTCATCAATTTAATTATTCTTTCAAATCAGGAAGATAACTCCCTTGTAAAGTCACATATATAGCTAAAAAACACCTAACCAACAGGTACGATGTGATATTATATCCCGAAAAATCCAACATAATAAGAATTTAAAACTTTAGTGTTCTAAAAGATAATTTTTGAGACCTCTATCCTATACCCAATAAAATCAGCCACTTGATTTGATATCAAACTCAACAGAGGTTACTAAGTAACCATTATTAAATATGATATTTGTATCATTTCAGAATTTAATTCGAATTAGTCAATCCTTTCGACAATGCTATTCTGCTGTGTTTTTAGAAAACGCTCAATCAATCGTCTTTATTTCCCTAAGAGGTCTTACGGTTGTCTTAGCAGGCTTCACTATCAAACCTATACCGACTAGAAACAGTACAGATGCCACAACTTGAGCGACTGATAGCACCTCGTCATACATAAAGTAACCACTGATCAATGCGAATATAGGTACTAGCAAGGTTAACGGCGCTGTCGTGCTTAACGGATATTGAATTAACAGTTTATTCCACACCCAGTAACCGAATAGCGTGGTTGGGTAAGCCTGAAACAACACAGCAATCGTTGCGTTCCAATCCCATTGTTCTATCGCCTGCCAAATAATTTGGTCACCGTGCAGCATCACCGCAAACAACACTAATGGAACTGGCGCAAATAGCATGCCCCACACGTTAAACGCAAAAGCCTGAGTGGTTTTAGACGCTTTAACAATCACGCCCATTAACGTCCAACTACACGCTGCGACCATAATAAGAATCACGCCATTAACAGTGACATTGCCCGTTGCTGCGGAAACCAGCACTGCCAACGCGCACATGGCTAACATCGCACCCATTAACTTGCGAACCGACGCACTTTCTTTGAAAACCCACACGCCAACCGCCATACCAATTAGCACATTGGTTGAAAGCAACACCGACGAAAGCCCCGATGAGAGCCCAGCGGTGATTGACCATGAAGCCATGCCCCAGATGCCCACACCAAACACAAAGCCATAACTCACTAAATAACGCCACGCGACATTCGGTCTTACTACAAAAAATATCACCGGAATCACCGCTAGCGAGAAACGCGCGGCAGTTGCCAACAACGGATGAACATTGGTTACACCCATTTTGATCATCGAGAAATTGAATCCCCAAATTGCCATCACGAACACCGCTAACAACAAATCATTTCTTTTCATACTGACCCCTCCTTTGTTTTGAATGAGTATCCCTTGATCAATAAAACCAGTACAGATACAATTTTTACAATAAAAACCAGTACAGTTAACAACGGTCGTGACCATGAGCATCTACAGAAAGCTAGCCAATCAGTTTATTGATGAGATTGAAACGGGGAAAAGACCCGAAGGTGGACGCATGCCTTCGCTGCGTCAATTAGCTAAACAACAAGCCATCAGCATGTCGACCGTGGTGAGCTGCTACCAAGAACTCGAATCACAAGGCTGGATACACTCTCGACCGCAAGCAGGGTATTTTGTTTCTCCTCATAAACCTGCTCGTTCAACCCCAGAGTGGGCACAGTTTGAAAGTAAAGTGTCGAGCGTCAAGCTAACCTCATCGACTCACAACTCAATCAATGGATCTTTAGGGGTGTCTAGCACCGCCAATGATGAACAGTCGATTGTTGAACTGGAACGCAGTTTTCGCCGCGCTATTCGGCGTATGAGCAGCAGGCTAAACCATTACCCAGATACACAAGGTGAGCCAATGTTACGTCAGGCATTATCCACTCACTTTGCCAAGCTCGATGTACACTTTTCACCTGAAGAGATGGTGATTACTGCAGGCTGTATGTCTGCGATTAAGGCTGCACTTGAATCGTGCACCAAAGAAGGCGACACCATCGCGATTAGTTCACCTTGTTTCAACGGCATTCTGGAGTTGCTCGGAAAGATGTCGCGACAAATCATCGAGATCCCATCTCTGGATGACGGTATCGACTTGCAACAATTAGAAGCACATTTGAAGAATAAACGAGTGGATGCCGCGATTTTTTGTACCTCTCATATGAACCCTCAAGGGATCAACATGTCGGCTAGTCAAAAACAAAAGCTTGCTGAATTAGCGAATCACTATCAAGTACCGATCATTGAAGATGATGTGTATCTGGAACTTTCTTATTCCTCACACACTCCACTCCCCGCGAAATACTACGACAAAGGCGGCTATGTACTATGGTGTGGTTCAATATCGAAAAGCTTGTCACCGAGTTACCGATTAGGATGGTGCTTACCAGGGAGGTTCATTAACGAATACAAGGCTCAGTTTTCTGCTGCAAGCTATGGCGTCGCCCTACCCACTCAGCTTGCAGTTGCTGACTTTATCGAATCTGGTCAATACGCAAAACACGTTAGAAGAAGGTGTACTCAGCTTCTCTCTTTGCGCCAGCAGTACCTAAGTTATTTGGCTCAGCACCTTCCTCAAGGAGTAAAGATAAGTAACCCACAAGGTGGCATGGTACTTTGGCTACAAATACCAAATTTGAACCAATCAAGCTTTGCTCAGGCAGTTGCCGACCACAACATTGATATCAGGCTTGGGCACCTGTTTAGCACTCATGACCTTTACAGCAATTGCTTACGCATCAATATTGGTTACTCGTTAGAGGGAAAAGCCAAGCAGGAATTGAACGACTTAATCGAACTGATTCACGTTCATAGCTAATACGTTCCAGTTCTTAATTCGTGCCAGTTCATAATACGCAGCTAGGACATCAAAGCTTTTCAGAATCGACTTTTTCATGGTCATTAGAACACCGAATTTTAATAGCCTTTTATCATAAAAAAGAAGGCTATCATTCCTATCTGATCTAGGTTAAAGCCCCGCACCGTAAGGAAAATGACTCGCTTCGATACCTTTAAATACTGAGTTTGCTAGCACATACAAAATTATGCAAACTGACTAATGACACATCACTTTTTAACTTCAATATACAACCGCCGGCGCTGGCGTTTTCCCGTATTTGAAGAGAATAATTATGAGTGATACAACAAAAAACAAACCACTACCTTCCTTTATCGAAGAACGCTTGAACTTCTATATTCAAGACCTCATTACCCAGAACCAAAGCCAAAAGCACTTGGTATTGGGTAAACGACCTCAGCGCAACGCCGTCGTGATGCAGAGCAATGATTACTTAGCACTGTCACACAACAAACCGATTCAAGACGCCCATCAAGCGGCGATTATCGAACACGATGACAACGTAGTGATGTCTGCAATTTTTTTACAAGATGAAGAGTCTAAACCTGCGTTTGAAACCGAGCTCGCGAACTATGTCGGAATGGAGAGCTGTTTGCTTTCTCAGTCAGGTTGGGCGGCCAATATTGGACTATTACAAACCATCTGCCCGCCGGACACATCGGTGTATATCGACTTTTTTGCCCATATGTCGCTATGGGAAGGCATTCGTGCCGCTGGCGGCATCGCCCACCCGTTTATGCATAACAATATGAATCACCTGCGTAAACAGTTAGAGCGCCACGGCTCAGGCGTTATTGTGGTCGATTCGGTTTACAGTACCATTGGGACCATCGCCCCACTACGCGACATCTACGAAATGGCGCAGGAGTTTGATTGTGCCGTCGTCGTTGATGAATCGCATTCATTGGGCACGCATGGGGAAAATGGTGCCGGCATAGTTCACGCATTGGGCCTTACAAAGCAAGTCGACTTCATCACCGTAAGTTTGGCTAAAACCTTTGCTTATCGTGCAGGCGCGATCCTTGGACCAAAACTACTTTCAGAAACCTTACCGTTTGTTGCTTATCCCGCGATTTTCAGCTCGACCGTGTTACCACAAGAGGTGGTCCGTTTAGAGAAAACATTAGAGGTAATCAAAAGTGCGGATGATAAACGACAGGCTCTGTTCCAGCGTGCTAAATCGTTGACTACGGGTCTAAAGCGAATTGGCTTTAATATCCGCAGCGAGTCTCAAATTGTGGCATTAGAATGTGGTAGTGAAAGAAACACTGAACGTGTTCGCGATTTCCTCGAAGAACGGAATGTGTTCGGTGCGGTGTTCTGCCGCCCCGCTACGGGCAAGAACAAGAACATCATCCGATTTTCAGTGAATGCCGATATGACACCACGAGACATTGACCATGTGCTCACCGTTTGTCACGAAGCGTACCATCACCCAGAGTTAGAGTTCGTATAACTCTGTACACACCAATTCTATAACTAACACAAACGGCAGGACTGAATAGACGCTATCATGTCGCGATACAAAAAGAGCCCAGCGAATTGCTGAGCTCTTTCTTGTGTTCATCTATTCATCTATTCATCTATTCATCTAGTTCAGCTGGATAACCGGACGGTACAACCAATCAAATCCAGTGTGCAATTTTATCGAACAGTCGGGTTTTATCTGCTGGCTTCACAATAAAATCTGACATGCCTGACGATTCCATTTTTTCCAATGTCACTGGGGAACTGTCGCCTGTGTGAGCAATAATCGGCACTGTAGAGTATTCTTTGGCTGCACTGCGGATTCGACGAGAAGCTTCAATACCATCCATAATTGGCATCTCGATATCCATCAGAATCAAATCAACATCCTCGGTATCCAAAGCATCTAACGCTTGTTGGCCATCTTCTTTCTGTACAACGTCAAAGCCCTGTTTTTCCAATAACATTGCGGTAAAACGGCGCAAAGATTCGTTGTCATCCACCACCATTATCGTACGTTTATTAGTCGCCTCTAGTGGTTTCACAGCAACCGATGGCAACACGTAATTAGAATCGAAAAGTAAGCGCTCGATGGTGGCTTTGGTATTCAGTAGCCAAACTTGTGTTTCCACCCAAATCGGTTCAAAAGCAACGTTACGAACACGCTTAATGGGATGATGCTCATACAAATAGATGATTCTCGCTTCAGTGAACGATAGCAAAGATTCAATTCTATCGAGGTAATTGGCTCTTAAATCTAAGCTCTCCATATCAACGAAAATCAAGTCGAACTCAAATTGATATTCCTTATTTTTAAGTGCTGATACAACGTCTAATACGGTGAGGTCAAACCCCATAAAACGTGATGTCTCAGTAATTTTATCAGAGAGTACTTTCTGGTCACTCACCATCAACACTGTCTTTAGCTTAGTGAGCTCACTCTTAATTTCGTTCACAGAGTGAGAAGTCAAAGATGGAAAAGTCATCGTGAACTGCGTCCACTGTTCCACCTCAGACTTACACTTAATCTCTCCACCAAACGACCGCATTACCTTCTGACAAAATGGCAAACCTAAGCCGTAGTTACCTGATTGGCCGGTGGTGTAAAAATCCTGGAAGATACGTCGAATGACATCGTTTGAAATACCAACTCCGTTATCGGTAACCATAATTTGATTGGTCACGTCATCACTGTACATGGTGACATGAATATGAAAATCTTCAGGGCTGCGATGATGGAATGCGTTCTTGAACAAGTTATACATCACGTACTTCAACAAGGTATCACTACCCAAGAAGTCAAAGTTGCTTTGTACATCTAAAGAGATCGCTGATTTATCAGCTGAGCGCTTATAGTTAAAGCTATCTATCGCCCCTTCCACCACCGCTTGAGCTGAATGTTTCTTGAACGTAGAACGAGATACTCGGTTTTCATCAATTGAAGTCAATAGCAGATCAATCGTCTCGTTACCTGAGTGAATAATCTCCATCGCTTCATCACCCACTTCACGTAACTGTATAACTTCTTCATTACTCAAAGCGTATTGCCCTTGGTGGCCACCACTTTTCGGATTC
The DNA here is from genome assembly GCF_041439035.1 of Vibrio sp. 1F263. Lineage (NCBI taxonomy): Bacteria > Pseudomonadati > Pseudomonadota > Gammaproteobacteria > Vibrionales > Vibrionaceae > Vibrio > Vibrio sp. 1F263. Next base: position 177,670 of record NZ_JBGONI010000004.1, on the reverse strand, counting down.
GGCAATATGGACTGCATAACATCAATAGATGTCAGTAAACCACTTAGTGGGTTTCGCATCTCATGCGCGATACCAGCTCCAAAAGATTTCGCCAATGACACCTTATTCTCATGTTCCACCTGATTACGGAAGTAAAATAAGTTACCGAACAAATAGATAAATAAGAAGATTGGCACATGCGTCCAATCCATGGTGAGCTCTAAGTAGAAGCCTTGTGCCACCCACGCACACAAGGTAGCAATCCCTATCCCGGCGAAGGTTTGTGCAAACATCACTCGGGTGACGTGAACTAATAGAATATGGAGGAAAATAGCCGACATGAAAGACATAACCCATACGTTGGACCAGTTATTCATCAGCAGCATGTAAAAGAAAAAACACGGTAAGCAGAGGGTAATAGCGACTTGATAATAAGCCGGAAGGTACTTTCGCCAATCAAATGGAATACGATTACGAACAACAATCCCAAGGAACAATACCGAGCAAAACAGACGCACGGCTAAATTTTCATAGGGTTGCGGAAACAAGAATTCCCATACAATGTAGTAAGCAGGGAAACCGACAAAGCCCATCCAACCCACAAGGGTTAGGTTAGGTTCTGCGTACTGATAAACTTTACGAATCGCGTTCATACAAATACTTTATTTACTAAGCCCTAACGTTTACAAAGTCTAAAATTTGATGTTGGTTCTTATGTTTTCCGCTGAGTATATTACACATCACCTCAGAGCAGTGAGCTTTCAATCAAATATGTATCAACGCTTTTGATTTTATTATGACTTAGATGAATAAAGTCTCGGTTTCATACTTTAACTCAGACAACATCCCTAAGTGATTCAGATTTATACGCTCACGCCTACACCAATAACGCGCCTTAGCAAGTGCTGCGCCTCTTCGTTTGCATTATGTCACTGTAACGCGATACATCTTTCTTGGAGTATCGCCGTAATCAATCACCGCGTAATGTTGCGTGACCCTATTGTCCCAAATAGCCATTGATCCCCTGTCCCATTTGAAACGGACTTGAAACTCAGGGCGTCGTGCAATTTCAAACAGTTGGTTAAGTAAAATATCACTCTCTTGTCGGTCAAGTTCGTTGATATAACGGGTAAACTGCTCATTGATATAAAGTGTTTCTTTACCGGTTTCCGGATGGCTCTGAACAACAGGATGAATTACAAGTGGATTTTTCTGCGCGGTTTTAAGTAGTGATTTGTGCCAATCAAGCTCTATCTGATCTGGCTCAACTCCCTCGAAAGCCACCAGCGAATGAGTCGCAGACAACCCTCTCAGCTTTGCTTTCATGTCTTCATCTAATGACTCGAAAACCGCCGTCATCGAACACCAAATCGTATCCCCACCGGTGCTTGGAATATGTTGAGCATGCAACAAAGAAGCTTTCGATGGCACTTTGCGCCAGGTTAGATCCGTATGCCAATAGCTTTCCATGGGTGCATTACCACGGGTTGTTTCGATGACACTCACCTGAGGTGCGCTTTCGACGCGAGGAAAGAAGGGATGCGCAAGCTCGAGCTGTCCAAATCGCTCTGCAATCATCAAGTGTTGTTCTGGTGAGAGTACTTGATCACCTAGGAAGATGACTTGATGGGTAATCAGCGCCTGATAAACCTCATCGAGGTCATCAGCTCTGCATGTAGAAAGATCTAATTCGTGGATGTGAGCTCCGATGTGAGGAGTAATGGGTTCTATTTTCAACATACTTTCGCTTATTGATGATGTGACATTTCAGAGTCAATTTGGATACTGACTAGTAAACCGGACAAATACGCCATTTCTTTCAACGCTGTACGTTCCAAAAGAAAGTCTCACTTTAATAAGAAAAAGACCATCTAAAAAAAGAGCCCCTACATAGGAGCTCTTTTCGTTTTTTGATACTTCCTGTATCCGTAGACAAGTCCAATCTGTAGTACTTTCACTGAAAGCCAGATCATCGATATCTCCAGTTGTGTATCAACTTAAATGTAACACACAATCTCCAGGCTGTTCTAAAACACAGCCGAGATAATGAGTTTAGTGCCACTCCATCTCACCACTCAGCACTTGTTCGATGCCATCAAGATGGAAGGAATCTAGACATTAACGATACTGATGTGGAATAAGTATTATTAATTTTACTTATGCAGAGCTAAATTCTATCTTGGCTGCATTATCCAACACCATAAACAAACGCGATTACGCAGGGAAAAAGACGATGACCGCCATTACCGATTTAGACATTCTGCTAAAGTCCATGTCACCAGAGCTCATTGAAGGTGATTACGTTTTTTGTACTGTAGACGGAGGATTGGCAGATCATGTTCAACTCGAACCAATCGCGACCTTTCGTGAAAAAGAAGGCTTAACCTTGGTACTCACTGAGGATGCCGCACGCCAAGCTCAACTCGATTTCGACGGTGTATTTAGCCTGATCACTTTATCGGTCCACTCGAGTCTTGAAGCAGTTGGATTAACAGCGGCTTTTGCCACCAAGCTAGGTTCATACGGCATTAGCGCCAACGTAATTGCTGGTTATTACCATGACCATATCTTCGTTCAGAAAGAGAAAGCAGAAGCTGCAATGAGTGCGCTGAAAGAGTTTTCAGAAACTGATTAATAAAGAATTTGATTACTCACAAATATAAAAAAAGCGACGTAATCTACGTCGCTTTGACTTATTGCTTAACAATCACTCACTGATCAGGCATCAGTGAGTGAAACAGTTAAGCAAGCTTAAAAGTCGCCACTTTGTCACTTAAACCAGCGGCTTGGCTCTTAAGTTCGTTCGACTCAGTTAAGCTGTCCTGTGCGCCCACAACTAAGTGGTCGGTAACATCTTTAATGGTCGTAATGTTCTGAGTAATTTCACCCGTCACGTGCGTTTGCTCTTCTGCTGCGGTAGCTATTTGAGTCGCCATATCACTAATCAAAGCCACCGCTGTGTTGATCTCTTCTAGCGCATGTGAAGCTCGGTCGGCATCTTCGACGGAATGTATTGCCAGTTTCGAGCTGCTCTCCATAAGATCAACCGCTTGAGCCGTTGTGCGTTGTAAAACATCAATCGTTGACTTTATCTCTTCTGTTGAAGAGTGAGTTCGTTGAGAAAGCACACGTACTTCATCTGCAACTACAGCAAAACCACGACCTTGTTCACCAGCACGCGCCGCTTCAATCGCAGCATTCAAAGCAAGCAAGTTAGTTTGCTCTGCAATACCTTGAATCGTAGCAAGTACCGTCGAAATCTCTTGAGCATGCTTGTTTAGCTCACTGATCACATTACCTGCTTCATTCACTTCATTGGCAAGGTTATTGATAGAACCTTTGGTATCGACAACCAGGGCGTGACCGCTATTAGTGCTTGTCGCAGAGTCTTGTGCCGCTTTTGCTGTTTGCTCAGCATGCGATGCAATCTCTTGCGTTGCACTCGCCATTTCCGTTACAGCCGTCGCCACCATGGTGATCTCTTGCTGTTGATGATTAAGCTCATCCACCGAACGATTCGCTCGCTGAGTACTTTTCTCTGACTGGCTGTTAAGCTGCTCTGATTGCCCACGAATATGACCAATCAACTGCTGTAAACTTCCTACAAAAGTGTTGAAGTTCTGTGCTAGTTCTCCTACTTCATCTTGGTTCTCAACATGAATACGCTGAGTTAAATCACCACTACCATTAGCGATCTGCGCCAGTGCTTGAGACACATGGTTCAACGGACGGAACAGAATAGTACACAGCAGGTTAAACAATATGGTACATACAATCACAACCAACAGTGTCACCAACACTTGACCGATCACCGCATCAAATAACGGTGCAACCAAAGAGTCATGATTAACAACACTGATAGTAATCAGGCTTGTACCATCAATCGCACGTGCGTACAGAACATAGTCGCTGCCATTTAACTCGATAGCCGTGTCTTTACCGCTAGTCAGTGCCTTCTGTACATCAGAAAAATCTAGCCCTAGCGAGCTAATGTTCTCATTCAGCAACTTTGTATCAGCGTGCGTGTAAACCGTGCCTTTGTTGGTCGCGATAAACATGTAGCCTTCGCCTGGAAGAATCACTTTTTCAAGGCTGTTTAGAATGTCGGTAATTTCTACATCAGCACCTAAAACGACCTGCTGGCCATGCAGTTGCATTGCAGTACCCAACGACACAACGTTCGCCCCAGTTGCCGCGGCAACCGTTGGGTTATCCATGAACACCTTACTTGGGTTCGCAACCGCATTGGTGTACCAACCCCATACGCGTGGATCATCATTGCCCGGTGGCAACACTACGCCATTCGCATTTTTTTGCGAGCCATCTGGGAACGCTAAGAACACATTATCAAACGCCCCTGAATCACGAACCTGCTTCAGGTGAGTCACCAAGCTTTCTTGTGTTGACTCCTTCGAAAGTGAAGTAAGCGCACGTTCTTTGGATAAGATCCAATCCGATACATATTGATTGTAAGAAGCTGATGCACCTTCTAAGCGCTGTTCAACTTCAATATCTAACCGTTGCAATGAAGCACGAAAAGACAATACCTCGACCAAAATCCCCCCCAGGATAATGGCCATGCTGGCAGAGATCGCCAGCTTATTTTTAAGCGAGAGTTTCTTGAACATAGGAAACCTATAATTTGGAAGTAAAAACCGCGGTGACAAATTTGTCACCAATGCGGTTTGCAAGCACCATTTATTTTACGCTTTAAAATAAATTAATAAACCATCTAAGGTTAATATCAGCAATATATGTGAGTAGGGGCACGTATAGCGAGACATTCACCAAGCAAATCATTGATTGTATGAGAAATCATACCGAACAGCCTGTTGAAGGGTAATTAAGTTAAATACGCTCAACATAGTGTTGTTACCTAGACGAAAAATAGAAAAGGACCCAACACATAACGTTCAGCCCTTTATTTCTCGTCATTTAAACCCAACGGCATTCTTATTTCTTTCAGATCAACACTTATATTCGATTACTTAGATCTCACCGAAATTGGGGTTAGTTAATAATCGATTTAATTATTTTACTAACTATTAGTTTTGTCAGTTATTGTATTTTCACTTACCCAATACTAACTCAACAACCAACGACTACTAGTTGTTCGTCACAGAAAGTTTGTAGCCCAAATGTTGAACATTCACATCAGCGTAGCCTAGAGCAACGGCATAGTCTGCTGCGTTTGTTAAAGCAGAAAACATGATTGAAACGGCTAGTGTTATAAACATACTCATTTTCATATTTTGTTCCTTTTTGGCTAAATAGTTTTAACTGGTTAAATGGGGTTAGTTAGTTAATTGAGCGGACTGAATGTTATTACCAACGTGAGCGATATGAACGATGGCAACTTTTGCAAGTCGCCTGCGCTGCTTCTAATCCTGATTCCGCCAGTGATACATCACCTTGTTGGCTACCTTGATAGAGTTCTTGGAACCCTTGATTCATTTGACTTAGTAGTCGTTCGAATTTTTCAGGCTCACTCCACACACTCTCTTTAGCTTTACTTCCCTCTTGACTGCCCACCGGAAATGACGTCAGTAACAACTCGCTATGAGCCGTTAGCTCTAAACTCGTTTCTTCTAATACCTGCCAACTCGTATCGTTGCCATCTAATAAGTCTTTGGCTTGCTCAATCAAGGTTTCAACTTGTGTAAATGCGTATTGGCGCTGTTCAATTTGGTTCGAATGATCTTGTGATGCCCAAGCGTGGGTACTAAGTAAAACGGTTGTAGTGCACAGTAGGCTCAGCAATCTCTTGTGAATCATTCTCTTGTTCATATTGACTCTCCTCGCTTCATATAGCTTTTGTTGTCTGGTTTCGATACAGACATCGATGATTCGTTTCGGTGTTCCGTTTTGCTCTGATGTCTGTGTTTCTTTGATGCCTGTGTTTCCTTGATAAAGTCAATTTACACAGCAATAGTTGCAATTGCAACTATTGCTGTGTAAATTACTGTAAAGCGAACAGAGATTAAATAAACAAAAGAGAGAGTGAAACTATGAAGATTTGGGATCTATCAACTCGCCTATACCATTGGACGCAAGCGGCGCTTTTCATGGGGTTAATGGCATCGGGCATTTCAGGTAATGGACCCCACGTTCAACTTGGGCTAGCACTTATGACATTAATCGTTTGGCGATTGGTCTGGGGTTGGGTGGGTAGCGAAACGAGCCGGTTCAGACAGTTTTTACGATCACCTAAATCAGTAGTTCGTTATTTATTAGGAAAAGAAAAAGAAAAGCCAGGCCATAATCCTGCTGGCGGTTGGATGGTTGTTACACTGTTATCAGCTTTAACTATTCAGTGTGTTTCTGGTTTAGCCTTAGCAGGGCTTCTTGATCACTTACCCTATGCAAATATCTGGTTGAATGACTCCGTATTTTCATTATTAGAAAACATTCACCTCACTATGATAAAAGTACTTCCAACTCTGATTGCGGTACACGTCTTTGCCGTTTTGTTCTATAAATTACGCTCAAAACCATTAACTTGGGCAATGGTCACTGGCTTCCAAAGAAAAATCGAACTTAATGGCAGTGTTGCGTTTGTTTCTCAATGGCGTGCGTTAGGCGTACTAGCTTTAGCGGCGCTGCTCATCATTATGCTGACAGTGTTGGCGTAAATTAATAGGTTTGACGAGTATAAAACCGGATGTACAAAAGGGGTAAGCCGACGACTTCTAAAAATCGTCTCGCGAATAGAGCGCGACTAACCAAAATCTAACGTCAGCAACAATCGCGTCTCGTTAAATGAAGTTACGGGTGAGCAATGCACCAGACCCGCGTTTTCGTTGCCACTCCATCGCTCCCCTTTAAGCAATGCCACATCACCACTCGAAAGTTGCTCGATATCCGACTCATGACTGTACAAGCCTGACTCTGAATCTGGCTTTCCGTTACTCCCTCTTCCTAGCTTCGTACGGTCGACCAAGTCGTTTGGCAGCCATTGAGTGGCAACACCATGATAGGTAGTCACTAAACGGCAAGGGACTTGGTCAACATGGAAGCGTGGACACATCGCTTTATTCAGAACCGCTAAACGGAGCCCTACTTCTTCAAGATCAAACAAACAACAGAACATATCCACCAGCTCTACCATGTTTTCTAGTAGTGCTTTAGATGCGGTTTCGTCGGTAGCAAACTCCAATTTCTCATAGGCGTTGTCTGGAGACAGGCTCATAGATTTACTGAAGTTTGGATTCAAGGCGATAAATTCACTGATTGCCATGGTTAAATCTTCATCAAATGTACGCTGCCAAATCGTAATATTGACATTGCTTTGATAGATGTCTGGCAGCACCGTTGGCAGCTCAGACGCGCTAAAGCATGGATCATGATTCGCATGAACCTTGATACTCGCAGCAGAACCAATGTTAAGTGGCTGATTATTATCGGTTGTCACAGGTTTCGTTGACACGGCATTCATTACGTCATCTCCTTGATACATGCTTGATGTTTTCCTCTTACCGATACGAACGCTATTCTCAGTAAGAGTGATATTTTAGTTATGTTATAACATAACTAAAATATCACAAACAACTTGCCGTACATGTTTCCAATTATATGGATATACCTTTGTAGCCTAGGTAATTTGATGAATGTGGATCACAGCAGATAAACTCGAAAGCTTAGCTATGGCGTTCATATAAATTGACTCACCAAGCAACGGCTTTCACACCATAAGCCCCAAGTTGGTCGAGAACACAGACACGAAAGTGTTGAATTACGCGTTCTATAAGTTCGGAGATGTCGTTGATGTCACATGTCGTTACACAGCATGACGTCTTAAGGCTTTACATCTTGAGCGAGGTAAACAACAATCCCTGAGAATAAATCCATAACATAATGTATTTAGAAATTATGAGCAGCACAGAAAACAAAAAATCGAGTCCTCTTTTCGAAGTCGTATTTAACGTCTTTCTTCCTTCATTCATCTTAATGAAGTTCAGTGGAGAGGAACACCTAGGAACTGGCTTAGCACTACTTGTCGCGCTTGCCTTCCCTATTGCTTACGGTGGTATGGAGTTAGTCCGCAACAAGAAGTTTAACTTCATCGCGGCACTTGGCTTTGTCAGCGTATTATTAACCGGCGGTATCGGCTTCTTCGAACTTGATACTCGTTGGTTAGCATTAAAAGAAGCATTAATACCCGGCCTAATTGGTTTAGCGGTTCTTGGCTCAACCTTCACTCGCTACCCGTTTATCCAAAAAGTTATCTTCACGCCTGCACTGTTAAACATATCTCTAATCGAAGAGCGTTTAAGAGAGTTTGGTAACCAAGCAGAGTTTAATCGTTGCCTAATGAAGTCAAACTACCTATTCGCTAGTACCTTCGCATTTTCTTCTGCGATGAACTACTTTCTAGCGACTTGGATTGTGACTAGCCCAGCAGGTACTGCAGCTTTTAATGAAGAATTGGGTAAGTTGACACTTTACAGCTACCCGGCCATCGCTATACCAAGTATGTTGATGATGTTAGGTATCTTCTACTACATTTGGCGCCAAGTTCGCTCGATGACTTCGCTAAAAACGGAACAGATCTTTATTACTAAATAATTTTCGTTGCGTTAGCTCCGAGTACAAAACCGCTTCAAATACTCGATTGCTTTAAAAAACAGATTGCTTCAAAAAAGCATGAGCCCAGCACACACGCTGGGCTTTTTTGTCTGTTCTACATACAGCAAAATATTAACTTTCAATTGATATCATGAATTAATTTAAACAAAACGATGTTCATTTTCATGACTCACTGTCCATAACTGGCCGAAAACAAGTAATAGTCAATGATTTGCATTGAATGAGGCGTGATATGTTTTTATAATCAACTTCGTTTGTTACTTTACAAAGTTCAATCCTAGCAATGACATAACTTCAGTTCATATTGGTCATATTTAACCAATAGTTTGCAAAAACCAAACGCCAGACGAACTCGACAAGGAATTTAAAACATGAACAAATCTCAATTAGTTGAACACATCGCAACTTCTGCTGACATCTCAAAAGAGCAAGCAGGCACAGCACTCAATGCACTCGTTGAAGGCATCTCGACTACGCTTGCTAATGGCGACGATGTATCTATCCTTGGATTTGGTAGCTTTAAAGTGAATAGCCGCGCTGCTCGCACTGGTCGCAATCCAAGAACTGGAGAAGAGATTCAAATCTCAGCGTCAAAAACACCAGCATTTAAAGCAGGTAAAGCACTAAAAGAGACATGCAACCTGTAAGATAGAAAATACAAGGAAGGTTACCGATGACAACTAAGGAAAAAACAAAAACGAGCCGCAGTAAAAAAGCCGGCAAGTCAACCAAAGCACAAGCTGAAGGGCCTAAGGCTCGTCAACGCATTGAAGAGCTGCTCGAAGAGCGTGAATTAGCCAAACTGTTAGAGCTTTAGTTTGTATTCGAGCTGTAATAAAGATTTACATGATGGTTTGTTGTCATTCAAATGCCACTGCAGATTTGCGGTGGCATTTTAGTTTGAAGAACAAGCCCTAGCGCATCACTCTTCTTCCCCCTTTCAATCCCCTCTTCACTTTTAATCCCCCTCGCTTTCAAAAACGAAACTTTAGCTTACTGGCTTTAAGCTGATATCGCGTTGACGACCAAGCTTGAGAAGCGCATGATTTTATTTCGAGCAGAATAGTTTTTTGGCCGTGTAACCCACCCCATAATTGTTTCTGTGCAACGTACCCTATTGAACGGCAGGTCACATGAATAAAATTGTTATGTTAGTAATGGGGCTGCTTTTTACCAGTCGATTGTTCGCTAGTATTGTGCCGCATGTTAGTCAACTTGAGCATGATGCACCTATTCTACTTCGCTCAGCGTTGATCGTAGGTGTTTCGGCTTATGCCGTCTGGACAGCGTTCAAATACTTCAAAAAGAACAAAGCTTCTAGTTCAGATCAAATCTAGGCGGGGCTGACATGAACTGACTCTTTGCCGACGAACATAACTTCCCACACTGCGTAATTTGGCTTTCGAGGAAATAAAGATTACGTCTGCTTTTCACCCATTGAGCGCAAATTTCGAGTTCCTGACCAATGGCGATTGGATGGTGAAAGCGAGAAGTTAAACTCACCGTCATCGCATTGATATTGTTATGGAACAAGCAATACAACATCGCGCTGTCGTGTAACGCAGTAACAATACCCCCCTGCATAATACCGTCGTAGCCCTCAGCTTTATCTGTTGGTACAATCCTGGCTATAGCTTCATACTTAGCTAAATTTTCACGCTTAACTGGCGTTTCATGCTTAGCTAGCGTTTCGTACTGAGCCAAAGTCTCACCTTCGCCAACAGCTTCAAAACAAATGGGGCTATCTGTGAAAAAACCTTGGCTGCACACTTGGCAACGCCGATGGTTGTGAGGAATGAAAACCTTCATACTTACCCTTATTCCTGTGTACCCTTAGATTCCTAGAGATAGATATGGCTCGACCAAAAAAACATCGTCAATTATGTACCCGTGCGGCTTACTCATGTTTTAAGCCTAATGGCGTTCCTATGGACGAGCTTCATAAAGAAGAATTGCTATTAGAAGAGTTAGAAGCCTTACGCTTGGCTGATCAAGAAGGATTGAGCCAGCTTGAAGCCGCCGAGCAGATGCAGGTGTCTCGCCAAACGTTCGGCAACATCATTAAGCGTGCAAGAGCCAAAGTCGCCAAGTGCATCGTCAACGGCCATGCGTTGGTGATTCAAGGCAGTTAATTCACGTGTTAGCCAGAAGTTATTTAACTCAGCGAGCGAGAACTCTTGATACTTAGCTTGATGGCTCAGTAATCTGATACAACTTTCGGCTTTGCCCTTCACACACATCCTTGCAATTGCATTCGCGCTCAATGTCTAACTGTGCGAGTCCTCCACAACTGCCTTTGATTGGCTTGCGCGAAAAAATCACGCCTATCGCCATCAGTGTAACAACTCCGACAAACCCTAATAGCGTCAACAAAAAGGTCATTTACGGAACCCTCGAATAGCGCCTAGCTGATTAGGCTGTGCCATTAAAATCGAAGCTTGTTTTTTGTGCCCTTTCTCGCCGCACGTTTTATTGCTACACCCACTATTTCGCGACTCGCGACCATAATCGAGGTCGGTTACTTCTTGTAGATTGCTGAAATCCAGAGTGGTAACTTCGGCTTTTCCTTTAGATGTAAAAACGCGAACATCATGATTGAACAAGTGCGACAGCATTTTCTTCCCGATGTGACGAACCACAACAGCTTTCACATCATAAGATTTAACGACGGACATCCATTGCTTCTTCTTATTGCACGGGCTGTCTGACTCAACCAAAGGAATAAGATGCTTTATTTGTTGTTGCTCATCGACAATCGCGATCTGTGGAGAACGGGCAAAATGGTTGCCGACATGAAGGTCACGACAAGGTATTGCGTATAACATAGTAACTTCCTGTTATTGATGATCAGAAGTTCAGCATACGCCCCGTTATTGGCATATGCCAATAACTATCATGTGAAAAATAAGATTTACTGGATCGATAGCTAAGATCAAAAGCTACAAGCTACAAGCAGCCAATAGGGTTGGCGCAGGTTACTCTACCTCCCGAACCTGTTCATGGAGAACCTCCCTTCCCCAAAACAAGAATGCCCCACTAGTGCGGGGCATTCTTTGTGCGTAAGAGTTGAAATTTCAAAGACGAAGTGACGATATAAATCGTTGTTACAACGAAAGAGTAAAAGTACTTCCCACACCCAATTCAGATTCAACGACTAGCGTTCCTTCTAGATTCTCGACCATGGCAAGCGCTAAAGATAATCCAAGACCATACCCCTCGATATTGCTGCGGCTGCTGTCGACTCGGTAAAGTCGGTCAAAAATCAAGTCCTGATATTTCTGTTCAATGCCCACACCGGTGTCCTGGATACTTATCTCGACCTTACCTTCGGTGCTTTGCTCCGCTTTGACCGTCACTCTTCCTTCGGGCTCGGTGTACTTAATCGCGTTATCAACAAGATTAACCAACACCTGAGTCAACTTATCAGGGTCTGACTGAATCGCAAGACCATCAGCGCTCTCAACCACCAGCTCGATTCGTTTGTCCTCTGCAACATCTTCATACCAGCTCATCACATTGCTAATCACGTCAGAGACCTGAGTCGATACTTTCTGCGGTATGCGTTTACCAGTTAGCTCATCATTCAGTTTCATCAAGGCGGTTAACATATTACTGGCCTGCATAGCGTGCTCAGAGCAGTCCGCCAATGCGTCTTTCATCGCTTGTTGGTCGGCGTTATTGAGCAATGCCGTTTGGGAGGCTAACGTAATACGCGACAAAGGAGTTCGAATATCATGAGCGATCGCATCGACGGTCGTATTCAAGGTTGTCGTCACGTGCTGTAACTTGGCAACCGCAGTATGGACACTAGAGCTGATCACGTTGAGCCCTTGCGCTAAATCAGATTCGGCTTCATTTTTAGTGCTAGGAAATTCTAACTGCCCTTTTTTCAGCTTATCGAGCAGGTCGCCAAAGGTCACTAACGGAGACATCGCACTCTGGATGATGTTACGAGTGAATACTGCGGTCACAGCCACGAGAGCAAGCAACGCATATAAGGTCATTAGCCATTGATTGTAGGCGATAAAGTCTCTTGCTCGGTTATCCAAAACCAACCAGAAATCATACTGCTCCCCTTCAATAGGTAACGACATATAGGGACTAAAGATGAAGCTCTCTAGCCATGAACGATTGTCATCAATTTGGTAGTTAGAAAAAGGCTGTGCTGTTGATAAATGTTGAACACCAGCGATAAACACGCCATCAGATGAAGCGCCCTTCTCAAGCTTATACGCCGCAATGTTGTTTTCGAGTAGCCGATGAGGATTCGCCTCTAAAACATGAATCAATCGCTCACTCGAATCGTAAATCAAAATACGCTGATACTCGGTCGACATAGACGTAAGGATCTTCTTTTCCGTTTGGTAAAGGTCGAAAAAGAAGATCGCCCCAACAATCAGTTCCACCAGCAGCAAGCAGAGCAGTAAAGTCGACATAAAGCGAACCAACAAATGTCTCTGCGTTTTAGCAAGCGCCTGTTCAATACTACGACTTGAGGACATAGCCAACACCTCGAAGTGTGTGAATTAACGGCTTAGAAAAACCCTTATCAACTTTGCTGCGAAGCCTACAAACCAAAACATCGACCACGTTGGTTTGCGGATCAAACTGATGCCCCCAAACATGCTCAAGAATCGCCGTTTTCGACATCACAGCCTCTCGGTTTTCGAGCAGTAATTTCATCAACATAAACTCGCGCTGATTAATGGTGATCGTTTGTTGATCTCTTTGCAGCGTGTGTTTAAGTAGGTCTAAGCTAAGCGGGCCGTAATGCAATTCTAATGGCTGAGTTGTCGGTTGCTTACCTCGACGCACCAAGGTTTGGCAACGAGCCAATAACTCAGGAAATGCAAAAGGTTTTACCAAATAATCATCAGCACCTGACTGTAGCCCTTGCACTCGTTCTTCCACTGAGTGTTTGGCACTTAATATGATGACAGGCGTCGCGTAGCCTTGCCCTCTGAGTTCAGCCAACACTTCAAACCCATCTTTCTTTGGCAACATGATATCGAGAATGATCACGTCATACTCTTCGGTTACGGCCTCGTGTAATCCATCAACACCATCTGTTGCGTGTGTCACCGTTATCCCTTCTTGCTGAAAACCATTCACCAAAAATCTCGCGATATGAATGTCATCTTCAATCAACAGTATTTTCATTAACGTCCGTTTATTTATTTGCCGTGGTCTTAATACACTCTATCAATATCCTTTCTCGAATATAACCAACATTGCAACTTTGTAATGTTCAAGAAAGCCAGTCGTAATCATGCATTCGTTAGTATGAACCAGTTGATTAAAAACACCCTTTCTAAACAAACAAAAAATAGAATTCGGAATTTGAAAAACGAATATTTTTTGAAAACAGATTCTTTTTGAAAACAGATGCTTTAACGGAGTAAACATGAAAACGACAAACCTAACAGTACTAGCAGCAACCCTTGGTTTCCTTAGCCTTTCTCACAATGCAATGGCAGCAGAAACACAAACGGTCTCTTTCACTCAAATATCATCAGAAGCGGCCTTCAAGCTTGCCCATGAAGCCGTTAATCAATGTGAAGCCGATGGCTACAAGGTTTCTGCGACTGTTGTCGACTTGTCGGGCAATGTGATTGCTCAACTACGTTCTGACGGCGCAGGCATCCACACTCTTGATAGCTCACGCAAAAAAGCGTTCACAGTGGCAAGCATGAAGCAGCCGTCAGGTAACCTGATGAAACTCATCGCCGACAAACCTATCATGCAACCCTTGCAGAATATGGACGACAACTTGTTGTTCCTGGCGGGTGGTGTTCCGGTACAACTGAACAATGCCATGATAGGCGCGATTGGTGTGGGTGGCGCTCCGGGTGGCCACTTAGATGTCGCTTGTGCTGAAAAAGCGATTAAGAAGTTTTTCTAAGAAAACCCATTAACAGAAAACTAATTGGCTAGCCCTATTTGACTATACGCTAGCCTCTAAATACCTCGCACTTGCGGGGTAATTTGTTATAAGAACAACATTTCATCTGATAGAACAGTAAGCGGTCTAACATCATTCACTTAATATAGAAACGTATAGAACAGCTGTTACTTTGGGTTAAAATTACAACAACGTAAAAAGAAAAGCCGTGAGTATAGGAAGACTGGGGTCGCCAAGTTGGTGTAGTATGAAGTCGGTATCTAAAGCGCAATACAATGAATGGAGCAACAAGGTTACTTAAAATAGCTATGAGAGACATGACAGCTTGTCGCGGGGCGACCACTTAGCTACAGCGTAACAATTTAGCTATCATGCGAGTAAACGCATTCAGTATTATTGATTTACAAAAGAGGATTGAAACCGCTAAGACAAACCAGCGTGAAGCGATATAATGCGCCTCAACAAAGAACTACAAAGTAGCCACACATGCCTAAAGATCCCGGTTTCACCACAGAATACACCCTCGACAAAACGTTTTTCGCAGAGTGTTATGATCAAACTAGCCTTCCGACTCAGTTTCCAAAAGCCTATTTAAAGGCATTTTTGTTTCTTATTTTTGGTTGGGTTCTATTGGAGTTTGAACTGTTACCTAGTGGCTACGTAGGCTGGTTTTTTATCGTTTTGAGTGTGATTGAAGCGTTCAGTGTATATTGCAAGAGAACCTGGTGGTTATGGCGACAAAAAATCAGCTCAGGTGCTGGCAGCAAAGTGGTCTTTTCAGGGGATACTGATGGTGTGAGTTATAAAAACCGTAAAGCCACCAATACTATCGCTTGGCGTGACATCGACCAACTTGAACAAACCGATTTAGGTTTTATCCTCCATATTGGAAAACAGCGCCAATACGTCAGTAAATCTTGTCTAAACGATGAAGCCGTTGCGTTCATGGTTGAGCAACACGAAGCTTCCAAAGCAAATTAGCATCAATAAATGCCTGCCAATTTGGCAGGCATTTTTCTATCATCTTTAATAATTCGTATGGCACAACTAAAAAAGCAGCTGAGAAAAGCTATGACTCTCATAGACACAGTGAAAACTTTTTAGCCATTGTTGATCAATCTTCTCAAGCATTCCCATTAATCCCACCCATTCCAATAAACCCATCCTGTTGGATTATAAAGTCAATTTAACGACTTAATTTCGAACATAATTCCTTCCATTTTGTAGAACATAAATTAAAACGTTTTTTGTATTGGAAAGTACGGCCAATACATTTATGTCTAATGTTTTTCATTGTTTTCATCATCGATACAAATTTGGGGCTTTATAGATTCTCTAGATTTAGGTCTTTGACATCTCCCATCCAAAAAACTCTATCTTTATGATCTAACAAATCATTTCCACTGATGGGGTGAAAAAGTATCGTTAAACCTTTTCGGTTGAACGTCAACCAAGTGACTACGTCACTTAATAAATGTGGTTTAAAGTAAAGCTGACAGCTCCAACAGGGATGAGGGCCAATCAATTTTCGATGCAGTTGGCCTTGTCTGAGATCTGTAATTTCTAATGCTATATCGTTAATTACCCTTTGAGCCGTTTGCTCGGTAAGTTCGTTAAAATAAATATGTGCATGCCAACCTTTTAACCTCGGAGAAGATATTGCTTCTTGGTGATTACCATACGCAATTGGTAATTGGGGAGTAAAACTGGGCATAAAATACCTCTATAAACTGGAATTCTTTATTCACGATTAACTCGAAAATATCGTTCATTCCGGTGAGTCAATCTTTGGTTCTGTTTTATCGAGAAAGAGTATGTTACAACCTATATTATTAATACACTGCATAAGTTGAATGTTACCTATGAATACTTTCGATTACTCTACATTGGATGGACGACTACTTCGCATGTTTATTAGCGTTTACGAACACCAATCAGTAACAAAGGCAGCGGATAGTATGGGGGTTACTCAATCAACAGTTAGCCATGGGCTTAACCAACTGCGCAAAATAGTAAAAGATGAATTGTTTGTCACTTCAGGAAGAGGCATCGCGCCTACGCCAAAGGCGGGAGAACTTATTGAAAAGGCCAGAGAAATCGTAATAGCGATGCAAGCTTTCGCAAGCTCACAACAATACAACCCACTAATAGATGATAAAGTTTTTTCCATCGCAGCTAACGACTATGAAATAGAAACCGTTATAAAACCTATGTTTCATGATTTTCAGAAAGCAGCGCCGATGAGCTCGTTGCACATAGCTCCAGCCAGAACTCAACTTCAGTGGGCTTCATTACTTAGGTCTGGCGATGTAGATTTTGTTTTGTCACCTGAACTAACGAGTAACGAGTCGGATTTAATTCAAACTAAGTTGTTTTCTGACCAAGAGGTCTGTTTTTACAATCCTCAAAAGCAAACACCGCCAACAACGATAGAGCAATATTGCTCCAAACCTCACGCCATCATGTCTTTTGAGCATTCTCACCAAACCGAGATAGACACAATACTTAAAAAACGAGGCGTGAAGAGAAAAATCGTGGCTAGTGCGCCTAGTTTTGGGGCGATAGCGTCTTTAATTAAAGATACAAATATCATAGTGACTATGCCTTCTCGCTTGTCAGAAACGTTATTTAGAGACTTTAAGCAGGTCCCCTTACCTTTTGAGCTTCCTCACTTCAATATTGTTAAAGTCTGGCACAATAGAAATAAGCAGTCAGAGCGTCATTCTTGGCTTAAAAATCGATTACAGTGAGTATTATTTGGGATTGATACTCTTAGTTTTTTGGCTGTATGTTAAAAAAGACCGACCATGGTATGAGGTTTCTGTTTTTTGAAACCAAGTAAACGCCTGTGTATTGAACCCATCTATTCATCTATTCATCTATTCATCTATTCAGAGTAATTATATTGCTCTGATTTGCCCTTTAAAATAAGTAGTTATCAGATCCCAGCCAGTATCCCGTGACCATCATTAGATCTCGATTTAAGTAATAGACTTTACCTACCACCTCGCAACTACCTCAACTACAACTACAACTACAACTACAACTACAACCAATCGAATTTGTTCATGAGAAGTATGAATAATGCCCTATTTTTTTAATTAATTAGACTGGCTAGCATACAGGTGCTCAAACAAAACAAACCTAAAAAGGAAGAATCATGTCTATTAAATCTGTTGCAATCGGAATGGCTGTTTGTCTATTTACTGCCCCAAGCTTTGCTAACCTAAGCACCATTGATGCTCAAACTAATCAATCCATTAAACTAGCGGAAGGCTTCTATGAAGATGTACTGGTTTATAGGAATTTGAACAACTTCGGAAAGTACGTTGGTGACACTTACATCCAACACGCTACAGCTTATGGCGATGGACCAGCAGAACTGATTAAAGCGGTAGCTGGCGAGTTAACTGCTGATCCTGGCGTGAAAGTAGATATCTACCGTACCATTGCAGAAGGTCCTTATGTCGCAATACACTCTGTTTGGACAACTTCAGACGGTGCGGAATATGTTTATGTTGATATCTGGAGAGAAGAAAATGGCATGCTGGTAGAGCATTGGGATCACTACCAACAAGTTCCGGAAAAATCTGAAAACAAAAACACCATGTACCAAGGGCCAGACGCGAATATCTATGATGCAACTCAAGACATCGAGCGTAATCGAGGCAGAGCCATTGCTGTGTTGAAAAGCTTTGAAAACCCAGCGGATACAAGTGCGTTAAAAAAGTATATTTCTAGCGAAACCTATATTCAACACAACCCAGAGGTTCCAAATGGTAGAAAAGCATTGGTTGGTTACCTTGATTACTTAAACAGTAACGGGACTAAGCTAAAAACGGAGATAGCAAAAACAATCGCGATGGGTGACATGGTTCTTGTTCATTCTAAGCAAATTGACCTCGGTAAAAAAGGCGATTTAGGTGTTGGTTACATTGATATCTTCCGCTTTAATAACGAAGGGAAAATTATAGAGCATTGGGATATTGCAGAAACTCAAACTGGAGAGTCAGCCAACGAGAACGATGTGTTTGGTTACCCTAGCCAACGTTAATTGCAGCTTCATTGAGTGGAAAAAGTGCTCAACATCAGTGTTGTCCAAAAAACTACTTTTTCCGCTCATATTTGCCTTATGTTATAAGAAATAAATTACCCATATTCTACGAGTTAAAGGCTATTAGGTGATTCATCGACGCATTTTTCTAAGATTTGTTCTAGATTGGTTTATGTTATTACCCGAAACCCAAAAGGCCTCGCACACGCGAGGCCTTACGTTTTTCATTTAACGTTTACAGCTACCCTACTTCACTGCCTTCTCTTGTTAACTTTCCTTACTGACCTAAGTTACTGAGTAAGCTGACTGAACTTCGGCAAGCTCTTCACAAACCTCTGGTGTACATCCATATAGGTTTGCATATAGATTTCATCGATACTCTCACCACTCGGGAAACTCGATGAGAAGTCTGCGTGTTTGCGGTCAATCGACAATTTAGCGGCCTCGATAATGTGAGCGATGAACATTCGCGGATCTTCCAAGCCGATAGAGATACGCATTGTGGTTGGCTTGATGCCTGCTTCATTTAACGCTTCATCGCTGAGCTCTGAGTGCGTGGTCAGTGCTGGGCACAAGGCCACGGTGTTGGTTTGCCCTAAGCTCACTTGCATGCCGATTGCTGGCTCAAGCATGTCGAAGAACTGTTTAAACCCATCTCGATTGATTGGTGCACGGTCGCCGTTACCTTCCATATCGATTGTGAAAAGCGCCGCTGGTAAACCCAAGTACATGTTGTTCTGGCAGTGTTCATAGTTATCGCTGTCTGGCAAAGCTGGACACGACACATTGATGTCTGGGTGAGCATCAAAGATCTTCGCGAGAGTCAGTGTATTAATCGTTTTTTGCACCACTCGCATCTCATACGTTTTCATGCCATTAAGCACTTCAAACGCTTTGTCTGCGTCTAGGAATGCGCCCTTAATGTAGTACACATTCCAAAACAGCGTTTCGTTCCATGGAATGGTGGCCGCATCGCCGTTAGGTTTGGTGAAAGTGACCTCCTCTCCTTTTGGAATAAACATGGTCTCGTTACGGCCAATCACGACCCCAGCAGTTGTGGTGCCAGAACCCGCCAGTTCTTTGGTGTAAGAGTGAATAACATAATCGGGTCTTTCCATCACATCATCACGTTTCAGTACTGGGTGTAATAAAGGCGTGCCCACTGTCGAGTCAACAATCACGTCCCAACCACGAGAGTGACCTGCTTTACTGATACTAGCAACATCTAACACGTATCCATGCGGGTTACACGGTGACTCTAGGTAGACGTAGATTTTCTTACCCGCAGCGATTCGATCCGCGTATTTATCGGCAACCTCATCAAGTCGCGTCGCAAACTCATCCCCGGAGTAACCATCCACCCACTCTACCGCGACATTCAGGTTCGAAGGCTTGCCAAACCAATCTTCCAACAGTTGGTAAGAACCGCCGTAGATATTGCGTGAAGCTAAGACAATGTCTTCATACCCAAGTAGATGGCTCAACAACCCATCAATAGCGGCCATCCCCGAGTTAAAGTTCCATGCGAGGTACTCATTAGCTCTAGAGCCCGCCTCAATATCAACCATGTGGTTAGCCAGTGAAATCGATGTTGGGTTAAGCAGTCGAGAGTAAATATCGTGCAGCGGCTCCTTACCATTAAACGCATCTTCAATCCATTCTGTACACGCAAACAAATAGGTCGCGGTACGTGTAATCACAGGGCTCGCAGAGAAAATAGCAGCGACATTATCGAAGATAGGATACGCACCTTTGGATGCAAAATTACCATTATTGGTGGCAATAGACTGGTAAGTGGCGCGCATTGGGTTTTGCAGATTGTCGAGGATCTTAGCGATCTGGAATGACAAAAAACGTTTGGCGTTAAACCAAGCGATTCGGTCGCTCTTATCGAGCTCTGAAAGGCCATCAACCGTCAATGCCCAAAGATCGTGTGTCTTGGTATTGGCTTTGTACAGTGTCGTCGCCAGTTCGATAAGCGTGACGCCGTAATCACTGTTTGGGTCGATACCAAAATGCTTGGCTTGCTCAATGGCAAGGGCTTCTGCTTGTTCGTGTTTGGTAGTTTTACGCAGCGGGCTAAGTTGAGTTGAAGTATTCATAGTTCCTAAGTCATTCCATACTGGTTGTTCCTCCTTTAATTTTAGTTTTGTGCAGATGCTAAAAATTGCTATTTACGAAGTAAGACATACACTTTGAGCAATAATATTGCCAAACTAAATTCAATATTGATGGAATATGCCAATGGATGAGATCGATAAGAAAATACTGGCTGAACTGCAAAGCAACGCTCGGCTGACTAATCAAGAGTTGGCCGACCGAGTAGCACTGTCGCCCTCTCCTTGCTTACGCCGAGTTCGAGCATTAGAGAAACAAGGGATTATTCGCGGCTATCACGCCAGTGTTGACCAAGAAGCGTGTGGCCTGCCAGTCAATGTGTTTGTGTTGGTGAAACTTGAAAAGCCGACAGAAGAGAACATGCGAGACTTTGAACAGCACATCGAAGTGATTGATGAAGTGTTAGAGTGCTTTCTAATGACGGGCAATCACGACTACCTATTGCATGTAGTCAGCGAGTCGCTCAAAAGCTACGAGCAGTTCATCCGTAAACAACTAACTCGCCTGCCCAATATTGCTTCTATTGAATCCAGCTTCGCCTTCGGTCAGGTAAAAACTAAGACCAAGCTGCCAGTCAGGTAATGAGTGTCACGATAACTTGGGTTTAAAGACCTCTAGATCATTATCGGCACATATAGAGCTCTGTCCATTGCTACTGAGTCAGTGCCACCTAGTTTCCGCGCCTAAGCCATAGAGTTAATCGCTTGGGTCAACGTTTATTAACCAGTCTTGGTTGCTTC
Source organism: Vibrio sp. 1F263 (assembly GCF_041439035.1). Lineage (NCBI taxonomy): Bacteria > Pseudomonadati > Pseudomonadota > Gammaproteobacteria > Vibrionales > Vibrionaceae > Vibrio > Vibrio sp. 1F263. The sequence continues at coordinate 156,291 of NZ_JBGONI010000004.1, read as the reverse complement.
CAGTATATTGAGATGCCCTAGGTCTCATTGTCGTGAATTCGGTTTTCGATATCCCGAAATTTCCTTTATTTTCAAAGCTGTTTTGTTATATTCATGTGAAACATTACTAATATAAGAAATGGCTTAAATGATAAAACAAAGTTGTACTTTTTTAACGTCACTGTCGCTGCTGCTATCCGCTAGCACTTTTGCATACGATCTTGAGATAGAAGCTTTTGAAGGCGAAGAACTCGCACTTTTAAAGAACGCAGAAACGTCTAGCGATAACGAATTGCTAATGCAGGCTGCTAACCTTTTAATTGAAGATTCAATGTATGAAGAGAACTTACAACGCGGATATGAGTACATGAATCAAGTAGCGGAATCTGGTGAGGTAAAAGCGATGATTACCTTGGCAGATAATTATTACTACGAAGAGCAATACGAAAAAGCACTGGCTTGGTACCACAAAGCTGAAACCAGCAAAGACCCTTATGTGCTCTACTCATTAGGCGTAATGTATTTTGATGGTGAAGGTACACCTGTCGACCTAAAGAAAGGCAACGATTATTACCTAGCTTCTGCAAAAGCGGGGTATTCTGACGCTATGTATCAACTCGCATTTTCATACGATGAAGGTCAAGGCGTCACTCAAGACTTCTCCAAATCTGCGTATTGGTTTGAGCAATCGGCTAACTTAGGCGATGCAAGTGCTATGTACAATTTGGGTATTTCTTACCTAAATGGACAAGGCGTTGAAAAGAGTTGCTCTAAAGCGATGCAATTATTTAGCAAAGCTATTGAAGAAGATGAACATACACTTTCTTATGTGAAGATGGGTGATATTTACTCTTCTACGCGATACAAAAAACCGTGTGGTTTCAAAACTACAGACGCAAAAAAAGCATTAGAGTATTACACTCACGCCGCAATGCAGGGCAACGATTATGGTCAATATTCCGTTGGTTACGCCTACCGTAATGGTCACGGTACATGGAGCGATTTTGTTAAAGCGCTAGCATGGTTTGAAGTCGCACAGGAATACGGTAACTCGGATGCAGAGAAAGAGATCATAGACGTGAAACAGTACATGTCGAAAGAAAACATTGCCGCAGCTGCGCAGCTTAAAGACTCTTTAATCGAAGATATCTGGTAAGGATAGTAACGACTCTAATTGTCATGGACTAGAACACTTCTATCCAATTACCCGTTAGAGATCGGTTTATTGTAACAGCCTCAAAACTAAGGCCTCACACACACGAGGCCTTAGTTTTATCTACAGAGCAGCTTATTCGCAATCAATTAATCAATTAATCAATTAACCAATCAACCGCTCCAAACCCACTGAATAATATTCAGTCCATTCGGGTAATGAAGGTTTGTTCGTCATCGACAAAAGCCACGTAGTCGCCGTGATAGATAAACACTCGGCCTCGCCCTTCAACGATACACGCAAGCTGTGGGTTCAAATCTTCTTCAAGATTTTCACTTTGATACGTGCCGGTATCAGTGATCACACCGCGGAGTTTAGGTAAAAATCCATAGCTGCGCTTGGCTTGATCAATCAGGCTCAATTCACTGGCGGTCGAGAAGTAAGATGGGATTGGGCCTGCATCTTCGATAAACATAGTTTTCAGTTCTTCAAAAGCTGTAATCACCAGCCAGTCGATGCCGTTAACGTGATGGATAAACATTGTTTATAAATACCTAGATTCTCGATAATTCTGATGCGGGGATTCTATCACTATCAGAGGCGATTTGCGGCAGAACCCTATTTTCTTTTATCTTCCTGTTTTTAAGAGGATGCATAGCTGATCTTCATCGTGAGTTGGACGTATAGGTTTCTTAAACAAAAAGGAAATACTATGGCCAACGTCTACGTCAGCATCGGAAGCAACATTAACCGCGAACACCACGTCACAGAATCTCTCAACGCATTGAATGACCGCTTTGCACCACTGCACATCTCTAATTTTTACGATTGCGAGCCTGTCGGTTTCGAAGGGGATAACTTCCTGAACCTAGTTGTTGGATTCGAATGTAACCTTCCTGTCGCCGAACTGATTCAGGTTCTACATCAAATCGAAGCAGAGAATGATCGCAAGCGCCAGACCAAAGCCTATGCTTCACGCACGATGGATATCGACATCCTTCTTTATGGTAATCAAGTCGGCATTATTGATGGCGTAGAGCTGCCTAGAGGCGAAATCACCGAGTACGCATTTGTACTCAGACCGTTAGTCGATGTTGCCGCGCAAGAACACCACCCCACTCTAGACATCTCATATCAGCAGCTCTGGGAAAGCTTCGATCAATTGAGCCAGAAAACCGAACCCATCCCTTTCCAGGTCAGTTTCACTTAGCCTTTCCATGACTGAAAAAAGAACGGCTACAAAATGAACAACGGCTAAAGGAACGACTGAACTCTTAATCACCTGAGCTTTACTGATCTTTTCTTAAAACAAGCACGTAACTGACTTCACTTTCTAAGGATTGGACACTGTTATGAATCACAACGCCATTATCACCATTACAAACCTCAGACTAAGAACCTTCATCGGCTTCAACGAAGAAGAAAAGTCTAAGCAGCAAGACATTGTTATCAACGCAGAAATCCACTACCCCGCTAACAACCTTTGCCTATCTGATGATGTGGACAACGCGCTTAACTACAAAAACATCTGCAAGAAGGTCATTCAACACGTCGAATCCGGAAGGTTTCTGCTTTTGGAAAAATTGACCAGCGACGTACTCGGCATCTGTATCGATCATCCATGGGTGAAATACGCTCAAGTGAGAATCGACAAGCCTCATGCGCTACGTTTTGCTGACTCTGTTTCGCTCACCCTGAGCTATGAAGCAGACAGCGACAATAATTCATAAGGAGTGCGTCATGCTGAATACAGAAGCCGAAAAAGTAAGGGAAGCGTTGCTCGCAAGAGGACTTGAAACTCCAATGACAGCGAGCGAAATGAATCCCAACCAAAAGTACAACCGCATCAAAGGACTGTTGACGGAAGTGGTCAGTACGCTTGGGCTGGATTTAACCGATGACAGCCTTGCTGAAACACCTCATCGCATTGCAAAGATGTACGTCCATGAGATATTTTCAGGGCTTGATTACGATAACTTCCCGAAAATCAGTGTTATAGAAAACAAAATGTCGGTTGATGAAATGGTCAAGGTATCGGATATCGATTTAACGTCGACGTGCGAACACCACTTCATTACCATCGATGGTTTAGCGGAAGTGGCTTATATACCTGAAAACAAGATTCTTGGGCTGTCTAAAATAAACCGTATCGTTCGATTCTTTGCTCAGCGTCCTCAGGTACAAGAACGCCTTACTCAGCAAATCCTAGTCGCGATACAGACTCTAGTAGAGACAGAAAACGTGGCCGTGACGATTAAAGCCACGCACTATTGCGTTAAATCCAGAGGCGTCATGGATGCAAACTCTGAAACCTCAACAACCGCTCTCGGTGGTATTTTCAAAACTAACCCTCAAACCAGAGCTGAGTTTTTACGATGAGTGAAACGATATTGATAACCGGCGTGGGAAAGCGACTCGGATTCGCATTGGCGCAGCAACTTATAGCGGATGGATACAAAGTGGTTGGCACTTACCGCAGCGACTATCCTCAACTGCAACGGTTGCGCGACAATGGAGCCGACTTGCAGCAAGTAGACTTTTATCAACAAAGCAGCTTAGAGGGCTTTCTTGATTATGTTGGTCAAGAATATAAGACACTCAGAGCCGTCATACACAACGCTTCGGACTGGAAACCTGAGAGCAAGAAAGATCCCAGTGAAAATGCATCACACATCATGCACCAGATGATGACGATTCACGCTACCGTGCCTTATCTGTTCAATTTAACACTCAAAGACCAACTGATATCTGGCGATCAAACTTCAGACATCATCCACATCAGTGACTACGTTGCAGAAAAAGGCAGTGAAAAACACATTGCTTACGCGGCCAGTAAAGCGGCGCTCAACAACCTAACGCTATCGTTTTCAGCGATGCTGGCTCCCAAGGTCAAAGTAAATACCCTCTCTCCAGCCATGATTAAGTTTAATGAGCATGACGATGAGGCATACAAGACCAAAGCGCTGCAGAAAGCTCTGATTCCCACAGAAGCGGGCTTTGACGAAATAATAGATGGCATCAAGTTTGTGTTGGCCAGTCACTACATGACAGGAAGAACTTTGCACCTTGATGGCGGCAGACATTTGAAGTGATGCTCTTACGTTGTGCACTGACGGCAGCATCGTAAACGTAACTGTATAAACCTGATTGACTGAGCACGATCCAACATAAGGCTAAATACTATGCCGTGTCAGGCGGAACTGGACCAAGCAAATTTCCAACATGAAAAGGTCCGATTTAGAGTTAAAACACTCCACTAAAAGTAAAAAGGCCTCGCAATAGCGAGACCTTAGTTTTAGTTGAAAACTACAACATTATCTCATTAACTTAGCTGTTTTGTCATGGGCAACTAATTGAATTGATATTGATACCTTGTCAGTAATTTCGTGTTTTAGTTAAATGCCAACCGTTACCATGCCTGCACTTATAAACATCTAACGCAATGCCTTGCTCTTCGTAAATTATACTTGCTCTGATTTTTGCTTCCTTGCTTGTTAAGTACGAATTTTTATACTCATTGGTAGCAGATGTACACTTGCTACACTTTTGACTGGGAGTCATTCTGCATTTGGGCGATAAATGCCAGTAATTACACCTTTGACATTTATACGGTGCTAACTCATTGTCATAAACATTCTTGGAGTATTCAGCTGCGCTTTGTGCTTCAAACTCCGTGTAATAAAATCTTAAAGGTTTGCCGGATACTTTCCCTAAGCACGTTTCACTTTTCATGTCAGCACCTCACCACAAATGTTGGATGAGTTTCCAGCATAGTAACGAGACTTAAAACGATTACAATTGAAGTTTATTTGGTTCAATGCAGTCTCTACGCCCACATCAGTAATACGTTCACTGAAACTATAACGGCCAAACATACCTTTAGAGTTTTGATAAAAGCGTCCGTTTGGGTCAATCATCAAGTATGATTCAGTCATTGTATTGTTTGATTCAGCTGAGATTGGTAAGCCTTTACCTGAATGTCGCTCAACAAAACTACTAAATTGTTCATCTGAAACTAGCAAGTCACTCCTACCAGTCGGCATGACTTGAAGAACTTTCCATTTATCTAACGATATGCAGGAGATTAGCTGAGAAAAGTCTTCTTCCCAATTTAGAGCATTTACAACGGTGTTTATTTTGGTCTTCAAACCTTTTTGGGTGCGCGATAGATGTTGGATTGCGAGCTTAAGTTCATCTATGTTTAACGAATTGCCTTTTCTATCAATACGACCTAACTCTCTTCTTACTGGATGTTGTTGACTATCGAAGCTGATACCAACCATATCTAAAGTGTTAAGAGGTAACTCAAAACGGCTTCTTAGCAGGTAGCTGCCGTTAGTGATGATTGAAGTTTTGAATCCTTTTTGTTTTGCCATTACTAAGGCCGTAGAGAGCGAGCTACCTAGCATCATTGGCTCACCGCCAGCGAAATTTAAACGTACATCTTGGTAACCAAGAATTCTTTTGATCTCTGGGTCACCATGAATGAAATAGTTAGCTAGCTTGTCGAGCAGTTTTTCAATTGCATCCAATGATCGATGCAGTTCATTGGGTTTACCCCACTTAGCAAAGCAATAGGTACAGTTATAGTTGCACGTCTCTGTTATGTGCCAGTTGATTACGAGTTCATTTAACTGACTAGAGGTCGTTTCGTTCGTTGTGTTAGTAACAAGGTGGGTTTCTGTAGACATACGTATACTCCTTGACAGGCCTACTCTTGTAGGCCGTAAAGTTTTTACATGGCGGACGGTAAGCGTCAGAGTAGGAGCATCGGGCTCCAGTACACCAAGATTGGATGAATGAATTGAATGTGGTTATGGGTTGCGCATTAAGTTGCGTCTCGTTTTGAGGGCGTCCTCATGGTTTATTGCCATACCAAGTTTTTGTCGTTGGCAGATAAGTAGCCACCATTCAGCTGCAATAATGCCTCGCTTCAAATCAGGAATAGTAGAGTTCTTTTTTGTTTTTCTGCGAACTGCTTTGTAACATTCACTTGCGATTGTACGTACATCAGGATCAGGGTCTGACTGTTTGATGAAATACACTGCCTTATGAACTTTACCGTTAAGATCAACCCCTAACTCAGTTAATGCCTTTAAGTACCCTTGTCGCCAAACTGAAGACTGCTCAACTATTTGTTCAGCTGTGTATTGTTTATCTCTCGCTTTTTCACCTTTACGAAGGCGTAAACGGCTTAGGCAAAACTCTGCTAACTCATTAGTACATGTAGCATAAGGTTCCATCAAAGCTTTCAAACGGTTTTCAGCAGGTTCGGTCAACTTAACATCTAGGTGTTTCTCAAACAGTCGAGTAGCTAGATCACTTACTGGAATATACCATTGAGTTAAATTACTTTGGTTCAATGGATTTCCCAAAGAAATCGATTCATCAGATAGCGGTAGAGTATGGGAGCGCATTAGTAACAGTCGATGACGAAAGGATTTGTTAGGTTGTAAACGATCAAGCTCTTCTAGCAGTTGTTTGAGTTGTTCATCATGCCTTTCCTGCTCTTTAGGCTGGCATGCTCCGGTTACTTCTTTTCTTAAAATGCCTATACTTTTATCGATATATGGAAGTAGGTTTTGCTCGTGTAAACAACGAGTGGCAGTGATCGTCCACTCTGGGATTAACGTTTTAGGAAAATCATTTATTTCTGGAAGCTGATTAAACAGCCCACGCCACCATTCAGAAGAGGCCAAGATAAACTCGGATGATTCTCCTCTTCTTGCAGGAAAAGTAGCAGATAAAACATGAATTTGTTCGCGAACTTCTAACGTATTCAGGTTTGCTAAGAAAAGATCTTTCCAAACACAAAAAAAAGTTTCGCATATCCATCTCTCAGAGCTTTTAGACAATTCTGGCAACCTTTGCTTGTTACTCAAAATGCGGTCAAAGTCTTGCTGAATCGACCATTGTATCCATGCTTCTAACTGTCTAGGAGTTAACTGAGAGCATAAATCCTCGAGCTCTTTTTTCAGTCGAATATCAAACTTATCGTGTTCGTATGTTCTCCAGTCAAAATCGTTCTGAATGTGATGGTAGATATCACTAAAGTATCGCTCTATATGGTTAGCCCACTCTTTAGCCTCTAGATCCTCAGCATTGTCTACGTTGAAATTAAGAAGCAAAAGTTTCTCAAGTTCTCGCTTTGTGTTGTTGAGCCAGTTAGTCAGAGAGCTTTGGCTTTCTTCATCATTAAAGTTTTTCTGCCAAACTAGTGACTCAAGTCTTTCCCAAGGGGAATCCCAGAAAAACCTAGATGAGTCAAAAGAAATTCGTCCCATTTCAGCATCATATTTGAGCCATGTTCTTAAGAATTCTAGACCTAGTTGGATTGATTGAGCGTGTTCACTAGGTGAGATAGAATTATCGTTTGATGAAGCTAGCGATAGTAGTTCATTAACTAAGGTCGAGTCGTCTGAATGATATTTTAAACAGTCAAACGGTGGCGCTATAAAGTAGAAGCAATCCCAAAGTATGCGCATTCTCTCATTTTCACTTAGAGAGCTAAATGCATCATCATTGAAGAACTCTTTGGTGAAAAAAAACTCATCACCATAGTGCTTGTGAATAAACCAAGTATATGAATGGAGATGTCTTTCTATCCCCGCCTTATAGAAACCGTAAGGAGAGGTTGGATAATACGTGCTTGCCACATCAGTCAAAAATTTGAAAAGTAATGACTCTCTATAAGAATCGTCATCAGGAGATGGTTGTAACCGAAAACGTATGTTTACATTTTGGCAAAACGCAAGCGCTACGCATTTTTCTGATTCAGAGTTCTGCTCGTTAGCAGTAGCCAACGCTTCTTCAAGGCGTGAAGAGCTGCAAAAAACATCAATCCAGTTTTCTGAAAAGTGTTTAATCAATAACGTTCGGAAATTGTCTTTAACTTCAAACTCGTCAAGAGCTTGTACGAAACGTTCGACGGGATCTTTTTTTTCATCGAGGGAGCGATTGCCAAATGGCGCATCTATCCTGCACATAGTTTTCTCCAATAAAAATGGGAGTTAGGTTTCACATATAGAATTAACCGGAGCAGTGTCCGGATTTGCAGCTGAAACCTCCCGTGCAATAGAGGGGAGCGGAAAAGTGAGTAACGTACTCGATAGCCGACTGCAATTTAGTCACCTTCACCATAAATTGTATTGTGATGTATTGTCAATAGCTTAGGTCATTTAATATCTATACGTGTTACCTTGGTTTGACATGAGGGAAAGAGGTGAGTTTGTCCTTCGATTCCAAAAGGTTTATTGCAAGTTATGAGTTAGACCCTTACTCCTTTCCCATATCGAAAAAAACCTCGCAAACACGAGGCCTTAGTTTTATCGAACAATTACAACCACCCTACTTCACTGACTTAACTGCTTTCATTAACGTTTCGTTGAGCTGCAATAGTTGCTCTAGCATTAGGAAGTGACGAAGCTAGAGCACTAAACCGTCAGTATAGAAACACAAAAGGCCAGACCTTATTGGCTATAAGGCTACTGAGATACTGCTAATTATCTAGAAATTGCTGTTATCTAGCGAATGCAGTTAACTAGAAACTAGTATAAGACTGAGGAAGGCGAGTCTCTTCATCCCAGCCTAACAACTCAATATTGATCAATGACTTGCGCTTCTCATTACACAGTGAAGCGAGATTGATGATAGGGAGCTGGCTACGAAACTGCGCGGTGAGGATGACCTTTTTATTTTCACTCAGGCTGCTTCGGCATTGCACCACAATCGCTTCAGTATCTAGCTGGTGTGCGTTCTCGATAATCTGAATATCAGCGTTCTCTTGATAGCACTCTATCAGCCAAGATGCGGCAGCCACTTCTGAGCTGGTAAGCACGATGACATCTTTTGTTGCCATAAGCTCGTGGAGTTCAAGCTCTTTTAGTTCAGTTTCCATAGATACTCTCATTCAGCAGCAAATACATTAAAGTCGATTGCCCAGTTTAGCCTGTGCCAAATGGTAGCCTCTGTCTATCATCTCTTGTGAGCGATCAAACTCTAAGGTGCCACAGGCATTACGTGGGATTTCAAGCGTAATATCGGCAGGATAAGCGGCCAATTTTTGGCGAGCAATGGTCGATTGCATCGCATCAAACGCTTGGTTGGCAATGTCGTAGGCTGCAAAGTTAAAGCTCATTTTACTTTTTACACTGCTACCGAGATTATCGATAAAGTGAACAACCTTTTCGTGCAGGTTGCTCTCTTTTGTTGGTAGGGAAACCGGTATCACTTCCTGTTGAACAATTTCAGGTTCGCCGCCTAAGTTCACAGCAAGAGTAAAGTCTGTCTTATCACCAAAGGTAGGCGCAATCGGTACGGGATTGAGTACCCCGCCATCAATCAGCGCTTCGCCATTAATCACATGAGGAGTGAAGAACAATGGCAAAGAGATAGAAGCGCGAATGGCATCAAACAGAGAGCCTGATTGCAGCCAAACCTCTTTTTCATCGGCGACGTTAGCGGCAACCGCGGTATAAGGGATAGGCAGTTCTTCAATTGAAATCTCACCGATCAATCCACGCAGTGTATCGATGATCTTGTCCCCTTTGAAGATACCACTCGACTGCCATGAAAAATCCAACATCATCGCCATATCCGATTGGTCGATACTGGTGACCCACTCTTCAAATTCATCCAACTTACCCGCCGCATAGACACCACCGATAAGTGCGCCAATTGAACAACCAGAGATGGATTTTATCTGATAGCCATGCTCAATTAACCAACGGATGATTCCAACGTGAACCAAGCCTCTTGCGCCACCACTGCCAAGTACCAACGAGATCGTTTTTTCCATCGTACTCATCCTTTAATTCATTAGCTCTTCAAAGCTTTGGGCAAAAATTATATCACTTCGTGTCAGTGTAAGCTGTGTAATGCTTTGAAAACTGCACCACCTGCGTGCCTAAATGTGTCGCGGATTGAGATCGGGCAACTTAAGTTGATTGCTGAAACTCATAGACTTTAGACTACCGCACTAAACTAAAAGTGAGTCATTCCAGCAAGCCTAAGCGCGACTAGGAATCTGCTTTCCGTTAGCGCTTGATACAAAAAAGTCGCCCACTTGAAAGGGAGCGACCTCTTGTTATTCATTGTGTTTTTGAGCTCATTCTGTAAGTGAGAACAAAGAATTACAACACGCGTAAGCACTCTTCTGGCGACAAGCTCAAGAGCGTATTGGCGAAGTTAATCTTCTCATCACGCCATCTCAATGCTGCCTCTCGACCTTCTTGTGCGTGTCTGTCGGCCTCAAAATAGCTTTTTCTTGGAAGCCCGTCTGCTGGCGTCATCACCATAGACTGTTCATTCAAGCGAAGCGTAAACAAGAACTGACCACGTTGTCCGGTTTGCGCTGCAGGGTGATGCAATGTGGTATCACAGCAATAGCGCCTATCACGCAGTGCGCGGCATGTGTACTCAAAAGCATCTTGAGCACCACGTCCAGGGAACGCGGTATAAACACTGATGCCATCACGTTGCAAAGACTGCTCACCCGCCGCGAGTTGCACCGCATGTTGGATCATCCTAAAGCCCAGAACCACGCCACCAATGCTGTTCAATCCACTGTATTGAATTGCGCCTTCTAAGCTCAGATGAAGTTTGTCTTCCCCTTCATAGAGAAAGAGATCAGGCGATGCCCAATCGCTCTTTGGAATAAGCAGTTGAGTAATATCCGAGTGTTCCATGTTGGTCTCCGCAACAATGAGTGTGTTTGAGCCCACAAGGTAACGTAATGAGAATTATTATCAATAGTTTTTAACCAAAAACGTTACCCCAGAAAGCACTCATCGATGGATGCTATCTGATGCTTTAACGCCAAGCATTTCTTGTTAGATATTCGTTTATTACCCATAAATTCATCGCCTACAAATAACCAGACACATACTATCTACAGGGTCTAATACTAGTCGTCCGACTCTACGACTAATGTCTAACCGACTGAGTCTATTTGTTTTTTTTGGTTTGGTATAAGGTACTAACAACTAAATGTTAATGAATTTTTAATTATAAGTTGACGCATTGTTTACGCTTCATGCCGTGAGTCAACAACGTTTGTTGGAATAACACACCTTAGAGTGTGAACGAAAGGAATCAAAATGAGCACTACTTTAGAGTCCGCACATATACAAACAGAGAAGCCTCAAGCCAATGAGGATGAACTCACCTATGAACAACAACATAAACCAAGCTCAGAGTTTGATTCCCGAGAACAGTATCTAGAACACGAATTGCAAATCATGTCGCCTAAGCGCTGGCGTCCAAATTTGCCGTTTAAAGATTATCGATTTGAGATAGAAGACACCATCCCAGCGATGGCGGCGACCATTGGTAAAGTGGTTATGGTGGGCGCTATTGCAGCCACCTTTGCTGGGGCTCTCGGATTAAATGAAGACTTCATTCTAGAAAACGTTCGTTATGAACTCCTCATCGCCTCTGTTTTCATTATTATTTTCTCTGGCTTCCTGTTGCCGACCGCGAACCTCGCAGGTACACACGGCCCACTCATTCCTTTAATTCCGATTGTGGTTGCAGCAGGCGGACACCCTATGGCGTTTGGATTGCTGATTGGCGCTTTTGGCCTAATCTTAGCCATCAGTAAAGGTGGCAGTATGTTGGCCAACCTCACCAGTAAAGGCGTATGTGGCGGATTATTGCTCTACCTTGGCTTTGTTGGAACCGCTTCTCAAGTGAAAAAGCTGTTCGCTTGGGCTGAAGGAATTGGCATGAGCCACATCGCGTTTGTCGTCATCTTTTGCACCATTATCTTGTACGCGTTATTGGAACACTTCCGCAAACGTTGGTTAGCCGTACCTCTTAGTTGTTTACTGGGTGGTACGATTGCATTTGCCATGGGTGCCCCATTCGCTTTCCACACTGAGCCAGGCTTACCTAACATGAACCCTATGTATTGGTGGGGAGAAGATACAGGCTGGATGCTTGGCCTACCGACGATTGAACACTTCATGGTGGTATTGCCGTTTGCAATTCTAGCCGTGGCGATGTGGTCGCCAGATTTCTTAGGCCATCAAGTATTTCAAAAGATCAGCTACCCAGAGCGTACCGAAAAAGTACACATGAACATTGACGACACCATGACCACGGCTTCAATTCGCCAAACGTTCGGTTCTCTGCTCGGTGGTACTAACTTTACGTCTTCATGGGGTACTTATATCGTACCGGCGGCGATTGCTAAACGCCCTATTCCTGCCGGCGCATTGCTCACAGCTCTGTTCTGTATCATCGCCGCGGTTTGGGGTTACCCGATGGATCTAGCTATCTGGCAACCTGTATTGTGTGTAGCACTCATTGTTGGGGTATTTGTGCCATTGCTAGAAGCTGGCATGGAAATGACGCGTGAAGGAAAAACCACGCAATCGGCAGCGATTGTCGTATTTTCTTCAGCGCTCGTTAACCCTGCATTTGGTTGGGCTCTCACCATGCTATTGGATAACTTAGGCTTAGTCGGTTGTAAAGAACGTAGTAGTGAGCTTAGTAAAATGAGCCGTTGGGTGTTGCCTGGCATTATGTTTATTGTGCTAAGTGGTGTAATGGCGTTGGTTGGCCTTCTACCGGGGATTCCAGCGATTATCCCAAGCTTTCGTTAAGCTCGATTAATATTTAGTTTTAGCTGGAACACAAAAAGGCCTCGCACACGCGAGGCCTTAGTTTTATCTATCGAACGGTTACAGCTAATCTTTATCAGCGGCAACACCCTACTGCACTAACTTCAACGCTTTCATCAACGTTACGTTGAACGGATCTAGCATCAAAGCCTCTCAAGATCTCTTTAGATTAACGTTCGAGGGGGAGAGCATTCTTTGCCATTGAATATATGGCTATAGTTGTAACGATCGATATTCAGATACTCCCCCCCTCCCATTAGCTTTACCTATACCAGCTAGAGATTAGAAATGTAAATGACCAATCTGACACTTACAAAAAATGTAAGTTGTCATCAAACCTTAAACATTAGAGCAAAAACTCAGCTTAGATAGTTCAAGTTTAAATGTTAGCGTAATGTTACATATGCAAACCAACAGTACGAGATATGCAGCACGTAAAACTCTTAAACCGCAACACCTTCGCAGGGCTCGCAGCAACATTAGTTGGGAACGGTATTGGTCGCTTTGCCTACATAGCATTAATGCCTGTGCTCATTCAAAGTGGGTGGTTCTCAAGCGAAGATGCCTCCATACTCGGCGCTGCAACACTGATTGGCTATATATTCGGAGCTCCTGCATCGAGCTTTTTACAGAAATATTATTCAACAGGCACACTCATACGTGCCTCTTTGTTGTTAAGTAGCTTTAGCTATCTTGGTTGTGCCTTAAAATCTGCCCCCTTTGAATGGTTTTTAACGCTTAGAACCATTGCGGGTATATCAGGTGCCGTACTTATGGTACTCGCACCACCCGTGATCACCAGCCTTCACCCTCAAGAGATGAAAGCAAGAATCAGTGGCGTCGTGTTTTCAGGCATTGGCATTGGCGCGATGATTTCAGGAACCATCATACCTTTACTTATCTACCAAAGCGTTGAAAGTGCATGGTTAGGTATGGGAGCGATCGCTTTCGTTGCAACTGTCCTGACGTGGAACGCATGGTCTCTTGAGGTTAAGCCAAATCATTGCGATAAAAGTCCATCGACGTTTGATGCCTTATCTAAGAATAAGCGCATTAGTATTAGCTGCGTACTTTTAGCCTACACCTTTAGCGCCATTGGTTATTTACCTCATACTCTTTTTTGGGTCGACTATATTGTTCGAGAGCTAAAAATGAGTTTTGCGAGCGGTGGTTTTTATTGGGCTGTGTTTGGTATAGGAGCAGCGATTGGGCCAATAGTGACTGGTATACTAGGGGATAAATTTGGACTTAAAAAAGCACTATTAGCTGCGTTTTTTTGTAAAGCTTCGGGGGTTGCTCTTCCACTATTAAGCACCAATGAAACAGCACTTTTTGCTTCATCTTTGTTGGTCGGTATGTTTACTCCTGGCACCGTAACACTGGTATCAACCTACACCTTAGAGATCGTTGGGACTCAGCTCCATACGAGATCTTGGGGAGCAATGACTATGGCTTTTGCTATATCGCAAGGAATAGTCGGCTTCGTTATGGCTCACTACGCTCCTCAACTCACCAGTTATAACCTCTTATTTATGATCAGTACGAGTGCACTGATCCTGTCGATACTCTGCATTGCATTTACATCAACCAAACAGCAGACATTAAACACTGCTCAAATGAGTTCTTAGCAAAGGAATCGCTCATGAAACTGTATTTAAACGACACCTCTCCATTCTCCAGAGCAGTGCTGGCAACGGTCTATTTGTGTGATGCTCCAATGGTTCTTGAATGGGTCGACCCGTGGCAAACACCCAGCACATTGGTCGCCATTAATCCATTTAGTACCATTCCGGTTCTAGAAACCAGTGATGGGGTTGCACTGACCGAGAGTTTAGCGATCTGTGAGTTCCTCATGCAAGCATACCCAACAGAAAAACTAACAGTGACCAAGGCTAGCGACACTCAACGTATGTCGTTATTGGGAGTGAGTAAAACGTTGATGGAAGTGGCCTTTCGGTGCGCTGCACTGAGCCGCTTCGAAGCTGAGCAAAACGTGCTAACGATTAGGGGAAAGGACGGTATTAAAAGAAGCGTTAAAGCACTTATCGGGCAGTTGAGTAACAATGATGACTTGCTTGAACCTGACTTCTCAACATTGTACCTGCACGTCGCATTAGATTACGTCTTATTCAGACATGTTAATTTGCTTTCAGCAGAAGAACGCGACATCCTCACGACTGCCTTACACAATTCGCCTTTTAAAGACACATTGGCAAAACTTAGCCTAGAGTCGCTTTCAAAAAAGCTTAACTATTGCGAATACAAAAATTCTTAATCACTTTGATCAGTGTTGTGTAGAACGTAGTCTAACAAGGCCTCGCACATGCGAGGCCTTGTTTTATCTGCGTTCCAACGAACGAGCAGCTAGCAATTTACGATGGTAAAACCAAATCAACTGGAGAGCCATTCATCCAGAACTTTGATGAATTTAGGGTTGATTAGATAGCCGATGGAAGCGTGCGGATTGCTTTTTCCGTTGCGAATGTTGAGGTTGTAAATGGGGTGGATATCTTTCATTCCGCCGGGTATCAGATCCAGTTTGAGCATATCTTTAAAGTCATTTCTAATTTTGCTGTCATGAGAGATAAAATCATCCTCTGCCGATATGTTTATCCATTGCTGAATGTTTAAAGGGTACTTCTTCTCATCTTTCAAGCGGCTCCCTTTTAGCCGGTCTTTTACGTTTTCATCTCCTAACGGTGACCCAAGCGTAAGCAATAAGTTGACCTTCTTGCCTGCACCATAGTCGTGTCTATACTCTCCGTAATGAGACAGCTTCCACAACACGTCATAACTGATCATCGAGCCAAGGCTATGCGATACAATCATCACGTCATCCTGATTATCAAGCGCTTCCTTCAGTTCAACCATTAGCCTGTGCCTGACATCGCTACCAAAATAGGTATCTTCATTCCAATAATGCGCCATGTCCGGCGCGACCTTCGTTATGAGTGTCTCAGCCACACCCAGCTTTCCAAATAGCGATGAAAAAGTATCTGCTAACGCCTCTTTTAGAAAACCAATTTTAGATACCTTGTTATACGTTGTTTGATTGAACTGGCTTGTCTTGTATTTTTTGAGTTCAGACAGCGCTTGCTGTCGACTTGCAGGGTCTTCTGTTGGTTTCTCTAACAATGTGTTTGATAGTTCACCGTAATAGACAAACCGTTTATCGACATCTTTAAAAGCTTGTAATGAACTTGAGCCTCCACAATCTCGCTGCAAGCCATGTTCTATAGCCTCGTACCAAAGTGATTGAAGGGAATCTTTATCGGGCTTTTGAGCGCGACCATGAATGAATATTATTTTCTTAGCCATAGCAGAACGTCCTAAACACATAGTTAAAGTGATTATCAGCAGAAAGCACCACTAGATTCGGTCGCCCTACTAATCACAGTAGTGCTAATTACGTATCTAGGAGTAGTTGATAGAGCATTTATATAACTATGAGGCCGCCGTTTAAGGACCATAAACGAGTGAACGATGCGATCATCACTCGCAAATTGAAATGAATGTAGCTAGCAAAACCTCCAACTAACAAAAAGCCCCGCAATCGCGAGGCCTTGGTTTTTTCTCTGAACGATTAACCACTATCCTTTAACAACTACAGCGCCCTACTTCACTGTCTTCACCGCTTTCATCAACATTGTGGAATGGGTCTAGTAGACCAAAATCTCCCCCTCTAGCTCCCCCTCAAATGGAGTTAACCGATCTCTTTAGATTAACGTTCGAGGGGGAGAACATTCTTTGTCGCTGAACTACAGCTGCACTTTTCACGATCGGTATTCAGTTCCTCCCCTTTCCCATTACCAACAAGAGATTGGAGATGTAAACCAAGGGGAGGTTAGGAGGGGATTATCGGCCTATTCTCACGTGCATCTGCCCTAGTCGTTTCGGGATCTGTACTGCACGTAAAAAAGCCCTCACTCACTTGGTTTTGCCAAAGCCTACTGTCTAAGCTCCAACCGTGAATGAAGATCAGCGCCGCCTCCCCGCTCCCACTTTTGCCATACGCAATTTCCTCACCATCGTGAGATATCGCAATACCGTACTTAACCGTTGAATCGTGAGCTATGGCACTCATGCTGCCAAGCGCCATGAATACCAAGAGTGTGATGTTTAGAATTAAACGTTTCATAGTGTCTCTCTACTAACGTTGGAGCGAACACAGAAAGCGCCCCTCTCAATCAATATAGGCACTATAAAGTGTGAAGCTGTAGACATGTCAATAAAGATTTAGATAAAGCCCTTGAGAGTATTTTATGAGTTTTCATATTTAAATCTGATGGTTAGCACAAATCACACACTATTAGTATGTTATACATAATGGTAAAAATTAAGAAGTTAGGTGAATATTAATGAGCAAGGTTGACTTCTACGCGCAAGCGCAAAAGTACTACCAAAAATCTCCTGTAATCATCCTCGGTAGCGGCGCATCTGCTGCTTTTGGTTTATCGGGGATGGGAGATCTGTCAAAACATTTAGTAAGTACAGTTAAAACTAGTGGGCTTGATGGTGCGGAGCTTGAAGCTTGGGCACGATTTAAAGCGTTGCTCGAATCAGGAACCGATTTAGAATCGGCTTTGCATGAGGTCCGCCTATCTGAAACCTTAACAGATGCAGTAGTTAGTGCTACATGGGAGTTACTCAATCCACAAGATATAGAGGTGTTTAAATCTTCTCTTTTGGGAATGGATGAGTTTCCCTTAGCAACCTTAATTAAAGGTCTGTTTCGTTCGGTCGCAGGTCAAATTAATATTGTGACAACTAACTATGATCGTATTGCCGAATATGCAGCTGAGCAAGCAGGGGTTCATCATTACACTGGGTTTACTCACGGTTATCGAAGGTTACAAGCTCCATCTCAATCACTTCGAGCAGACAGAGTAGTTAATATCCTAAAGGTGCATGGCAGCCTAGACTGGTTCACAAGTCCTGTCGGCGATGTGATTGGTTTAAATCAAGTCGAAGCAATCCCTGAAGGGCATAAACCTCAGATTGTAACGCCAGGTATAGCTAAATATATGACGACTTATCATGAACCATTTAGAACTATCATTCAGATGGCTGATAGCGCAATCAGAAATAGCGATTCTTATCTTTGCGTTGGCTTCGGCTTTAACGATGAACACATTCAAGAAAAGTTGGTAGAAAAATGTATCCGTGATGGTGGATGCATAACCCTTGTCACCTGGGGGTTGAGTGATACCGCTAGAGAATTTCTTTTATCGGGAAGAGCCAAGAACTTTTTGGCTATTGAACGAGGGACACACAACAACGAATCAATAATTTACAGTTCAGAAACTAACGCTCCTATCACCGCAGAAGGTGATTTTTGGAGCCTATCCGGTTATTTAGAATTAGTTCTCTAGGGAGGAATGGAATTGTCATTATTTACTTATAGTGATGAGCAAGCACTTGGTAAAGTCGCTTCAGTTGACACTACTACCGTTATTGTTGAGGTTGAAGATAGCGAATTATTGAAGCGTTTACAGGTGAACAGGCTTGCTGTGTTACAAAGTGCTAAGCCAGGGCAGCATTTGATAGGGTTAATCTCTCAAGTAACTCGTAAAAAGTTATTCGAGCTTGAAGACGGTGGTGAGGAAGCGACGAATGAGCAAAACCTTTGTAAGGTAGCTTTAATTGGTACAATGCTTGACCGAGATGGAGCACGTCGAGACGTTTTTAGAAGAACGTTGGAAAGTGTCCCTGAAATAGACGCTAATTGCTTTGCTTTAGAAGGAGATAAGCTTACTAGTTTTATGCGAGTGTTATCCAATGCCGCAGCTGGCGGTAACTCCCTTACGTTGGGCAAGTACACTTTGGATGACAATGCTATTGCGTATCTAAATGGCAACAAGTTTTTCCAACGACATGCATTTATTGGTGGAAGTACTGGTTCAGGTAAGTCATGGACTACTGCAAAAATCATCGAGCAGATGGCTAATTTAGAATCATCCAACGCAATTGTATTTGACCTCCACGGAGAATATGCACCTTTGCAGCATGAAGGCTTGAAGCATTACAAAGTCGCGGGGCCAGGGGAAATTGAAACAGGAAGAACAATTGCTGATGGTGCAATTTACTTGCCTTATTGGCTCTTGTCTTACGAAGCTCTTGTATCGCTATTTGTTGACCGCTCTGATCAAAACGCACCTAATCAGGCCATGATCATGTCACGGGAAATCAATGCCGCCAAACAGCAGTACCTAGAGGCTGGAGGGTATGCTGATATTCTAGAGAGCTTTACTGTAGATAGCCCAGTCCCTTTCGATATTGATGTACTGCTTAATAGGCTGAATGAAATAAACTCGGAGATGGTTCCAGGAGCAAATGGCAAGCCTAAACAAGGAGAGTTTTATGGGAAACTTTCTCGGCTTGTAGCGAGATTAGAAAACAAGGTTACAGACAGAAGACTAGGCTTTCTGTTTCAAGGTGGCACAGAGACGTTGGAATTTGACTGGCTTGGTCAACTCACGGACACATTGCTGGGAAGCACTCAAGAAAATGGACAAGGTGGCATAAAAGTCGTCGACTTTTCTGAGGTACCTTCTGATATCTTGCCATTGATTGTTTCTATGGTTGCTCGATTAGCTTTTTCTATTCAGCAGTGGACTTCAAGTGAGGAGCGACACCCAGTCGCTTTGCTGTGTGATGAGGCACATCTATACATTCCACAGCGTAATACCGTTGGTGCAGCTGATGATATCTCTATAGATATTTTCGAGCGAATTGCTAAGGAAGGACGAAAATATGGAGTTAGCTTGGTAGTTATCAGTCAGCGTCCTTCAGAAGTAAACAAGACCATGCTGAGTCAGTGTAGTAACTTCGTATCAATGCGTCTTACTAATGCAGATGATCAGGCAGTTGTTAAAAGGTTGCTACCAGATAGCCTTGGAGGGTTTAGTGATGTCCTGCCTACATTGGATACTGGTGAAGCGCTAGTCGTTGGTGATGCAAGCTTATTACCAAGCCGTATCAGAATTGATGAACCAATCCACAAACCAAATAGTGGTACAGTCGATTTTTGGGATGAGTGGCAACAACAGGCCACTCATGGTCGCATAGCCAAGGCGATACAAAACTGGCGAAAGCAAAACATTCAATGATTTGTGTGATTCTCAGAGGGAGTTTATCCCTCTTTTTTTGTTGAATTAAATGTACATATCAAGCAATAGGGTGAGGTCTCTAAAATAGAACTCTAAATATGTACCTTTGACGTAGGAATATACTAAAAGGTGATGCAGATGGGGCGAGTTGGTTCCAAGATCAAGATGAAAAAAATACGCAAGCAACTGCGAGGGTTCTTACGTTCAAAAAGAGAACTATTTAAGATAAGTGAGAGAATGGCAATGCCAAAGGTGTACCCTATTCACTTCGGGAAGAAAGGAAGATATGAGTTAACTGAGTCTGCTCTCAAACATATTTTGTCCGGCGATACTTCAATTAGACCGGTAAGTTCACAAGGTGTTAGAACGACCGAAGTAGTTCTCTCTGGAGGACTTCACACCTGGGAGGGTTGGGAGAACTTACTATCACACCATACAAGCATCACACACCTTCTTGAATACGATGTTGATAGACATAACGATTGGTTCTTCGCTAGAGAGCTTCAGAATGGAGTTATTACCTTAAAAATTCCCCGACAGTTATTTACAGGTAGCGCTGCTAAAATAACTATGCAACCTGACAACTATTATAAATCAGGTTACCTTTGGAAGACGCTATACCCTATAGGTTCCACTGAAGATGATATTATCAAGTTCCTTACCGAAGCCTTTGATAATATTGATGACGATGATTCTACTTACCCAACATCAGAACAAGGAGCTGGAGTACTTTATGGGTACGCTTTGGTGAATACCCCTCTAAAGACTATAAAATTGCGAATACAACTCAGAGGAAACCAGATTCAATCAGCTTTTCCTGCTTGGGAACAACCTTTCACTGGAAATAATGGTAAGCCATACTCGCATTCAAACTCAATAAGCTTCAATATTGCTGGTTCAACCGTTTTTCACGAAAAATTCTCAAACCCTTGGGGTCATATCTTTCAAGAAAAATACCCCAGCGCGGATGCGTTACTCGATATCACTCCAACCTTTATCCTACAAAGACCGCGTCGTGATTCTTCGATTAACATTGATAATTGGCGTGATATGCGTGAGAAAGAATTGATGGAGATAGCTCCTTCGATTTCTTGTGAAGAGCTGCGAAGCATAGAGATTTATTTACGGGACTATATATGTAGTAAAGACCCTTATGGCGTGCAGAGCAGTATATACACCAGTCTTTTCGATCAAGTATGTCAGGATGATGAGTTATTTAATGCTGCTCAATTGTTTGAGAATATAGCTGAGTGTATTCAAGTGTTGACTCATAGTGATATAGAAAATGGTACTAGGAGAGCTATTGATGCCATGGTTCGTTTCATTAGCATGGCCGTAGTACACACTGGTGGACTCTGTACGTTACAGTTCAAGAGGGTTCTTGGTGAATTTTTAGAAGCGGTTCTAGACCACCCAGATGCGAACTCACGTCGTGACTTCTTCAACGCATTGGCGAATTCACCATGTCGTTCAGCATTATATAGTGAGTTTGATCTCAGTCCTTTCGTAAAAGAAAACAACAATTTAGGGCGTATTGTTGTCGGACTTCCAGAAGTAGATATCGAGCTGAAACCGGAACACCTCTATGAGTACTTGTCTTTGAACTTAGGGGAAAACTACCTACTCACTCTTTCCAAGGATGAGAGACTGGCTATCGCACGCGGATGTTTCCCAACAGCCGAACTATACGCCATGGTAGCTGACACTATGTTGTTTCTATCTGGTATCGATTTCCAGTTCTTCATGCCAGTACGCTTGAATCCTGAAAGGCTAGCAGAGAAATCTCCTCCAAATGAAGAAGACCTAACCGCAGTAGTGAGAGATTATAGCAGGATGCTTGTTATATACCGGCAACGGATCGTGTTGGAAGATCCTGATGCGTATAAAGCAGAAATAGACCCAGAAAAGGTAGGAACAGAGGAGAACTTCAATCTCATTCGCCAGAAACACAAACGTGCGTTCGTGTGGATGATGCACGAAGCAATGCTAGAAGAATTCATCAAGTTAGCAGATCACTTGGGATATAAGAACCTAAAGGTAAAGAGTGAGAATATGCTATCGCACCTTCCTAAGGAGGTAATCCCCACTCCGAAGCCAGTTCCTGCCTATATCTTAGATCGTCAAGATAAACTGGAGGTACCAATAGAGGGCGTGAGTGTCGACAACTTAGTGGAGCTAATACTGGGATGCGATACTCATATTTCCGACTGATATTCGTTGATTCTTAGTTCTGAAAAAGTAGGGTTAAGTCAAATAACGTCACGATTTGACTTTTAACCATGTACTGTTGAGCAATTTATGCACCGTTATTGTCTTAATTGAACTTATCTGAAATACCCACGTTACTCAAAAATTGTTACAAACTTTTGCCCAATAATGAGCTAGCCCCGACTCCTTTGCACAAAAAACAAAAAGGCCTCGCAATTGCGAGGCCTTTGGTTTTTCTATCTATCAGAAGAGATTAGTCGCGAAGTGCTGCGCCGAATTTCTCTGAGATTGAAGCTACGATAGCATCTACTGAACCAGCGATGTCTGCATCTTCAAGTGTGCGCTCTACAGACTGTAGGCTAAGTGCGATTGCTAGGCTCTTCTTACCTTCTTCAACGCCTTGACCAACGTATACGTCGAACAGTTTAGCGCCTGTTAGGAATTCGCCACCCGCTGCGATACACGCTTCAACGATGTCGCCAGAAGCGACTGCTTCGTCAACAACTACTGCGATATCACGACGGTTTGCAGGGAACTTAGATACTGCTACTGCTTCTGGAAGCACGCGAGTGTTGATAGCTGCCCATTCAATTTCGAATACGATAGTACGGCCGTTAAGACCAAACTTACGCTCTAGTTCTGGGTGAACAGTACCAATGATACCCACTTCTTTGCCGTCTACTACGATAGCCGCAGTTTGACCTGGGTGAAGTGCTGGGTGCTTAGCTGCTTTGAAGCTGTATGCGATTTCGTTTGCAGAAAGCTCAAGAACGGCTTCTAGGTCACCTTTAAGATCGAAGAAATCTACAGTGTTAGTTGCAATGTCCCAGTGCTCTTCACCACGAGTACCAGAGATAACGCCCGCAAGCATCATTTCTTGGCGCATGCCGTTTTCAGCCGTTGCTTCAGGGATGAAACGTAGGCCTGATTCGAATAGACGAACGCGAGACTGTTGACGCTTCTGGTTGTGAACCACTGTGTTTAGAAGACCTTGGATTAGGCCAAGACGCATTGCTGACATGTCCGCAGAGATTGGGAATGGCAGGATTAGCGGCTCAACACCAGGTACAACAAGTTTTTGCTGTTCTGGTTCTACGAAGCTGTATGTGATTGCTTCGTGGTAGCCACGGTCTACAAGAAGGTCACGAACGCGCTTAAGCGGTTGGTTAGCTTCTTTGTGGTCATTCATTTTAAGTGCCGCTTTAGGCGCTTGGTTTGGAATGTTATCGTAACCGTAGATACGACCTACTTCTTCAATTAGGTCTTGCTCGATTGCGATATCAAAACGCCAAGATGGAGACGTTGCCGTCCAGCCAGCATCAGTGCTTTCAACTTCACAACCTAGGCGAGTAAGAATTTCCACTACGTCTGTAGATGGGATTTCGTGACCTAGTAGGCTGTCTAGCTTAGCGCGACGTAGAGCAACTACGTTTGCTTTAGGAAGATCAGCTTCAGATTCGCTGCCGTTAACTGGCGCAACTTCACCACCACAGATTTCAACTAGAAGCTGTGTTGCACGCTCCATTGCTGCTGCTTGAAGTGTTGAATCAACACCACGTTCGAAACGTAGAGAAGAATCAGTGTGAAGGCCGTAAGCACGTGCGCGACCACGGATGTGATCCGGTGCGAAGAATGCTGCTTCAAGAAGTACGTCTGTCGTTTCAGTCGTAACACCTGAATCTTGACCGCCAAAGATGCCAGCGATTGCTAGTGCTTTGTTTTGGTCAGCGATAACAAGTGTGTTGCTGTTTAGTTCAGCTTCGTTGCCATCTAGAAGTGTTAGCTTTTCGCCCTGCTCTGCTAGACGAACCACGATACCGCCTTCGATCTTAGCTAGATCAAATGCGTGCATTGGTTGGCCTTGCTCTAGCATCACGTAGTTTGTGATGTCTACAACTGGGTCGATTGAACGGATACCACAACGGCGCAGTTTTTCTTGCATCCAGATTGGAGATTCCGCTTTTACGTTTACGTTCTTAACCACACGGCCAAGGTAACGTGGACAAGCATCAGTTGCTTTGATTTCAACAGATACTGTGTCTTCAATGCTTGTTGCAACAGCTTCAACTGTTGGCTCTGTAACGTCTGCGCGGTTTAGTACGCCAACTTCACGAGCAAGGCCACGGATGCTGAAGCAGTCTGCGCGGTTTGCTGTTAGGTCTACGTCGATAGTTACGTCGTTAAGCTCAAGAAGCTCACGTACGTCCATACCTAGCGTTGTGCCTTCTGGTAGCTCAAGGATGCCGTCAGACTCTACGTCGATACCTAGCTCAGAGAAAGAACAAAGCATGCCGTGCGATGGAACGCCACGTAGTTTTGCTTTCTTGATTTTGAAGTCACCAGGAAGTACTGCGCCAACTGTTGCTACTGCTACAGTTAGGCCAAGACGACAGTTAGATGCACCACATACGATGTCTAAAAGCTCTTCTTCGCCGATATCAATTTTTGTAACTTGTAGTTTGTCTGCGTCTGGGTGCTGACCGCACTCAACCACTTTACCTACTTTAACGCCGGTGAATTCACCAGCAACAGGTTCTACATCGTCAACTTCCAAACCAGCCATAGTGATTTGGTGAGCTAGCTCTTCGCTGTTAATTGCAGGTTTAACCCACTCGCGTAGCCAAGATTCACTGAATTT
The DNA here is from genome assembly GCF_041439035.1 of Vibrio sp. 1F263. Lineage (NCBI taxonomy): Bacteria > Pseudomonadati > Pseudomonadota > Gammaproteobacteria > Vibrionales > Vibrionaceae > Vibrio > Vibrio sp. 1F263. The sequence continues at coordinate 131,580 of NZ_JBGONI010000004.1, read as the reverse complement.
CATAGTTTTGACTGCCCCGGATTACTTGAATTGTTTAAGGAAACGAAGGTCGTTCTCGAAGAACGCACGAAGGTCATTTACGCCGTAACGAAGCATCGTTAGACGCTCTACACCCATACCGAATGCAAAACCAGAGTATTTCTCAGGGTCGATGCCAACAGAGCGAAGTACGTTAGGGTGAACCATGCCACAGCCTAGAACTTCTAGCCATTTGCCATCTTTACGTTTCACGTCAACTTCAGCTGAAGGCTCTGTGAACGGGAAGAATGAAGGACGGAAACGCACTTCAACTTCTTCTTCAAAGAAGTTACAAAGGAAATCGTTAAGAATGCCTTTAAGTTGTGCGAAGTTTACGTTCTCATCAACTAACATACCTTCCACTTGGTGGAACATTGGCGTGTGAGTTTGATCGTAGTCGTTACGGTAAACACGACCCGGAGCAATGAAACGGAAAGGCGGTTTGCCGTTTTCCATCGTACGGATTTGAACACCAGAAGTGTGCGTACGTAGCATTAGATCAGGGTTGAAGAAGAAAGTATCGTGATCAGTACGAGCTGGGTGATCGTCTGCGATGTTTAGTGCATCAAAGTTGTGGAATGCATCTTCGATCTCAGGGCCAGACTCAGTGCTAAAGCCAAGCTCACCAAAGAACTGTTCGATACGCTCAACTGTACGAGTAACTGGGTGAAGACCACCGTTCTCAATGCGACGACCTGGTAGGCTCACATCGATAGTTTCTTCAGCTAGTTTCGCCTCAAGCTCTGCACGTTGTAGTGCGTCTTTGCGAGCTGCGATCGCTTGTTGAACAGCACCTTTCGCTTTGTTGATCTCTTGACCAGCAGTGCGACGCTCTTCAGGTGGAAGTTTACCTAGGCTTTGTAGTTGAAGAGTGAGTTCACCCTTCTTACCTAAATACTGAACTCGCACTTCATCAAGTGCGACTAACGAATCTGCTGTATCAATAGCAGTCGTTGCATTAGCAATGATCTCTTCTAGATGTTGCATCATTTCCTCATCTACCAGTTGGTAGTGTCCGTATCGGATGATTAGTTTTTTTAGATAGCTACACATAGTAATCAAACACGCTACCAATGCCAAATTGAATCGCTAAAAGAACAAGTTATTGACTAAAAACACGGCAAATTTAACGTTAGAAAACAGAATTTCATTGAAATCGATGAAATCAAAGAGAAACCGATACAAAAACGTCACCAAGTGAGACAGTTTGATTACATTCACCGAACCTAGGTTGAGGTGGTGTTCACAGGATTTGGATAGGAAGGCTGGAACTGAGATCAGAATGTACAATTGAGATAACTAGGTAGAACTGAGATAAGAAACCAAGAAGCGAGATTTAAGACCACCGCTCCTTGGTTTATTCGTAGAGAGCTTAATTTGAACGTAAAGAATGGGAGCTAAAACATCGAGCCTTTAGAAGTAATACTCCAACGCCACTTCGACAAAATCATCCTTACGAGCGAAGAACAGTAAGTCTTCTGGGGTTTCATTCTCAAACAACCAAGCGTTTAATCGCCACTTGAGGTTGTTATTGATGCGGCTTGAGGCTTCCAACTTGGCGCTGTAGACATCGCTGTTGTCTAAGTCTTGAGTAATGCCTGTAAGTACTTCGGTGCCGTCTTCATCATTCAAGGCGACACGCGCCCCAAGGAACACATCGTTTTGGCCGATGGTTTGGGCGTTATTGCCTCGGCTGTCATACAAGTATTCAGCGATAAAGCCGATGTCCCAATACGATTCAAGCGCCCCAACCCATGTGTATTCAAAGCCTGTTGCTACGCCGGTGTGGTTGTCGTAGCTGTCGCGATAAATGCTTTCCAGCTTCCATAACCAGTCACCAATAATGCCTTGCACATCGAGTCCGAAGTGCTGCATTTGCGCGTAATACGGCTTTAGCTGATTGCCTTCTACACGATAATAAGGGTCGCGATTTGTGCCGCCTAAATAGCTTAAACCGACATCCCAATCGCCGTACATTTGGCTATAGCGCAGCGCTACATCAACGTGCTTTTCTTCTCTCGAAGATTCGTAAAGCGCATCGTCCGATACAGGTACAGTCGACCTTAATCGACCGTCTTCCCCTGCAAAGGTACGCTCACGAAAATACGGCAGTAACATGGCATCAATGGTTCCCCAGTCTTTGATTGAGGTAAAGTGCACCATAGGCTGACCCAACTTAGATTCACCATCGACCGATTCAATGGCATCGGTTTGGTTTACCACATCCACCAAGTGCGCCGATTCGGTTACACCCCAAAACACCTTGCCGACACCGGCTCGCAATTCGTAATCGTCCCAATAATTGAGATACAGAGCTTCACGAACGTCGCCATGGGTTCGCTCATCGTCTTCGCTGTCTAGGCGGTAAAACGGCGTGAAGGTAAAGCTGCCGTTGCCCTCCTCTTGCTCCCAGTAAAACTCTGGTTGCAACACCAGTGAGCTTTGTCCTTTATCTTGCCCTTGCAAACCGTCACTAAAGAACTGCCTGTGTTCGAGGTTAATCTGCCCTGCGAGCTGTGGGGTGATCTGTTCTACGAACTCAGAGCTAATTCCAGCCGCCACACATGGCAACGACACCTGCATGAGTCCAACGGTCGCTGCCAAGGTTAAAGATAACTGCGTTCCTGTTAACACAATCCTTTTCATATTCTTGCCTTACTTTGCACGTTTCAGTGTGTTTTTCTGGAAATCTTTGTCCTTAAGACCGGTTTGGAACGCTAAATCTGTCGTGGTTAAAACGGTGCTTTTGCCTGTTTGATGGTTTTGCATCGACATGGTGTGCGCGCGCCAGTATTGGTTTAGGTATTGTTTGTAGTCTTGGAACGAGAGGGTTTTCAACAATGCGCCTTTACGGTCGTAAAACTCCACTTGAACGGGGCGGTAATATTGTTGGTCTAGCCATACTTTCTGCATGGTGTAGCCAGAGTTTTTGTCGGTCGGAACCTGCTCTAAAACAAAGGTATCAACACCTTCAATTTTGGCGTCTTCAATGTAGTTGAAGGTGTACTTTTCTAACTCAAACGAGCTTAAGTCTTCGTAAGCAAATTCACTGCCCATAAACGGGCCCGATTTGTTGCGTGAAGAGATGCGTTTTACACGTTTCAGAGCAGGTAAATACAACCATTGGTCATCCGATTTAGAGATGTGTGAATGGTTTAAGAAAGCCGTGCCTTTTACGTCACGTGGCTCATCAAAAATAGTCAGTCCTTTGTCACCATCGTCATCGACTTCTAATGACTTCAATCGCATTAGACGCGAGCTGCTTTCGCCTTGTTTGTTGCGAAGTAGCATTTCCATGGTCGCAACAGAATCGCCCCACCCCATATCGACGGCTTTGCGTTGCTCGGCAATCTCTAAGCCTTTCGCAGGGTCTGCTAATGCTGGGAAAGCTGCCAACGTGCTCAGTGTGAATAATGTAGTAACGAATGTTCGTTTAACGCTTTTCATAAATTTCTCCTTGAGTCAGCCCACCGCAGCAGGCTGACGATTCCTTATTTGGTTGAAGCAGACAGTTCGCCAGTCGAGCTAGGCTGTGGCTTGGTGTCAGGCTTTGATTCGTGCTGAGGTTTATCTGCATAGTGGGTCTGTTTGTCGAAAATCATCAGCAAGCTCGGTAGCAAGATGAAGTCGACTACCAACGCAATGAAAATCACAATCGCGCTGAGTAAGCCCATATCGGAATTGAGTCTGAAGCTCGACATCGCCAGTACAGAGAAACCAGCCACAAGCACGACAGTCGTGATCCACAGTGCGCGGCCAACTGTGTGGAACGCGTAACGAACGGCTTCCTCCGCTGATTTCCCTTCTAATCGTGCTCGTTGGTATTTACTCAAGAAGTGCACTGCATCATCAACAACGATACCCAGTGTGAGCGTAACCACGACTGACAAACCCAAGTTGATTTCACCAGAGATAAGCGCCCACAAACCAAAGCCGATAATCGCCGGGGCAATGTTTGGCACTAGGCTGATAATGCCCAAGCGAACCGAGCGCAATGCAAAAATCATCAAGCCAGAGATAAGCACCAAGGTAATAGGCAGAGTTGATAGCATGCTCACCATATTGGTTTCGCCGATGTGAGCAAACATCAGTGATGGGCTCGATGCGACCACTTCATACTGAGGTGCATTAGCGGCAAACCATGAGTAGATGCGCTCTTCGAGTTCAACCAATTCCACACTGCCTAAGTTGTCCACCGTCAGCACCATTTTGATCGATGATTTATCGACATTGATTTGGTTGTTCAAGTCCAAACCATAAGGCAGAGACATCTCGTAAAGCAGTAGGTATTGCGCTGCTAACTCTCGGTTAAGCGGCAATTGATAATAGCTGTCGTCATCGCCGTGCATGTTCTTGTTCAAACGCATGTAAACATCGGAAAGCGTGGCCACATGGTCGGTTTCTGGTTGAACGCGTAGCCACTCAGTAAAGTCGCCAATCGCTTGTAAGAACACAGGATCAGCAATCGCTTGAGATTCGTTGGTTTTGACTGCGATGCTGATGGTGGTCATGCCGCTTACGGTCTCTTCCATGAAATCGGCGGCTTGTCTGAACTCACTTGAGGTATCGAAATACTTCACCGATTCATCATTCACTTTGTTGAGTGGAATTAACGCGGCAGCGCCAACAATCACTAAGGTAGAAATCGGCAGCAGTGCTTTACGGTTGGTTACGACAAAATCACCGAGCTTATCCATGAAAGTCACTTTGTTTTGTGCTGCTTCATTCGCTGGCAAGGTCTTCACTGGCAAGAGCTTTAACAGCGCAGGAAGCATAGTCACAGATAGGAAACATGCGATGATCACGCCCAATGCCGACAAGTTACCGAAGTCTCTCAATACGGGAGAATCCGACATGTTCATCATCAAGAAACCAATCGCGGTGGTGACAGAAGTAATTAAGATTGGCATCGCATTAAGCTTGATGCTGTATTGAATGGCTTGTGCTTTCTCCATTCCGCGCTGCATGGCTTGTCTCATGGTCACAATCACGTGAACACAATCGGCAACTGCAAGGGTTAATACCAAGGTTGGAACGTTAACAGTCGCGGTGCTGAGGAACATCCCTGCCCAGCCAGACAAACCCATGGTCGCGACAATCGAAGAGATAATCACAACTAAGGTAGCCACCACGCTAAAGAACGAGCGCAACATAAAGGTCAGGAACACCAATACCACCAACAGCATTAACGGCACGAGCGTCGAGCTGTCTTCTTGAGCCGACATCATAAACGCGTTGTTCATGGCAATGATGCCCGCTTTATGGAATTCGACATTCGGGTAATCGGCTTGGTACTTGGTGATCATAGTATTGATGGCCGCGATCACTTCTTGCACTTCGGCGGTTTTATCCACTTCAGGTAATTGCACGGTGACATTAACAATGGTCACGTCACCAGAGGCTGACACCAATGCGTTTTTAAGCAGAGGTTCGTTGAGCGCGATCTGTTTTACTTTGGCGATTCGCTCTGGTGTGTGCGCATATTCTTCGTACAGCAAGTCTTCAACTAACAGGTCATCTTCAACCGCTTCGGTATGCTGATAATTGGCCAGCGAATCGACACGGCTTGAGTACGGGATCTGCCACGCGTCAACCGTGAGGTTTTGAATTAAGGTGAGGGTTTCTGGGGTGAAGACATTGCCGCCTTCAGGCGCGACGACAATCGCGAGGTTGTCGGTTTTCGCAAAGGTAGTTTGGATTTCGTCGAACGCCATCAACTGTTTGTTGGTGCCTTCGAAGAAGATGTTGTAGTCCCCTCTAAAGTAGAGGTTCTTCGCACCAAAAGCAGAAAGCATGATGATTGAAAAAACCACCAGCAGAACGATAAACGAACGCTTAGTCGGTATTGAGTGCCAACTGTTATTTAGATCCCCGTTTACGCTATCGACATTACGGTTATCTCGATTTTGGTGATCGAAAGCGGGCTTCTGGCTGTCATGTTCCATCACAGTCTCCATTTGTGACGATTCGTCATAGTTGTGTCTTAAAAAGCCAGCCGAAGCTGACAAAAGACACAATTCTTAGTCATACACTCAAGAAAACCAAAACCACGTTAGGCTATACTTAAGTTTATGACGAATCGTCACTAATGGTTATTAATAAACCCACATGAGTGGGCTTAATGGAAGCTTATCGACCTACTGATTCTAAGTAAGCGACTTCTTCACTGAACAGTTCTTGCTCTACACGACGCCAAGTTTTGCGGTAATCCCAATCACTAGAAAGGGGCTGCCAATTTAGGCCGTCTAGAAGCATGTTCGCGTTATGTAATACTGAATACGGGTCTTGTAACCGCTTGATACAATGACTGTTTGATGCGTTCTGCGACAAGGCATTTGAACCAAATGCGATTGACCAGTTTGCAAACACGATGGCATCTGAACCCACACCAGAAGAGAACTTAAGGTCACCGGCTTCTACTGCTCGGTTTACCATTGAATCGGCTTGTTCAATCACCAACTCTTCCAGTTCATTCATCTCGGTTACACGTGCACTAGACGCTTTCTCTAGTACCCACGGGCTTTTCGCCATGATAGCACAGGTTGATAGTACCGGTTCCATGCGAGCATAGATTCGGTAAGCAACGTGCAGTGCGACAATCTTTTCACGTGTGTTGCCTTCAAACTCTCCAGAACGAGCAAACATCAATGCCTCGGTCTTTAAAGAGTGAATACACAAGGCTAAAACCACGTCTTCTTTGCTGCAAAAGTGATTGTATATCGTACCTTTAGAATAAGAACTTGCTGCCGTTAGCCTATCCATCGTGAGGTTTCCGAACCCTTGTTCTCGAACCAGATCTTTTGCTAACAACATCAATTCTACTTCTCGGTCTGCTATAGACTGCTGCTTTTTAGACAACACGCCTTTGCAACCAAAGATACCTTGTTTATCGCCTTTACAACCAAAGCCAAACATAATTTCTCAGTCCGTATTTGAGCTTAGCTATCATCTAAGCTTCGCCAGTATTTAAAACGCTCCTATCCAATATATTAACACGAATAGTAAATTCATGTAGTTAACCATTTTGTGACGCTTCGTCATTTCTGACTTATCGTCATAATAGCGCAAATATTGATCATATCAAGGTGTTTCATAAAATTAAATTCACTTTATGAATAGATGAGAAAACCATCAATAATCACATCGCGTTACTCACCAGCCTGCCGTCATTAACTGGCATAGCATCAGTAACCAACATAAGATCAATAACCGACACAGCATCACTAACCAACGCAACATCACTAACCAACGCAACATCACTAACCAACACAGGAAGAAGCGCCTTAGTTTGGCGAAACCAATACAAGCCCATTACGCTGTCTTCATCTAAATAGAGCATGATGGTTTAGGACAGTCAGCTATTCGAGCCGAATGGAGGGGTACGTAAACCACGAGAATGAGTGAGTTCAGGTTCACTTTTTGGTGCAGACCTCTCCTTATGGTTAATATTTGGCTTACTAATGCCGTTTTCTACTAAGTTGCTATAAATTAGGTAAGGGGTGACTTACAATAGTGACAACGACTTACCTTTTTTGAGAACACGATATTGAGCGCCAAATATTCTTATTTAGCTTGGCAAGTGAATACTTCTAGCCCAGCAGAAAAGCTTGTTTTATTGATGCTTGCAGACGGTGCTGACGAATTCGGCTACACCAATGTGTGCTTACAAACAGCAGGTCAACTTTGTGCTCTCTCTACGTTTGGTTTAGCCGACTGCCTTAAGTGTTTAGTCGACCAAGGTTTTCTCGATAAGATAAAAGTAGATTATCGAGATCAAAAAGAGATTCACGTTTTCAAAATGCTCATTGAGCAAGAGCAAGCTACGGCGCACGTTGAGGTTCAACCGACCAACAGTATTCCTGTCTACTCTACGGCACCTGCACCTGCACCTGCACCTGCACCTGCACCTGCACCTGCACCCAAGTTTCAGCCTGCTCCGGCACCGATGCAACACATGCAGCATGCCCCTCGCCCACAAGGCCGAGGCTCAATGAACAGCAACACCGTATCTACTCATGATCTCAACGAAGAAGAGATACCATCATGGGCAGAACGTGCGTTTAAATTCTCCGGTTTGACCGGTGACCATAGTTTAGTATGGAAGAAATTTGTCCTCTGGTATAAAGCCAAAGCCAATGAATTAATGCCACTATCTCGGATTGAATCCAAGCTGCAGTACTGGCTAGTTAACGAGAAGCAAAATGAAAGACAACAACAGCAGAAGACCTCTCAATATTCAGGAAATGCAGGACAAGCTCAAGGAAATGGGTATAGACAAAAGCTTAGCCCATCTGAACGCTTCAGGCAGCAGCTCATTCAAAAAGGCAAAAAGCCAACCTTCTGAGCCAGCTTCACCTGTTGTTCCTGACTCTACAGGCTCTGTAGTACCTGAGGTTATTGAAGCACAGAGCACTGAAGTAGCGACACCCAATGCTGCTAGCACGGGTTCGTCTCAACAAGTGCCTGTTGTTGACCAAGATCCCGCTGAGTTGGAGCTGACAGATTGGTGTATCCATGTTTTCGGTTCTTTTTTGAGCGTGTACGAAACTCAGTGGGAATACCAATACGGTAGTGAGCCAAGCGGAAAGTTTCTTGAGTTTGCGCACTCTGTAGACTCAGACGGCCTTAATCGCGTGCTAATGCACTGTCATGAACGTATTCAACTTGGCAACAGTTGGCCGCCGCAAATGGGTGAGCTTTGGATTCTAAAGGATTCATTAACAGAAGAAGAGCTGCTTGATAGCCGCATTCGCGTGTTGTCACGCACAGCTGTTAACAACATTGAAAAATGGCTTATCCAAAACAAGCTGTACGACTTGAAACGCACCGCTGAAAACAAGCTTGATGGCCTGTTTAAGAAGTACTATTTGGAAGCAAAACGTTTAGATGAGAAAGGCATGCTAGAAACTGAATTACCGCAGTTCCTTCTTGCTGCTAACTCCGTAAAGAACCTGAACGATTTAAAACGTGAAGAGTACGAAAGCCAACACGGCAAAGCGATTAACCCAAGAATTCAGAAAATTCTAAACAGTAAAAAGTAGCCTTCTACGGTCTACGGTCTACGGTCTACGGTCTACGGTCTACGGTCTACGGTCTACGGTCAGAAAATACCGTCAAGATTACCCAGTCAATAGATACAAAAATGCCAGCTATCAAGCTGGCATTTTTTATGAGTTTTTATACCAATCACAGTAAGTAAATGATCATAAATAGCGCCGGAAAAAGGCTTGAGAACAAGGCAGCAATTTTTGATAAGTAGTTATTCTACAATCAAAATTTCTAACGAAGTTATCGAGCGTTTTAACTAGCTAGGATGAACAGTTATTTACTACGATTGGTATTATAAACCCATCAAACAATTATCCGACCGCTATTTACGATCGCCTTACTGATTAATTACAGTAGGTGGATAGTTGCGTTTAGAGAGAAAACGCCTGAGTCGTCATCTTTCATGTTGAAGTTTTGGTAGCTAGCGCCTACAGATAGTGGGCCAAAGATGAAGTATTCTGCGCCTACACCGTACATGATATCAACTTCGTCTTGCTTGAAGCCGTTCGCTTTAAGCTCGTAAGAGTGAAGACCACCCTTCGCGTATACGTGAAGAGGACCAAAGTCGATGCTTGGTTTGATTGCTAGGTAAGTTGTGCTTGCGTCTAGTTTAGTCAGTGTTTGGTTGCCGTATTTAACACTGTCGAAAGAACCTAGATCCCAGTAACCCGCTTCAACACCAATAAATGGAAGGATGCCCGTACCCACGTGGATACCCATCGCTGTCTCTTCTTGATTACCTAATGAGTTTTGACCACCCATTGCGCCGCCGTACAACCAAGAATCAGCCATCGCTGTTGAAGATGCACCTAGCAGTGCTAGAGCCAATAACGTTTTTTTCATATTCGACCTTTTTCGTCCTGTTGGCAGGCCTTGCGTGGTAATGAATTGCCACCAAGTCGCCCTGTATGTAATAACTATTCAATTAGTAATGCAATAAGCAAGATTTATACCCAAACCTTGCCACTGCGTCTAGCTTTATTCGTTTAGCAAGCATCAATCGCGTTTTTAACACGCTTATCTGATACTGGGTAAGGTGTACCGAGTTGCTGTGCGAAGAAGCTTACACGAAGCTCTTCTATCATCCAACGCACCTCTTTTACATTTTCTGGAACCGCGATCCCTTTTGGAATTTTATTCAGCAGCTCTTTGTAATCATTCATTACAGAGTCCACTTTGATCATATGAAGGCGATCTTTATTCGGATCAATCGGCAGTTTTTCCATTCGGCGCTCTATCGCTTTCATATAGCGTAGAATATCCGGCAAGCGTTTCCAGCCGCATTCTGTGGCAAACCCCTTAAAAATCAAACCTTCTATTTGAGCTTTAATGTCTGAAAGCGCAAATGCCATTGAAAGATCGACACGCCCTTTCAGCTTCTTACTGATGGCGAATGCCGTGGTTAAGATGGTTTCAACCTGTTGAGCAATCTCAACAACTGTGTCATCCAACTCTGCACGTACGTGTTCTTTTAGAGCTTCAAACTGCTCTGGCTCCCAAACTATGCCGCCCTTCTGCTCAATCAGCTTATCAATACCACAAGCGATACAGTCATCGATAAGATCGAGCACCTGTCCGTATGGGTTGAAGTACAAACCGAGCTTAGATTTGTTCGGTAAATTCGAGTGCAAGTATTTGATCGGCGATGGTACGTTCAACAGAATTAAACGACGCTGACCCGATTTCATTGCAGTGATCTGCTCTTGCTCGGTTTCGAACAATTTGATCTCTACGCTGTCTTTGGTGTCCACCAGTGCTGGGAAGGCTTTAACATCATAGCCACCACGTTTCTGTTGGTAGACTTTTGGTAACTCACCAAAGCTCCACGTATGCAGGTTTTGCTGCTCGATGTCATCGTCTGCCACTTTAGAAAGTGTTTCTTGAACCTTGTCTTTCAGGCTCTCTTTCAACTCATGCAGGTCTTTCTGCTCTTTCAGTTTGCGCTTGCGATGATCCACAGCACGGAATGTTACCTTTAAGTGCTCTGGAATCTGGTCTAACTTCCAGTCATCACGTACCACTTCCACACCGGTCATGCGGCGCAGCTCTTTCTCAAGCGAATCCAATAATGGAGCTTCAAGCGGCGTAACACGAGCCAAGAACGCATCAGCGTAGTTTGGTGCAGGCACAAAGTTACGGCGTAGCGTTTTTGGTAACGACTTAATTAGGCTAATCACCAGTTCCTGACGTAGGCCTGGGATCTGCCAATCAAAACCGTTCTGGTCGATTTGGTTCAAGATAGGCAGCGGAATGTGGACCGTTACACCATCGTTGTCATCGCCCGGCTCAAATTGGTAGCTCAGCTTCAGCTTGATACCGTTTTGGTGCCAGAAGTTCGGATAATCCAAATCAGTAACGTGGCTAGCATCACCTCTGAACAGCATCGACTTTTCAAAGTTAAGCAGCTCCGGTGTTTTCTGGCTGGTCTTCTTCCACCATGTATCGAAGTGACGGCCTGAAACTGCCTCTTCACCCACACGCTGGTCATAAAAGTCGAACAGTTCATCATCGTCGATCAAGATGTCACGACGGCGAGACTTATGTTCTAGCTCTTCTACTTCTTGCAGTAGCTTGCGGTTCTGTTTGAAGAAGGCATGTTTGGTTTCCCACTCTCCCTCTACCAATGCGCTGCGTACAAACAACTCACGGCTGACAGTGGCATCAATGGCACCGTAATTAACCAAACGTTTCGGAATGATTGGGATTCCGTAAAGCATCACTTTTTCGTGAGCCATTACCGCCGCTTGTTTCTTCGACCAATGTGGTTCGCTGTAGCTACGCTTAATCAAGTGTTTCGCTAATGGCTCAATCCATTCAGGCTGAATTTTGGCGATAACACGGCCCCAAAGTTTTGAGGTCTCCACAAGCTCAGCAGACATGATCCACTTAGGCTGTTTCTTAAATAAGCCAGACGCAGGGAAGATATGGAAGCGTGCGTTACGAGCACCTTGATATTCATTCTTCTCTTGGTCTTTCATACCGATGTGCGAAAGCAAACCTGATAGCAGTGACATGTGAATGCCATCGTAGCTGCCCGGCTCTGTATTCAGCTTGGTATCTAATTCACGCATCGCTTGGTGAATTTGGAAGTACACATCTTGCCATTCACGGATACGTAAATAGTTCAGGTAATCTTGCTTACACTGTTTGCGGAACTGGTTACTCGACAGCGCTTTTTGTTGCTGCTTAACGTAATCCCAAAGGTTCACAAACGTGATGAAATCTGACTCTTTATCGAAGAAGCGCTTGTGCTTATCGTCAGATGATTGTTGCTTGTCTGATGGACGCTCACGCGGGTCTTGAATCGACAATGCAGAGGCAATCACCATTACTTCGTGCAAACAGCGGTTGCTTGGCGCTTCAATCACCATACGCGCTAAACGTGGATCAATCGGCAGCTTAGCGAGCTTACGACCAATTGCCGTTAGCTTCTTCTTATCGTCGCCATGGTTCTTGTTTTTGTTCGCTGACGGTTCAACTGTCGCAATCGCACCCAACTCTTCAAGTAGCCTTACACCATCTTGAATATTGCGCTTATCGGGCGCTTCAACAAATGGGAATGCTTGAATGTCGCCTAGGCCTAACGCTGTCATCTGAAGGATAACCGATGCTAGGTTAGTACGAAGAATCTCAGGGTCAGTAAACTCTGGGCGTGATTCAAAATCTTCCTCAGAGTACAGGCGAATACAGATACCTTCAGCAACACGACCACAACGACCTTTACGCTGGTTAGCACTCGCTTGAGACACTGGCTCAATCGGTAGGCGTTGTACTTTAGTACGGTAGCTGTAACGGCTAATACGCGCCGTACCCGGGTCGATGACATACTTAATACCCGGAACGGTTAACGAGGTTTCTGCCACGTTGGTCGCCAGAACAATGCGTCGACCAGTATGAGACTGGAAGATACGGTTCTGTTCACCCGCAGAAAGGCGTGCGTAAAGCGGAACAATTTCGGTATCACGCAAGTTACGTTTACTTAAAGAGTCCGCGGTATCACGAATCTCACGCTCACCGTTCATGAAGATCAAGATATCGCCTTGGCCTTCATCACACAGCTCATCAACGGCTTCAAAGATACCTTCGATTTGATCGCGGTCTGAATCACTGTCATCACCACCTAATGGGCGGTAACGCGTATCTACTGGGTAAGTACGGCCTGACACTTCAATGATCGGTGCGTTGTTAAAGTGCTTCGAGAAACGCTCAGGATCGATAGTCGCCGACGTGATAATCACTTTCAAGTCAGGACGCTTTGGTAGAAGCTCTCTCAAGTAACCCATGATGAAGTCGATGTTCAGGCTACGTTCGTGCGCTTCATCGATAATGATGGTGTCGTACTGGCTTAAGAAACGGTCGTGTTGAATTTCCGCCAGTAGAATACCGTCGGTCATCAATTTGATTTGGGTGTTTTCAGAAATTTGGTCGTTGAATCGAACCTTGTAACCAACGAATTCACCCAACTGCGTTTCCATCTCTTCCGCAATACGGTTTGCAACCGAACGCGCCGCAAGACGACGAGGCTGAGTATGACCAATTAGGCCAAAACGACCTCGGCCAAGCTCAGAACAGATCTTGGGTAACTGAGTAGTTTTACCCGACCCCGTTTCACCCGCCACGATAACTACTTGGTTTTCAGCAATGGCTTTCGCAATATCATCGCGCTTTTGGCTTACTGGGAGAATCTCTGGGTATTCGATGGTTGGTTTCTGCGCAGCACGCTGAGTTGCCGTCATCATTGACTTGGCAATATCTAACGCAATCTCATCGAAGACAGCGTGCTTAGATTGTTCGTTCTTGATTTTACTCGCGCCAGTAATTCGCTTACTCAAGCGGAAGCGATCGCGCATCATACATTCGTGGAGCGCTTTACGAAGAGATACTGGGCTATTCTGAGATGATTTTGTCTTTGTCGCTGATTGTTCAGCTTTTTTGGTATTTGATTGTTCAGCATTTAATTGTTTAGCAGGTCGGTTCGATGCAGGCTTATTTGATTTCGCTTTGCTCTGTGAAGAACTTGGCTGTGCTGCATTCTTGTTGTTATCTGCTTTTTCCGGAGACGAAGTCAAAGCGTGTCCTATTCTTGTACTTATTAAACTCGCGCGATTATATCACAAGTCTCAAACAAAAAAGCCTGACAACAAAGGGAAAACCTTTTGCTATCAGGCTGATTAGTCACTCTCACGTTAGTAAAAGCGATGGAAGCGTGACGAACGCAAACCGAATGTTTCAAAAATCACAGTTAAAAACTAAACGCTAAAAACGCCTGTTATAAACTGCCTGCTAAAAAACGCGCTTAAAACTCGTACTGTAGATAAACCGTGTTGTAGTTACTGCCGCCTTTGATTCGACCAAACTGAGAGGCGTTTTCAAAAATAGCAGAACGGTGATGCAACGAATAGCCGAACCATAAGTTGTTCAGGTCATTCTTACCCACCAAATCGCCTACGTTTACATCGACCGAAAAGTCGAGATAATTAAGCAAGTGGCTCCCGTTATAACCCTTCTCTTTCATCTCTTTCGCTTCGATGTAAGTCAGCGAATCGATGTAAGACATACCTTCTGCCACACCAACACGCCATTGTGTCGGCCAGTCGAAAGTGTAATACGCTTTGATAGCGACAATGTATTCAGTGCTGCTTGACTGAACCTCTGAATTCCAGTGATGCGCGATACCCGGTGTTAAGTAGATGTCCAATGGGAAACCGAAGATCTCATCGGTTAACGGGTGGCCATAGAAGAAGGAGGTCAACTGGTTGTTGTATTCGTCTTTCTCCCTGTTGAATTTCATGATGTCGCCAATATTCGATGGCGTCGCCCAGCCGTGTGCAACACGTAAATACGGCGCATTGCTCAGCTTAGGTTTTGGCGCTTTGGTTTTATCATTGAAAAAGCCAAAACCAAGGTAAAGTTCGCCTTGATAACGGTCTTCAACAATCGACGAATCGTAAGCGTTGTCATCCAGTCGAGTCACACTGGTTGAACCCAATAAGTATAAGTTCGAAACCACATGGTAACGCGCTTCTACACCGACATTCAGGTCCACACCTGCGCCGATGGTTTCATTTGCTGCTGAGTAATACTCGCTGTTGAAATCCGCACTTTTGTAGCGCAGTGTCGCACGCGGAGTGAACTCCCAGTCTCCGGTTTCATACTTAGCTTTCGCACGTAAGTTACCGTGAAAATTGAATTCACTGTCGCTCATTAACTCCGTTTCGACAGACCAAGGCCCATCAAGTTGGTAAGTCAGTTGAGCACCAAAGTCCGCCGTATCACCTTCAATTTCATTCTGCTCAGAAGCAGGGATATCAATAAAGCGCATGCGAGAGATAGCATTAAGAGACCATTTCTCGTCATCGGGTTGATAAAGGTAAGCACCCATCTCAGTTCCATCAATGAACACATAGTCGTTCTTGAAAAATAGCATTGGAACAAAAGAGCTAACCGTTTGGTCGCCACCTGACGTGTCGTAAGGAATACTTGCCGTACGAAACATTGCAGCGATGCCCCACTCTTGCTCTTCAGCGGCCCACGCATTCGCACTTAGGAAAACGCTACTGACGAAAACAACGCCCGACGAAGCGAGAGTCGGTAAATATTTGAGCTTCATTCTTATGTAATTACTCTTTGTAATAAATTTTGTGTTACTGAATAGACATTTATTAGCCATAACGGCTAACTAATTTTAGGTTTGAGCGGCATTGACCGTTACAATGTAGAATATTCTCGGTTAAATGAAAGCATTGTGAAAGTCTCCGAATTACAAAACATTATAGATCACTTACCCAAAGATTCCGATCCGGATATTGTTATTGGTGAGGCATGGTTGCCCGAGCGTTTGGTGAATACCAACCTAGACGGCGACATGCTATTTCTTGAGTTCGATAATGCCCCTGAAGACAATCAAGGGGATGAAGAAGGCCGTGGTTTTGTTGAACACGAAATTGCTATGATTCGTGAAAAACTGGAGCAAGTGTTAGACGACACATCCGATACTAAGACCAAAGCCGATGCCCTATTGGCAATATTTCTAATGGGCCATGAACTTTCTAGCTCGGAAGTTATCGAACTCCTTGAAGCAGATGGTTCTGAAACACCTGAGTCTGAAATGATCGCGCCTGACATAACAGAGCCTGAAACGAACAAGCTCGAAACAAAACAACACCACGACGACTAGCCACCAACGATTTTAGGTACCGTATTGAAACCCTCTACGACATCATCTCTTCCCCTGTTACTCGCCGGACCCATTTTAAGAAAAACGACTGCAACTGAAGTCGTACTTTGGTTAGCCACCAGCTCGCCTCTGACAGGCAGAGCCGAACTTCATACTCAAGAAATAGACGATTCTGAAGCAGCACAAGACCAGCCGTTTTATACCTCATCGCTTGAAGATCATGATTCGATTCAAATCGGTACACATGCGTGGGTAACGCTCATCCGCTTACAAGGTGAGTTCCCGACGAATACACCTCTAGAGTATGACGTTCACACAGAGTCAGGCTCATTAAAAGAGCTCGCACCTCACCTTGTTTACAACGGTAAATCTCGCGTTGAGTTTAAGATATCTACCTCGGCTGATTACATTCTTCATGGCTCTTGCCGTAATCCACATCATCCAAGCAAAGACAGCCTCGTCGCAGCAGATAACAAGATGGCCGATCAAACCGTCGCTGAAAGACCCGATATGCTGATGATGAGCGGCGATCAGATCTACGCTGACCATGTGGCAGGTCCAACACTTGATGCTATTCAGCAAGTGATTCAATTGCTTGGCCTAGTGGGAGAGAGCTTACCGACTGACTCGCAAGTTAACCGAATCAACAGCAGTGACGCCTTATTTGAGAGCGAATATCACTTATATCAACGTGATCAGTACTTGCCACACCACACCACTTCAGAATCCATGCTCGATAAGTTCTTCCCGAATCGTGGCGTACCGATTTTTAGCTCTACCGATTGTGAAAACCACTTGGTCACGCTGTCTGAGTTTATCGCGATGTACCTGTTAGTTTGGTCGCCGACACTGTGGCAGTGTGTCAATCGAGAGCGCTTAATTGAGAATAACTTCACTCAAGGTGGACGCCAATTAACACCGACTGAGCAGCAACAGTGGCGTGATGAAAGCGTCATCATGGCTGATTTCATTGCTGGCTTACCGCAAGTACAACGTCTGTTCGCACATATCCCTACGTACATGATCTTTGATGATCACGATGTGACCGATGATTGGAACCTTACCGTGGGTTGGGAACATGCCGTAGACCAAAACCAGTTCGCAACTCAAGTCATTGGTAACGGCCTTGCGGCCTACTGGATGTGTCAGGGCTGGGGTAATAAACCGGAGAGCTTCGACGAGACATTCATCGAGCAAGCAAAACAGCTTTTTGTCGATCAAGCGCGCGTTCTTAAACAAACGCATGACGTTGAACAAACGGACAACCTTAAACAAACGAACAGTGAAACCGGCGATGCCGCGACTACTCACTCTGTTAGCGACATCGAGCCAAACAAGCATCGAGCCTTCATTGAGATGTTGAGTCGCTTTGAGGAGTGGCATTACACAATAGATACTTCACCCAAAGTCATTGTGTTGGATACCCGAACCCGTCGCTGGCGTTCGGAATCTCGTATGAATAAACCTTCAGGTTTGATGGACTGGGAGGCCTTGATTGAATTTCAACATCAATTGATGCATCAAGATAAAGTCGTGATCGTTTCAGCTGCACCGATGTTTGGCGTGAAGTTTATTGAAACATTGCAAAAGATGGCGACTACAATTGGTAAGCCATTGGTGATTGACGCTGAAAACTGGATGGCACATCCGGGCAGTGCCAATACGCTGATCAGTATCTTTACCCATACCAAAACACCGACCAATTTCGTGGTGCTTTCGGGCGATGTTCACTACTCCTTTGCTTACGATATCAAGCTTAGATACCGCCGAAATAGCCCGAACATTTATCAAATCACCTGTAGTGGCATTAAAAATCAATTCCCAGCGCCGCTGCTTAAATTCTGTGATGTGTGGGACCGCCTGTTATACAGTCCTCGCTCAGTTTTGAACTATTTCACCAAGCGAAAGCGCTTAAAGATCGAGAAGCGAAGCCCAGACAATCAAACCTTCTATCGCCTTTCAAACCGAAGTGCGATTGGTGAATTAAGGCTAGATGAGGATGGTAAACCACAGTCGATCACAACACTTAGCGGTGACGGTAAAACCACCCGCTTTCCTGAACCTTACTAGGGCGTGTTCCTTATTGCTGACCTCTTCGTAATGTCAGTTTTAAGTAAAGACGCTTGCGATCACACTCCGTAGGCCCAATAGTAATAATATTCACCATAACTGGAATGCTCTTATGTTTAACTCACTTACCTCGTTATTTAAACAATTAGTTGACGGCTCTGATTTAGGCAAAACGCCCACTGCCTCACCTAACTTAGCCATCGCCAGCTTGTTATGCGAAGTCGCTGGTGCAGACCACGCGATCAACGAATCAGAGCAACAAGCCAAACTGCACTTACTTCAGCGTTTACTGAACATAACCGAAGAAGAATCAAAAGCTTTATTAACACAAGCTGAGCCTCAAGTTGAACAATCTGTTTCTCTGTACGATTTCACTTCTCAACTGCGAGAGCTTTCGCAGCCGGTTCGCATAGAATTAATCAAAGCTATGTGGGAAGTCGCGCATGCGGATGGAGAGATTGACCCACTTGAAGATTCAGTGATCCGTAAAACCGCAGAACTGCTCTACGTTGACCACAGTGACTTTATCAAAACTAAGCTGAACGTCATCGGTAAAAGCTAACCAAAGGCTCGATACTCACGTTAAGTGACTGGATCAACGTAAACGGTCGCCATGCATGATGCCTTTGAGCTCTAGCGGCGTGCCCTTCTTAGTGACATAAAGGCCGCGCTGATTTGATACCAACACACTGCGCTTGCCTTGTGTTTGTTGAATGTATAAGTGCTTGATATTGAATGTCTGCTTATCTTGGGCCTGATCTTGATCCAATTGATAAAAGTAGTAATGATTCCCCCAGCGCAAGAACACGCCAAACATCTGCTTAGTTTGAGCGATATTCCCATCGATATCGTAACCAATGTACTGCATTTTGACTCGACCATTTTCCAATCGAAGTGATATTTTTTCCCAGCCTACCATCGGGTATTCTGCGGAAAATTTATAAGTACTTTTGGTTGCGAGCCCAGAAATTAAGCCTACATTTAGAATCACAAAAAACGTGAGTAAGATAGGCATCCAAAACTTACGATTCATATCACTCACCCTCGCTCATCGTCATTATCGTCATCGCAAGACAAAGATTTAAACTGGTGACTCATCTCTTTCCAGCGCCCGTTTATCAATGCGACGGCTTGGATATTCTGGCACCCAACTCCGATGCGATGCAGATAAAGCGAATCAACACCGAGTTCTGAGACGGTATTGAGTTCGGTTAATAATTCTTGATCAAAATTCAAACTGTCGTGATAAACATCCATGCCACGATAGCTCGTTTTATCCATAAAAAAAACGAACTGATAAAACAGCACGAGAAGAAGCGCGCTGACGACCATCCCTACGATACGAGATTGGTGACGAGTGAGAAAACTCTTAACCCTTCGCTGTTTATGAAGTTCCCGTTGTTGGGGTAATACAGACTCGCTTTTACTGTCATCACTGCGATCACTGCGATCACTGTCAGTATTAAAAACCTCTAGCTCAACGGTTTCATTAGGAACATTAACTTGAGCTACTTGAGTTTGAATAGCAGAAATGGGTGTTGATAGATAACCACCAAGCTGTTGAGGTCTGCTAAAACTGTACCCTTGCTTCTGAACCGTTAAAATTTTGCACTCACAGTTCAGTTCATTCAACGCTGTACGAATGTTCTTTATCGCTACGTTTAGCGAGCTTCCTGTCACCACCCGCCCAGGCCAGCAATGTTCAAGAAGGAAGTCTCGGCCAATCGCTTTCGGGCTATTCATCACCAAATGTTCAAGGATCAAACTTTCGGATGAAGACAAGGTGACCTGCTTGTTAGAGCTCGAATTAATGAGAGTATTGTTATTCAATTCGATACCCGAAGCGTCTAAGGTGATCTTATCAGGGCTATTGGCGTTCATTTCGGCGAGGCGTTCATAAATAAAAGGTCATCAAAAAGGTGTTTATTTGGTCGAATTAATAGCAAACCATACATGGAAAAGAAGAGTAATAAGTTTAGTCAATAATTAAGCCAAATATAAGCTCAGCAAGTAACAAGATAAAATAACAACAAGGTGAGCCAGTCACGAAAACTCACTCACCTATGAACATAGCCAAGTTTAACTCTAAACTTGTCATGGTCCTATATTAAGACCTCGTCGTTACGCAATCTGAAAACGAGGTCACAATTCTGTTCTAGCGAAATTATAGTTCCAGTTTGAATCCAAGTTCACTGATCATAACTTCAGCGAAGCCTAACTTTACTGCATTCAACTGACTGGCAACTCCGCGAGCTTGTTCTTCGTTTTTAGCCAATATTGCCATTGAGTAAATGGGTCTGATCATCGCTTTTTGGTTTGGCTTCTCTTGAGCTATTTCTTGATGTTTTAAGTAAGCAGAAGTAATCACGCCTTGAGCGCTCCAATCGACAACCATTTGTAAATCTTGGCTGATAATCTCATCGACAATGAATTGATTCTCAGGCTCTGTCCAAGCGAGTTCGACTGCGTAGTTTTTGAAAGCGACGTCAGTGTTTAACCACTTATTACCGATGTCTCTGATTTCAGTCACCTCGACAAGCTCTTTAAATTGGAATGGTAGGTTACCAATCAACTCTCGAACGTGCTGTTCACTGTCCGCTTCAATCACAAACTTAATCATCGGAAATTTCTTGTCTCCGATAAAGCTTTCCGATACGAACATATCGTGTACCAAGCCCGCGTCAATTAAGTTAGCAAATGCTTTTTTCTGATGAGGCATCGCCTCAAATACCGCTTGAGCATCGTCGGTTTTCCAAGCGACTGACACACCGTATGCCGCAGCATGGGCATGGGTTGAAAAAAGAGTCGCTGAAAGTAGAAAGCTAAAAATAGCTAAAAAGGTTCCTAGAGTTGTTTTCATTATGTGGTTTCCTGATTAGTCGCGAATAATTTCATACAAGTTAGGGTCAGCAGAAACCCCTTCGATTTTTAAAGGTGGTAGCTCTTTTCTCATCACTTGTATTGCATCATGGAATTGCTTCTTACTCTCCCATTCAGCGACATTGATAAAGCGGTATGTCGCGTCCGAGCTTAAAGAGCGGTGCAGTTTGGTCGATAGGTATCCGGGTTGCTTCATCAATACGTCTCGCGCATTTTCCCAATACGTTAATGTAGCGGCCTCATGGGCCGGCTCGACTGAAAAGGTATTTATCAATACAACGGGTTGTGCCGAAACCAACGCACTTACGCTTAGCGCCCCCAGTGCCAATCCATACTTAATAATGTTCTTCATCCTATTCTCCTTGTTTTGGGTGAGCTAACGCTACCACCTAGCCCTACCCAATCAAGGTCGAGACCTGCGATTTAATATTAATTAAAAAGCTAAATTTCAAACCAATATTATTCACTCGTAAAATAAGCGATGTAGCCATTCACTATTGATAAACCACTTGTTGAAATTAGGTTTCTTGGGATAGTCATTGCCCTTAACGTGAATAGTCATTGCCCTCAATTTGGATCGTCATTACCCTCAAATAACAGGCACAAAAAAACCACCTAATAAGTAGGTGGCTCTTCATTTTAATAACTCACAAGATTCAGGCTAACTTTAAGTGTTTAACCTTTCAGTATTTAACCAAGCGCCTCTCTGAAATACAAACGATTACAACATAGTCAGCGCAAGCTTTGCCAAGTTATAAGCGTCAACATAACCAGAGTGCTGACGACCTTCCCACTCAATGTTTTTCGCTTCTTGAGCAGCACGGTGACCAATACGTTTTTCTTTCAATCGATTCTGAACTCGATAAAGCGTGGCGATATTCAAGAACTCGCTGAACGGAGGCTCAATGCCTTTCTCTATACACTCTTTGTGTAAGATAAGGTCATCACGTCCCCACGCTGCATAGATTTTTTTCGGACCACCGAAGTTTTTAATCATCGACTTGATAACCGATTCTAATGGGCGCCCCTGCTTTTCGATTTTACGGGGTGTAATACCGGTTAACTCGGCGCAGAACAGAGAGACTTCATCTTTCTCTGGCTTAACGTAGTATTGTGCTCGCTTGACGATAGTGCCAGATGCTAGATCAATTTCAGCAAGACCAACTTCAATGATCTCGCCTGTTGTTCCCACACCGTCTTCGCTCCAACAGCACATTTCCAAATCGAAACATACCACTCGATTGTGATTCATACGTCGCCTAATTCTCTCGTCAAAAATTTTGTCAAATTGTACATGAGCCCAATACAGAACTCGACCCTAGTTGCATCAAGTGCTCATTTAGCCTGCAATTGTAACGCGATTTCGGCCATTTGACTTACTTAGGTAAAGCATACTATCGGTTTTTTGAAGGAGTTCTTCGATGTCTTCTTTACTGCGGATGGTAGCACCGATACTTAGAGTACAACTCAATAGTTGACCTTTATGCTCACAGTGAGACTCGCTCACCGTATCTAAAATGCATTCTAAATAACGAGCCAGTGCGTCGTGTTCAATGACGCTCGAAATGATACCAAACTCATCTCCTCCCATACGGAAGACATGATCGCCCTCTTTCAAACTGCCTGAAATCAACTGAATTACATGAACCAGTAAGGCATCACCAGCCGGGTGGCCAAATTGATCATTAATCCCTTTAAATTTATCGACATCAAATCCAATCAAGCTAAACGGCTTGTCACCTTGTATTGCTTTATCGAGCACCTTATTAAAGGCTCGTCGATTATAAATCTCTGTGAGGCTGTCATGATTGGCAAGAAAACGGAGTTCTTCCGTTCTTTCATCAATCATTTTATACAGGCGTACTTTTTCTTGGACTTGCAGTTTAACGATATAAGAAAGCAACAGTGAAATAGTCGTGCCCACGAGGGCAATCCCGGCCAACACCAGGTAACCATTAAACGAAATGCATGAGTCTATCTTGAAGTCGACAACCCATTCACGGTTAGTGAGTGTGATTTTCTTGGTGATATGTTGTCCAGTCACACCCTCATAACCTTTCGTTTCGAACAAGACAGGTGCATCTTCGGCTTCAAAACCGACATCACTAACGCGGACATAAACATTCATATCCCCAACCGTCGAAGCCAGCAAGTTCTCAAAATAGTATGTGGTGCGAACCACACCAATTACAACGCCGAGTAAGTTGTCACTCTCTCCCTCAAAGACAGGGTGATACACCAACATGCCACTCTTTTTTGTGTCTTTATCTAGCCCATCTTGTATCAAGCGAACTTTGTCTGAAATATTCGCCTTACGTGTCTGTTTGATATTATCTAGAACGAGATCAAATCGCTCTCTAGAAGAGTAAAAGCCAAGAACTTTGTTGTTTGGTTCTGTGTTGGGGAAAATATCGCTAGCAACGAAAGCTGGCTGACCATCCAAAATGTAGCCATAGGTTTTTGCTTGGTTCTTAGGAATGGTATACAGCTTAAAGAATGGGTACTTTTCTTTCATTTTCGCCGTGTGCTCAGCTATCTCGTCTGCGGGCACTTTTTGCATCCACTGCAAGGCAATTAAACTCTTTGAATCATCTATGGTTTGCTTAGCAAAGCGATCAAACTTATCCCAATTTTCAGGGTCATTTGCGTAGAAAAAATTAGCACCAGACCCAATATATGCAACATCATTATCTATAAAGGCTTCCAAGCTCAATGTCTGGTGAGTAGCAAAACTATCCAAATTCATATTCAGCGCACGCTTTTGATTAAGCATGACTAATACAAAGCACAAAACAGTAATCAAAAAACTGACCGAAAATACGACCAACGGGAGAGTTTGTCTCTTCAACCCTGTTAGTGGGTCAGTAGTTTGGGGCATGCGGGTTCCAAATAGGCTCTATTGAATGAAAAGTATATAACGGACGGAAATAATGCTCCATTCATGTTTAGTCCTAAATGTCACATTAAACGGGCATTTTGTAAATTTTACTGACCCCCATGACCAATAACCAGACAAATCTCGACTAAATTTCAAGCTAACACACTAAAAAGCCACTTGTTTGAAAACATTAAATACACCTCTTAAGCCTTGAATATGCTAGTATCCACCCATATTTATAGCTTGAAAGCGACCGTTTCAGTCTCGTGCTACCGAGTTTCTTTCCAATCTGTATATTCCTTTAAACCGACGAATATACCGTTAAATCAATTTTAAAGAGAAATCACTATGATCGTTGATTTGAACCTAATCCCACAAACGTTTGATATGCTTCACGCAGGCCTAACTGCATCAAGCGTTTTACTACTGCTTATTGCCGTTTCTCGTAAAACCCAAGTGGTTGAGAAAGTCGTAGAAAAGCCAGTAGAAAAGATCGTTGAAGTTGAAAAGCCAGTTGAGAAAATTGTCGAAGTAGAGAAAGTTGTTGAAGTTGAACGTGTAATCGAAAAAATCGTAGAAGTTGAATCTAAGCTGGCAACAGCACCAACAGATTCTGCAATGCAGCTACTGTCTATCATGCAGCAAGAAGCTCGTTTAATTGACTTCCTAAAAGAAGACCTAACGTCATTCTCTGACGAAGAAGTTGGCGCAGCAGCACGTGTAATTCACACTGGCGGTAAAAAAGTGTTAGCCGATTACGTGACGCTTTCTCACATCCGTACTGAAGATGAAGAAACGCGCATCACTATCGCTGAAGGTTTCAACCCTCAAGAAATTCGCCTAACAGGCAACGTAACGGGCAATGCACCGTTCAATGGCACATTGGTTCACAAAGGTTGGAAAGCAACTGACATGAACCTGCCTAAGCTTGCTGAGAACTACGATGCATCTGTGATTGCACTGGCAGAGGTGGAGCTATAATGGAACACCAAACTCAGCCATCATCACACGAGTCATCTGCACAGACGCATTCACAAGAGCTATCTTCTCAAGAGCAACAGCAAGCGCCTAAGTTCAGTGTCGGTATCGATTTAGGTACTACACACTGCGTTTTGTCTTACATCGACACAAGCAATGAAGATGCTCGTGTAGAGGTGATGCCAATCCCTCAATTGACGGCACCTGGTACAGTAGAAACTCGCAGCCAACTTGGCTCGTTCCTATACCAGCCGCACGAACATGAAATGAATGCGGGCTCTCGCGTTCTTCCTTGGTCTTCTGAACCTAAAGCCCTAGTTGGTGCGATTGCGCGTAACCTAGGTTCAAAAACCCCTATCCGCTTGGTCGCAAGTGCTAAATCTTGGCTATGCCACGGTGGTGTAAACCGTCGTGATGCGTTCCTTCCTGCAGGTAGCCCTGAAGAAGTTGAAAAAGTATCTCCGCTTAAGACAACTGAATTGTACCTAGAGCATCTTAAAGACGCTTGGAACCACGCTAACCCAGAATACAAACTGGCAGACCAAGACGTAACAATCACCGTTCCAGCTTCGTTTGATCCTGCAGCTCGTGACCTAACAGCTGAAGCTGCGCGTAATGTTGGTTTCACTCACCTGACACTTCTTGAGGAGCCACAAGCGGCTCTTTACAGCTGGATCGATAACAGTAACGACACATGGCGTGATGAAGTGAACGTTGGCGACATCGTTCTTGTTGTTGATATCGGTGGTGGTACAACCGACCTTTCGTTGGTTGAAGTAACACAAGATGAAGGCAACCTAAGTCTGAACCGTATTGCAGTAGGTGAGCACATCCTACTTGGCGGCGACAACATGGACTTAGCGCTCGCTTACCGTCTGAAAATGAAACTGGCTCAAGAAGGCAAAGAACTGGCTCCTTGGCAGGTTCAAGCGATGACTCATGCATGTCGTGATGCGAAAGAAGCACTGCTAAACGATGCTGAACTCCAATCTGTGCCGATCGTTGTTCCAAGCCGTGGCTCTAAGCTACTTGGCGCAACACTGAAAACAGAACTGACTCAGCAAGAAGTACAACAAACATTGGTTGACGGCTTCTTCCCACAAGTCGCTGTAACGGATCACCCGGTACAAAAAACACGTGGTGCACTGACTCAAATGGGTCTGCCTTACGCTCAAGACGCAGGAATTACTCGTCACATTGCTGCATTCCTTTCTAAGCAAGCCAATGCGCTTTCTGGAAATAGTGAAGCCGCTCAACAAGATTTCAACCCATTTGCAAACATGCCGGGTATGCCCGGTACAGAAGCGCAAGGGTCAGAAGCGCCAGCAGCAGACTTCATCAAGCCAACAGCGGTACTGTTCAATGGTGGTGTTCTAAAATCTAACCTACTTGCTGATCGTCTTTCAGACACGATCAATGAATGGCTAATTAATGCAGACGCAGAATTCGCTAAACAGCTTTCAGGCTTAGACTTAGACCTAGCAGTTGCAAGTGGCGCTTCTTACTACGGCGCAGTTCGTCGTGGCCAAGGCGTTCGTATCCGTGGTGGTATCGCATCTTCTTACTACGTTGGAATTGAAAGCGCGATGCCAGCAATTCCAGGTATGGCGCCTCCAATGGAAGCATTGTGTGTTGCACCATTTGGCATGGAAGAAGGCTCAAGCGTTCTAGTTCCTAGCCAAGAGTTCGGTCTAGTGATTGGTCAGCCTGTTCACTTCCAATTCTTCGGTTCAACAACACGTCGTGAAGATGAAGCGGGTACGCACCTTGATCACTGGGCTCCAGAAGATCTAGATGAGCTTCCTGAAATCCAAGTGACACTGCCTGTTTCTGAAGGCCGTCGCGAAGGTGAAGTGGTTCCGGTGACTTTGGCGTCTCGTGTAACTGAATTAGGCACGTTATACCTAGAAGCGATAGCCACTGACAATGGTCAGAAATGGCATGTTGAGTTCGACGTTCGTGAAGACTCGAATAACGACTCAAACGTAGAAGCATAATGAATCAACGGCACCTTAGCGGGTGCCGTTACTTTATCAATGCGATTCCCTAGCCCTGTATTAAAAACATTCCAAAGACAATAATAAGACCAAGACTATCCATTAACTGGTCATCACTTTGGCAGAATAAGGTTTTGTATGGCATCTCCTCGTTTTTTAGTCGGCATTGACTTAGGCACAACCAACACTGTGGTTGCCTACTGTGAAATCAACGACGACCTACAACATGCTCCCGTTTCTCTTTTCGATATTGACCAACTCATCGGCCCCGGTGAAGTGGTTCGCAAGCCGCTACTTCCATCATTTCGTTATCATCCCGCACAAGGTCAGATCTCGCCTTCCGATCTCACTATGCCTTGGGAACCGAGCTTAGTTGAAGGCGATATTCAAAATGTCATCGTTGGTGAATGGGCTCGCGAACTGGGCGCAAAAGTCGAAGGCCGCCAAGTATCCAGTGCAAAGAGCTGGCTATCTCACCAAGCGGTTGATCGTAACTCCGACATTCTTCCTTGGGCAGGCGCAACTGACGTCGATAAGGTGTCTCCTGTTGTCGCAAGTGCAAGCTACCTCAACCACATCCGCCAAGCATGGAACTACCGTAATCCAAGCAATAAGCTTGAAGACCAAGACGTTGTAGTCACCGTTCCTGCTTCATTCGATGAGACAGCACGTAAGCTGACACTCGAAGCCGCTGCTCTGGCTGGCTTAGGTAAGATTCTATTGCTCGAAGAACCTCAAGCCGTTTGTTATGACTGGTATGCACGCCACCAACAAACCGCTGCAGATGAACTTCAACAGATCCCGCTGATTCTAGTGTGTGATGTTGGTGGCGGTACAACCGATTTAAGTTTGATCGAAGCTAGCTTCAAATCGGATAACGGTGGCAATCAAGAGCTCGCACTCGACCGTATCGGCGTTGGCGAACACTTGATGCTCGGGGGTGATAACCTCGATTTAGCTCTTGCCCACCTTGCAGAGCAGCGCTTCAATCAAAACAAAAAATTGAATGCTTCGAGCCTAACCAAGCTTATTCAACAAACTCGCGCCGCAAAAGAGAGCCTGCTTTCTGCTAATGCGCCAGACGATGTGAAGATCACCATGCTGGGCAGCGGTTCAAAACTGCTTGGCGGAACGAAGAGTATTGGTTTAACCAAACAAGAAGTTCATCAGATTGCACTAGAAGGTTTCTTCCCGCTTTCAGAGTTTACGGAAGTACCCGACAAACGACGTAGCGCGGTTGTAGAGTTCGGTCTACCCTACGCAGCAGATCCTGCTGTAAGTAAGCACGTTGCCGAATTCCTAGCGACACACCAGCAAGTATCAAAGGCGGCACTAGAGAAATCTGGAACAATCGAATTTGATGACACAAAACCGGCGATTCCTGTTGGTGTACTACTCAACGGTGGTGTGTTCAACAGTGAGCTGGTAACAGAGCGAATTACTCAGCTACTGGGCAATTGGAACGGTTCTCCGATTACAGTGCTCGATAACCCTCATCCAGATTGGTCTGTAGCCCTTGGTGCAGTAGCTTTTGGTAAAGCACGCCGTGGTGCACAACTGAAAATCGGTGGCGGTGCCGCTCGTTCTTACTTCTTGCATCTACAAGAGAAGAACAAGATGGGTAAAGCACTTTGTCTGCTTGCTAAAGGGACTGAAGAAGGCCAAGAAATACGTTTGAACAGCCGTCGTTTCTCACTGACTTTGGGTGAGCCGGTACGTTTCAATCTACTGACTTCAACACACGATCAAATTGCTCATGACACTACCATTCAAAACGGTGTGATGGTCAATGTGGATGCTGACTTGTTCTCCCCTCTTCCACCGTATATTTCTACGCTGGAAGGATCAGGCACTGCAGAGCTTCAGGCCAACCAAAAAGAGCGTGTTGAAGTGTTGCTTGCTTGTCAGTTAACCGAAGTCGGCACATTGAAAATGGAATGTGTGAGTACGGAAGATGACACTAAGCGTTGGTTGCTTGAGTTCGAAGTCAGAAACAAGCAAAGCGATGAATC
This sequence comes from Vibrio sp. 1F263, assembly GCF_041439035.1. Lineage (NCBI taxonomy): Bacteria > Pseudomonadati > Pseudomonadota > Gammaproteobacteria > Vibrionales > Vibrionaceae > Vibrio > Vibrio sp. 1F263. The sequence continues at coordinate 102,522 of NZ_JBGONI010000004.1, read as the reverse complement.
CGATAACTCTAAACTTCATCCAAGACTAGACGAATGTAAGGAGTTGATTTCTCGCCTGTATAGCGGCAACAAGAAAAGTGCGGAATCTAAAGAGATCAAAACGCTAGCCAAAGATCTTGAAAAGCGACTAGGTAAACGTGATGAATGGGACTTTACCACCCTTCGCCATCTGTTTGATACCTTTTCATTAGGTCGTAAACGCCGTCGTCGTTCAGAAGCACACGAGAAGAACTGGCTGCGTTTGGCGGGTTACTCGCTGCGTCCAGGCTTTGGCGATCCGACTGACTCATGGCGTATCGAACAAATTTGGGGCCTTTATCAACAAAACATTCAGTTCCAGAACCACCAAGGTTGGACGGACTGGTGGGTATTCTGGCGTCGTGTTGCGGGTGGCCTGAATCAAGAACAGCAAGAAACCATCTTGGCTGATATCGCGAAGTACCTTCACCCAGGTGCAATGAAGAACCCTAAGACAGCGAAAGATGCGCAAGACAATGGCTATGAAGCCATGGTGAGATTGGCAGCGTCCCTTGAGCAACTCGAGGTGGAAGATAAAGTTCTATTGGCTACATGGTTCTTGAGCAAAGCAATTAACCATAATCAGTTCGAACAGGCTCACTGGTGGGCTCTGGGTCGCTTAGCGTCTCGTACACCTTTATACGGAAGCCAACACAGCGTCATTCCAAGAGAGCAAGCAGAACAGTGGTTACCAAAGCTGCTTGACCAAAATTGGCAGAAAGAGCAAATGATTGCTTTCGCGGCAGTGATGATTTGCCGCAAGACAGGTGACCGACAGTTCGATATCTCTGATGACTACCGTGCTCAAGTTCTTGATAAATTAAAGCAAAGCAAGGTACCTGATTCATGGCTAACGCTAGTGAGTGAAGTCACTGAACTTTCTGAGAGCGAGTCTAAACGCGTGTTTGGTGATGCATTACCAAGCGGGTTAAGCCTGATTAATAACTAGGTTTAAAAACGATTAGCTTTAGTTGTTAATGAGTAAAGAAGCTAACGAGAAAAGAAAAAGCCACTTTCGATTCGTTGAAAGTGGCTTTTTTATTGGTGGCTTAAGGCTGGTATGTTTAGTCGACTTATCGCATCTTGGTTAAGAGCCTTAGCCGTATTGCAGTTCATCATTGTTAATGTTTCGTACCTGTTGGGTTGATAGGAAAATCCGTATTTTCATAAATATCAGATAACTTTTTCGGTTTCTTCTCTTTAGCTCCTTGGTTCAATTGATTATGAGTTTCGCTTAAAAGCCATTCCTCATGCATTTTTGCTGAATCCAAAAACTCTGGATCTTCCATTGCTTCCTTGCGAAGTTTATTTACACGTTCGAGAGTATCCCAAATCATAATACTTCACCTCCACTAAGGCAGTAATATAAAGATAGCTCAACCCCACAAAACTTCAACTAAGCCAATGAGATAGCGATCTCAATTTCGAAATTTACCCACTTTAAAAAAGTGGAAGCGCTCATTTTCAATTGAGCTCAGACAGTGGGTATTCCCCATGATCTTCAAAGATCATCAGGTATAAAAAAAGCGAGCTTAATGCTCGCTTCTTGTCTGTCTATCTGTTGATCGGATCGCCAACACTCGCACGATTAAATCAAACCAACTTAAGCACGGTTACCAATTTTAACCGTACCATTTGTAGCAAACCAAAGGGCTTCTGAACGACGGCGACCTAGTAAGATAGGGCCATCATCGTAGAACAAAAAGTTTTTCCAATGCTTCTTGAAAACCGACCATTTGGTTTCAAGAACATTGTATTTTTCGTAGCAAAAATAAACAGTTACGTCATCTTGCCAATCAATGAAGTTAAGGATTTCTTCTGGCATTTCAGGCTCATCGGCTTCCCAATTTGCCATCCAGCTGATCTCTTCATTCCAGTTAGACGCTTTGCTTGGCCAATCTTGCGAACTTAGTCTTTCCGCATCAGGGCTTTGAGGGCTCACGTTCTCTTTCCAAAACTGAGATGCTCTCGCCTGTGTCATTGGTTTAATCTTTTCCAAATCCTCTGCTGGCAGCGGCATTGACTGGTGAGTGAAAATCCATTTTCTTTGGTATTCGTCCAAAGTTGTGTATGACATCAAAATTCCTCAAATATCTTCTCAGGCTGATGGTTCTACCATGCCTATATGTTCTTTTTGATACAGCGGCGATTAGAGATCGCTTGATATTCGCTGCCTTTAAATTCGTTACTTGCTCTTACGCCTAGATACTATTTAGTCTAGACATTGCGTTTGTCTTCCCAGTTAGGGTTAACTAACGCAGTCAGTATATGGTCTTCCCATTTACCGTTAATCTGTAAGTAATCTTTGGCAAAGCCTTCTCGAATAAAGCCAAGATGTTCCAATACACCCGCACTGCGTTCATTGTGAGGCATGTAGCCCGCCATTAAGCGGTGCATGTTCTGCACATCAAACATGTAGTCTTTTGCCATGCTCAAGCCTCTGCGCATGTAACCGTGGCCCTGTGCACTTTGACTCAATGAATAACCGACATTACAGGCGTAGAACGGGAAACGAGACAAATTACTGAACGATATTGTACCTAGCATCTCGTTAGAGTCAGCGTTAATCAATAAACAGTAGTAGCCTAGCCCCATTTTATGCAACTCATTTAACTTGATCAGTCGCTGCGCCCAACTCGCTCTATCAAAGAACGCGTCTTCGCGAATCGGTTCCCAAGGTTTCAGGTACTCTCTGTTAACCTGAAAGTACTCACTGATCATCGCTGCGTCGTCGATTTCAGCCGTTCTCAGAATCAGGTTACCGTCACGCTTATAAATGCGCTCCGGTGTACTCAAATCTTCCATAATCTTGTTCTTATTCGATCAGTTCTTTCTAATACCGTAATCACGAAGCTTATTCGCAATTGAGGTGTGAGATACATTCAAACGTTTTGCAAGCTTACGGCTTGATGGGAAAGACTGGTAGAGCTTCTCTAGAATCTGAGATTCATAGTCTTTCATGATCTCATCCAGCGAGCCGTCTAAGCTCAAGTTCGCCATTCCAGCAGTCATGGTTTCAAGCTGTGGCAGGTGGAATTGCTCAACCGTTAACGTATCTGAATCCAACTCTGTTAGAGCACGTAGAACCATATTGTCTAACTGACGAATGTTGCCCGGCCATTGGTAGTTACCTAATTGGTCGATTAGTTCTTGAGTCAGCTTTGGTTTCAACATGCCTAATTGCTGTGCGTACTTTGCAACGAATAGCTCCAGTAATGGGGCAACATCGTTTGAACGTTCACGCAAAGCAGGAATCGATAAAGTCAGCACGTTCAAGCGGTAGAACAGATCTTCACGGAACGAGCCCGAGTCGGCTAATTCGGATAGACGATGGCGCGTTGATGCGATAATACGAACATCCGCGTGCATCTCTTCTTCTTCACCAACACGACGGAATGAACCATCTTGTAGGAAACGCAGCAGTTTGATTTGTAGATGCGGGCTCATCTCGCCAATTTCATCTAAAAATACGGTACCGCCATTCGCTTGTTCGAAAATGCCTTTATGACCTTGTTCATGGTTAAATGAACCCGGTGCATGACCAAACAATTCCGTTTCCGCTACATCATCAGGCATCGATGCACAGCTTAGAATCAAGAATGGGAATGACGCTCGGTTCGAACGGTTATGACACGCTTTAGCCAGCATCTCTTTACCCGTGCCTGTATCCCCTTCAATAAGCAGAGGTTGATCCAGCATAGCCAGTTTCTTAGCTTGGCTGATCAAGGCTTTATGGCGATTAGAGACACCAACAAAGTGTTCAAAACCTAGGTTATTCTGTTCAGGGATTGCGTCTGGCGTGTTCATCTCTTGGTTGCAAGAACGAATTGTCATTACCGCGCTAGCCAGTACCGCTTCGTTCACATCACCACCAAGGTAAATCGGCAGGATCTCAATAGAGAAATCTAAACCATCTAACACCACAACTTCACGATGGCGCGTTACATCGCCTTCAATCCAACGAGAGAAGTTAAAGCTAGGAACGAACGTCGCTAGCGGCTCACCGATCACTTCGTCTTCTTGCTTGTTAAAGAGGTTCAATGCAGCGTGGTTTGCCATATCGATTGAGCCTTTAAGGTCAATCGCTATCACAGGGTCAGGTAGGTTTGCCAGCAGAGCAATCAACTCTGTGTTATGCCTTTCGCTTGGCATAAATTGGATTTTACGTACATCCTTCACACCTGAAATTCGGCGAATTTCAGCCATAAGTTCACTAAAAGCATCAAAATTAATATCAGGGCAGTTTAAGTAAATAATGCCTTTAACATCAATTTCGATTCCTCTTAAATCAATGCTTTTTGAGGCCAAGATATCGAGCAACTCACGCGTTAAGCCGAGTCTGTCTTCACACAATACTTCAAGACGCACAAATAGTCCTATTATAGGTGTCAGGATAAGTTGACAGTAGTGTGGATTAAGCTCTGAGTTCAGTCAAGAAGAAGAGTAAACATATGTTTACTCTTCACTCGCAAACGACTCAATGTCATACACTTTATAGCTAAGTAACTCGCTTTATTGGTTAGTAGCTCGCTTTGTTGCTAAGTAGCTCGCTTTGTTTAAGCGTGATGCGCTTTATTGATAAGCAACTCACTCTATTTAAGCGTAATGCGCTTTATTTCAGAAAGGACGGCTTTGCGAAGATCTGATATTTTTACTTTTCGCTCATTATGCCAAGGCATAGGACGCAGCAATGTCATGGCTTTTAAACCCAGTCTCGCAGTGAGAATACCGACACCGAGCCCCTGCCCTGCTCGAGCTGAAACCTTGCCTGCAAGATCCATCGAGACGAGGTCCATACTCGCGTCTATCGCGAGTTCACTGGCACCCGCAGCTGCCATGTTGATTAACACCAGTTTAAATAGCTTAATACGAGACCAGTAGCCAAGCTCAATGCCATACACATCAGCAAGCTTGTCTATCATGGTGAAATTGCGCCACGCCACCAGCAACATATCGGCAGCCGCCAATGGGCTCACAGCAACCAAAGCCGCGGATTCGGTAGAGAACTTAGTGACGATCTGAGTAGCTACCTTATCTTGCTGACTCACGACCAACGCATCGTACATATCCAACACTTCAGCATCGCTGTGCGCTGGGTTAATGCTGTTTCGCCACTTATCATAAGCGGGTGATTCAGCGATAATACCGCCCTGCTTGGCAATGTTTTCACAGAACGCTTTGCCCTTACCGACACTTTGGCTTTGGAGTAGTTCTTCACTCTGCTCTTGCACACTAAAGTGATCTTTAAGTGAGCGCAGTTTCCACAGCTCTTTGCCTATTGCGCCTAAACCCAATGAAGCAATGGCAGCAATAAAGCCAGCCCAACCTAACGCAAGCCAGTCAGCCGTTTGAATCGCGGTAATCACCGAATCAATTGCCTGCCATCCAACTAGACCAGAGAAAGCGACCAATAAACCCGTTCCAAACCACTTCTTCTTTTTGCTCGGTCGAATCACTTGTTCCAATTGCTGCTCAGCTTCACCATCAAGTTCGGCTTCCACTTGCGGTGCGACAGGGACAAATTTCTCTTGCTCTGTGAACAGTTGTTGAGCGCCTAAATCCGGGCCAACTTCGCTCTTGTCTTGCTCATCAAAAGAGGTCTTCAACGGTTCATTAAAGACCTGCTTTGTTTTTAATTCACTCATTTTGATTGCCTCAATTACTTCAACTTGTCGCCAATGAGATACTCTAAAACCTTGTCGACTCTTAGATGTTGGCAAGGCTCATCGGAATGTTGCTCCATCGGCCTAAAGCTCGTGAAATCAAACTGGTTGGTTTCCCAATACTGTTTATTGGGCAACTTACGCGGCACCTCTCCCGGATACATGGTTTGAGGGACATTATCTAAAGTCACACCTTGCAACGCCGGAACATTGTCTGAGCCCGACGAGATATAACCCGCGCTGGTCGCTTGAATAGACGCGATGCTCATGCAACTCATGTCGATGTGTTCAAACGCCGCCTGTTGCCAAGCCGGATGCACCATCTGTTGTAACAGCGATACCAAGTTCGGGTGTTGATCCGGTGTCACGTGATCGGCCTTGGTTGCGGCGAATAATATCTTGTCGATCTTCGGCGCGAATAAGCGTCTTAATATATTGCTTCGACCATACTTAAAGCTTTTTAGTAGCTGCTCTAATGCGCCACGCATATCCATGAAAGAGTCATAGCCCGCATTGAGCGGCTGTAAGCAATCCACCAGCACGATTTGTCTGTCGAACGTAGCAAAGTGATTCTTGTAGAACGCTTTCACGACCTTCTGTTGATACTCTTCATAACGCGCTTTCAGTACCGCGTAATTACTTGTTTTTGAAAACTTACCTTCAGGCGCGATACACGGGAAGAATTGCAGTACAGGCGCGCCTTCAAGCTCACCGGGTAATACGAATCGACCCGGTTGAACCCAATGCAGTCCGTTACTTTTACAAGTATGAAGGTACTGAGTGTAACTATCGGCAATCGCGACCAGTTTCTTTTCTTCTGCTTCTGCTAGCAAATCGATATCACCACGCATGGCGTTCCACTGTTGCGAATAGGTTTCTCTGTCGCCTTTCAACGCGGCAAACTGAGATTGGCTCCAAGTATCAAAGTCCATATCCAGTAACGGCAAATCAAGCAGCCATTCACCTGGATAATCAACAATATCTAGATAAAGCGTGCTGTTTTTACTCAGCAGCTTTTTCGCGCCCTTTGCAGGCTTATATTTGATGGCTAGACGAATCTCACTAACATCTCGCGTTGGCACTGGCCATTCTGGTGGTTGTGCATTCAACGACTCCATCGCTTCATCATAAGAGAAACGTGGGATCATCATGTTTTGTTGCGGGATGCGCTTTGCGCCAATAATTCTGCCATCTCTCGCCGATGCAAGTAGAGGCAGATTTTTGTGGGTAGACGTATGAAGAAGCTGATTAACCAGCGAAGTAATGAATGCTGTCTTACCCGCACGAGAAAGCCCCGTGACCGCTACTCGAATGTGAGAATCCGTTCCTCTGCTTATAAAGTCACTCATTTCTTGAGTTAGGTGTTTCATTTGAACGACTCCGTGATAATTAGGCCAGTCGGTTATGATAATAGATAGGCTAGCCTATGTTCTTTCCCTATTAGGGTTGTTTGTATGCTTTTGCTTTTTCTTTTTCTTTTTCTTGTTCTTTTACTAATAGTGGTGAGTATGCAATACCCATTCTTAATGCTAGATGAATAAAAGCCCCTGACTACATTCATAATCAGGGGCTTTAGAATTTTTCTGCGATATCCGACTCTTAATCGTCTTCAATCAACTTGTAGATAACAAACAGTGCAATCTCTGCGATTAGCCAAAGTGCACAAGTAATCGTCACGTATTTATTATCAAAGATACTGATCCCTTTCAAGATCAGGTCGTAACCAACAAAAGCACCAATCACCACTGCCAAGATAATCTGTAGGATCTGAATAAAACGAGGCATTCCTCTCTCCTATGTTCTTATATCAAACTATGTGTTTATCACTATATCATTGATAATAAGACAAAAGTGCAAATAATGCTGCACTTTTGTCTTCAACTTTCTGTCAAGATTTGCAATTCAAACGCTGAAGTTAGCGACAATTACAATTTTTTGGCGTCGGTTAATTATGCTTTTTCAGCTTCAGCAATTTTCACTTTCCACGTGTCAGGGCCGATCTGGTGCGCGTTCACGCCATTAGAGTCAACCGCAACCGTTACCGGCATATCTTCAACTTCAAACTCGTAGATCGCTTCCATACCGAGATCTTCAAACGCAACCACACGTGCTTTCTTAATTGCTTTTGCAACAAGATAAGCGGCGCCGCCAACAGCCATTAGGTAAACTGACTTATGTTGTTTGATTGATTCAACGGTCGCAGGGCCACGTTCTGCTTTACCAATCATGCCCATAATGCCAGTTTCTTCTAGCATCATGTCGGTGAACTTATCCATACGAGTAGACGTTGTCGGGCCAGCAGGACCTACCGCTTCATCACCCACAGCATCAACAGGGCCAACGTAGTAAATGAACTTACCTTTCAGGTCGACGCCTTCTGGTAAACCTTCACCACTTTCAAGCATGCCTTGAATACGCTTGTGCGCTGCATCACGACCCGTTAAGATCTTTCCTGATAGAAGAACCGTTTCGCCGGTCTTCCAATCTTGAACGTCTTCTTTAGTAATTTCATCAAGGTTAACACGGCGTGTATTTGCGCCTGCTTCCCAAGTTATATCTGGCCACTCTTCTAACTTAGGTGGTGTTAGCTCTGCAGGGCCGCTGCCGTCTAGAGTGAAGTGTACGTGACGCGTTGCCGCACAGTTCGGGATCAAGCAAACAGGCTTAGAGGCTGCGTGCGTTGGTGCTGTTTTGATTTTCACGTCAACCACAGTCGTTAGACCGCCAAGACCTTGTGCGCCAATGCCCAGTTTGTTTACACGGTTGAAGATATCTAAACGAAGCTCTTCTTCTGCGTTCTCTGGGCCTTTGTCGATAAGCTCTTGGATATCGATGTGTTCCATCAGAGATTCTTTAGCGAGTACCGCGGCTTTCTCAGCCGTACCACCAATGCCTATGCCTAGCATGCCCGGTGGACACCAGCCTGCACCCATTGTTGGTAGCGTCTTCTCTACCCACTCTGCAATATCATCAGAAGGGTTCAGCATAACCATCTTGGTTTTGTTCTCAGAACCGCCGCCTTTTGCCGCGATTTGAATTTCAACTTTGTTGCCTGGAACCATATTAATGTGAACAACCGCTGGTGTGTTGTCTTTGGTATTAATACGCTTACCTGCAGGGTCCATTAGGACAGATGCACGCAATGGGTTATCTGGATTGTTGTAAGCTTGACGAACGCCTTCATCAACCATCTGTTGTACTGTTTGATCCGTTTCCCACCTAACATCCATACCGATGTTCACGAAACAAGTAACAATACCCGTATCCTGACAAATTGGACGATGGCCTTCCGCAGACATACGCGAGTTGATAAGAATCTGAGCAATAGCATCTTTAGCTGCTTGGCTCTCTTCCTTCTCGTACGCTTTTTCTAGGGCTTGGACAAAGTCTAAAGGGTGATAATAAGAAATGTACTGAAGTGCGTCAGCGACACTGCTGATCACATCTTGCTTACGAATAACCGTCATTGCATGCCTCTTTATTGTTCTGGTTCCATGTGGGTTCATCGTTTGGCTATGTGTGCCGAATCGGATTAGATGGTTTAGCTTTTTATTGTGTTGAGCTGTATTTAGTTGCTTTAGCAATCGCTTGCATAGCTGTAAACTAAACCATGTAGTTTGCACCGTTCTAATCAAGAACCCATTTTATTTTCAATTTATGATACTCTTGCTTCCTCTCACACGCCATGCAGTGATCGAACTCTTTGTCACAAATTAAACAAATGAATAACAACGAATTTCGCTCTATCCAAATCAAGCCGCTTGAATATCAATCAACTTTAGCTAAACAGCTGTTTTCTCATATTGAAAGCGTGCCGTGGGCAATGCTATTACGCTCTGCCTCAGAAAGCCACGTCGATAGTCGATACGACATTTTAGTTGCTCAACCCATCGCCACCTTCGAGACAATCGGTGCGAAAACGACCGTCAATGTTAATGAGACGTGCGAGGTTTCAGAGTCAGACCCTTTCGAACTACTCGACCAATATCAGCAGCAATTACTACCCGCAATCAGTGAGCACCCTGAACTGCCTTTCGTTGGTGGTGCTTTAGGGTATTTTAGTTACGATTTAGGGCGACGAATAGAAGCTCTTCCCTCTCTTGCTAAGCGTGATATTTCTGCACCAGACATGGCGGTTGGATTGTATGAATGGGCTGTGATTGTTGATCATAAGCTTAAAGCTGCGTTCCTTGTTGGGCAAAACATTGATACCCATTGGGATTGGTTAACTCAACAACAATCGCCAAGCCAACAAGCAGAAAGAGCGGAACAAACAGAACGAGCTCGTCAGAAGTTTGGATTAACCACCCCATGGCAATCCAATATGACTGAACAAAGTTATGCCAATAAATTCGATAGCGTTCAAGAGTACTTGTTGTCGGGTGACTGTTATCAGATAAACCTTGCTCAGCGCTTCAATGCCCAATACCAAGGCAGTGAATGGCTCGCTTATGAAAAGTTAGAGAAGTACAACTCAGCTCCATTCTCTGGTTTTATCCGTTTAGCAGGCTGCACCATTCTCAGTGTCTCACCTGAGCGTTTTTTAGAGCTCAATAGTGGCACCATTGAAACCAAGCCAATCAAAGGGACACGTCCTCGTTCTGAAAATTCCATGATTGATGACGCCAATGCTCAAGACCTGTTGAATGCTGAGAAAGATCAGGCAGAAAACCTGATGATCGTCGACCTGCTTCGTAATGATATTGGCCGAGTCGCAAAGCCGGGATCGGTTCATGTACCAAAGCTATTCGATATAGAGAGTTTCCCTGCTGTGCACCACTTAGTGAGCACGATAAGGGCAGAGCTTGATGTCCATCATTCAGCACATGACCTATTAAGGGCTTGCTTTCCCGGGGGGTCGATTACCGGCGCTCCAAAAGTTCGCGCGATGCAGATCATTGAGGAGCTAGAGCCTCATCGTCGCTCGGCGTATTGCGGTAGCATTGGTTATATCAGCCGTAATGGCAGAATGGACACCAGCATTACGATTCGTACCTTAGTGGCAGAAAACAATACGCTTTATGCTTGGGCTGGAGGAGGTGTAGTATTTGATAGTGATTGTGCTTCTGAGTACCAAGAGACTCTTGATAAGCTGAGTAGAATATTGCCTGTACTGCCTGATAGATAAATTTAATCTAGATTTATTAAGACGGGTTATTAAAAACAGCTAAAAAGCCAATCTGGAAAGTACTTTAATATTAAAAAAGCTAAGTGGGCAATCACCTACTTAGCTTTTCAATAACACTAGCCTAGAAGGTGTATGTTGTAGCCAAATAGAATGAGCCTAGTGTGTGAACGTTAGATAACTCTTTGTTCTTTTCATCTTTCACTTTGATATCAGCTGCTTCCCAATCAATACCTGCACGTAATGCTAGAGCTGGTGCAGCAGGAATTGCATACTCTACGCCCACCCCCATTTTTATACCAGATACGGTTGATGACTTAGTCGCAAAGTATTTATTATTACCACTGTTTTCAATTTCTGAATTTAAAAAGCTATAACCTAAAAGTGCATAAGGTCGAAGACCAATATCGAACGTATAACCAACATTCGCAGCAACGCTAATTGAACTAAAATCTGTTGTGAATGCTTTTGAACTGCCTACTTTTGTTGTAGACGTTCCATATTTAGTATATTGGCCTTCGATACCAATAATACGGTTGATCTGATAACCGGCAATGAGTTTATAAGAAGGTGATTCAGTTTCAGTTGTTGTGGTTTTGCGAGTAATGGCCTTACCAAAACCACCATCATCAAGTTCAGTTGAACCAGCTCCTACTCCGATATAGAAACCATTTGGGTCTTTTTGTGCAGCCACTGCAGATAAAGGTGCAATTAGAGCAAGCGTCACTATCATTTTTTTCATATCGAATCCATTTTTATAGTTTTTCAAACCTCCTTAATATAATTAATAAAAGCGACCAATAAAGTAAGTGAACGTATAGCATTGTCAGCTCACTTGTTACATTGACAATATACTCAAGACATTAGAGACAAATCAATAACGTTGCATATTCACTCACTACAAAGGCAATGATATTTATTAGCCCCACTTATTCAGCATTATCACTAAGTCGTTAGCGGTATAGGGTTTACTCAATATATCGTCCATACCAGATTCAATACACAACTCTCGCTCTTCTTTTGTCGTACCAGCGGTTAATGCAATAATTGGTTGGCTATATCCTGAACTTCGCAGTTTCTTCGTCGCTTCAAAACCATCCATGACTGGCATCCGGCAATCCATAAACACAATGTCATACTCATTATTCGACGCTAATTCCAAACCTTCTATACCATTACCGGCAATCGCTGGCTCTATTTCGTATTTGCGTAGCATTTGTTGGATGATGATCTGGTTCATCTTAATATCATCAACCACCAGCACTTTAAGCAATGTCAATTCAACCTCAGACTCAAAACCTTTGGCGACACTATCGCGCTCAGCCAGTGTATCGACAACTTGAAGAGGGAGTGAAATGGTAAATGTCGTACCCGAACCAACAATACTGCTCACCTCAATGTCTCCCCTCATTAACGCAGCTAGCTTGCGACAAATCGCTAAACCAAGCCCTGTCCCTTCGTAATTTCGGCTACTTGAGTTATCGGCCTGTGTAAAAGGTTCAAACAGTGTCTTAATAGCAGATTGAGCAATACCAACGCCACTATCCTCAACAGAAAAAATAAATTGGTCGTTAAGCCATTTTATCTCTACGCTCACATGGCCTTGATCGGTGAATTTAATTGCATTGCCGATTAAGTTCACGAACAATTGAGTAATACGCTCTAAGTCACCGTAGAAGTGACTGGGTACCCCATCGGTTACATTGACATCAAACTGGATCTGCTTTTCAATCGCTCGATTGGTAAAAATACTATCAATGGTATTTTTCAAATCTTGGAGTGCAAATGTTTTGGGAATTAATTCCAGCATACCCGCATTGATTTTACTGTAATCGAGAAGGTCATTAATGATGGTTCTAAGAAACTCACCGGATTGGCTCAAGTTATTCACGATCTCACGTTGAGAACTGCTCAGTTCGGTGTCGCTTATCAACTCCGCACTACCAAGAAGACCATTGAGTGGGGTTCTCAATTCATGGTTAATCATGGCGACAAAGTCACGCGTTGCCCTTTCGGACTCTTCCGCTCGTTTACGTGATTCTATATTTCGGTTAATCGCAAGTTGATGAGTTAACGCACTGCAGATAAGGTCCGTCACTAACAACAGTTGGCTTTGGATGAATTCGTAGTCTTGATCTAACAACCTGACCTGAACGATTAACGCGCCCACAATCACTTTTTCGACCTCTAATGGCACGGTAAGCAAGCAACCTTGCCAATGAGGTTCTTGAATGTCTTTCTCTATTACCTCGACTGTTTCATCACCATAGTCATGGGTTTGTAACTGAGGGATTAGATTGGGGGGTAACACCAAGCGACTGGCTTCAATTAGATAACTGTTAGTTACACTCGCCGTCAATTGGGACAACATTACGTCATCGAGATCACTCCTCAGAAACGCGCGTCCGAAATCAATCAACAGGTTGTCGATTTGTTCTTGGAATTCGATCCGTCGAATATTCGCATTTGAACGCTTTTCTAATTGGCGCAACGCAAGTTCAAGCTGTTGATTGGCCTCAAACAGTTCGAGACTCTTTTGCTCCAACAAGGTTTCAGCCGCTTTCCGTGCTGCTATTTGACGTTTCAGTTTTTTCTCTTGGGCAGATGCCAGATCCATATCACTTTTCTACTTTGAGATTAAACCTAACCACACTTTGGTCATCATTCTGAGGTGTCATTTCTACCACGATGGTTTCACCATGATAGTCAGCACACCCCTCGATTAATCCCAAACAAACGTGAGACATACATCGTGCGCTTTTATAGTCAAAAACAAGTTGCGCTTCGGTCGTGGTGATAAAGCTAAATTTTGGAGGCTCAGCATCTGGGTAGAGCTTCTTCACTTCTACGTGAATGTAACGCTCTACGTGCTGAATAAATTGAAAAGTGGTGTTGCTATGAGCGAGGCTCGCTTTATTCGGTAATGAGGCCAGTAAGTTCTTAAAAACCGATTGTCCAAAAACACGTTGCAGGCTCGCTGCATCAATATCGGTTTTCTTACTCAAGTTTATAATCAATCGAACAAGATCTTTGTGGTCGTAACTTCCGACTGATGTGTAGATCCCTTCATCTTCTGACATCTCTAGAACTTCTTCCAAAAGCTCTAATCCAAACTTGTCTTCAACAAGCTCTAAAAATTCGGTGAATATGATTCCTTTCATTTCATACCTTTTCTTCTATTTCTTTTTAGAATGGTCCACTAAGTCATTGTTATCAAATTCTTAAACAGAAAATGTACGTTTCATCACCCAATTTATGACATGGATAACGCTTACTAGTAGAAGTACACATATTCAAATATAGCAAAATCCGTCACTCTTAGAAGATTGGGAACATTTACCTTGAAAAACGCCGCTACCCAGTCCCTTCTTATTTTCCAGTTATTGCCGGTACTAACGGAGGAAAGTGAAGGCAAATTCGAAATTGGTAATCAACACACGGTTATGACTATACTTAAAATCATAATAATCAATATATTGGCTTTATATGAACAAAGATAACTTCCTTCAACAATTCCAGCTCAACTCTACCGTTGGCTATCACCCAGAATCCGTTGAGCGCGTTTCACATATCAATGACGATCAATTGCGTAAAGCAGCAGTGGTAGTCGGCTTAGTGGAACGAGAGGATGGTTTACATGTTATTTTTACGAAAAGAGCCGCTCATTTAAAACATCACCCTGGTCAAATCAGCTTTCCTGGAGGGAAACACGAACTCTCCGATCCTTCTATGCAATTCACCGCACTTAGAGAACTTCACGAAGAGGTCGGAATTCGATCGGATCAGGTTAAAATTGTTGGGCAATTACCTACTTTGAGTACCATTAGTAAATTTTTAGTTACACCGATTGTTGTAGTGGTCGATTCGGACTATAAACCCATCATCGATGAGAACGAAGTTGCTTCGATTTTTGAGGTGCCCGCCACCTATGTTTTAGACCAAGCCAAGTTACACAGCCACACTGTTAACTTAAAAAAAATCAAGCATCGTGTTTTTGCCATGCCCTTCCAAGAGCACCTAATTTGGGGCGTTACGGCTCAAATCATCCAATCACTGCAGCAACACGTAGTGCAACAAATTACATAGAAACTACGTTTTGTTTAATCCTTGTTAACAAACACAGCCTTTTCCATGGAACAGATTTATTAATCCAATTTTACGCAAACGTTTCCCTGGTATAATTCTGTACAACCCCGCCTTTCACATAAGATAAACTAATAGCACGCATGAGCATAAATCACCTGTGGCACGCTATTTTCGTGATCAAAAATCCGTTTTTCGCATATCATGTGACACGCCGTTTCATTACATGATTTAGATCTATTTTTTGTAGAAGAAAATTCTGCAGAATTAGCCCCGACTTATTTCCTGTTCCCAAAAAATGAGTAATTTAACATGAACACAACAACTTCTTCGGCAAATGCCGTTACAGATACAAGCAAGTTTAACTATAAAGATTTCACCTGGTGTCTATCACTATTCGGTACAGCAGTTGGCGCTGGTGTACTATTCCTTCCAATCAAAGCTGGTGCGGGTGGTTTTTGGCCACTAGTTATCCTAGCTTTAATCGCGGCACCAATGACTTGGTTCGCACACAAATCTCTAGCTCGTTTCGTACTGTCTTCTAAGAACCCAGAAGCAGATATTACAGACACAGTTGAAGAACACTTCGGTAAGACTGGCGCGAACCTTATTACTTTCGCTTACTTTTTCGCTATCTACCCAATCGTTCTTATCTACGGTGTTGGTATCACAAACACGGTTGACTCTTTCCTAGTAAACCAAATGGGCATGGAATCTATTCCTCGTCCTCTTCTTTCTGGTGCACTTATCCTTGCTATGACAGCAGGTGTTGTATTCGGTAAAGAGCTGATGCTTAAAGCAACTTCAGCAATGGTTTACCCACTAGTATTCATCCTACTAGCATTGTCTTTCTACCTAGTTCCTGATTGGAACACTTCAATGATGGAAACAAGCCCAGAATGGTCAGCAATGCCTTCTATTATCTGGCTTGCGATTCCAATCATCGTGTTCTCTTTCAACCACAGCCCAATCATTTCACAGTTCTCTAAAGAGCAACGTCGTGTATACGGTGAAGACGCGGTTAAGAAAACTGACGCGATCACTGGTGGCGCAGCAATGATGCTGATGGGTTTTGTAATGTTCTTCGTTTTCTCTGTAGTACTTTCTCTATCTCCAGAGCAACTAGCAACAGCGCAATCTCAAAACATCTCTGTACTTTCTTACCTAGCTAACGTTCACGAGTCTCCACTTATCTCTTACATGGGTCCTCTAGTAGCGTTCGCAGCAATCACTTCTAGCTACTTCGGTCACTTCCTAGGTGCTCATGAAGGTCTTGTTGGTCTAATCAAGTCTCGCTCTGGTTCTTCAATCAGCACGATTGAGAAAGCTTCTCTAGCGTTCATCGTTGTTACAACTTGGATTGTTGCGGTAGTTAACCCAAGCATCCTAGGCATGATTGAAACAATGGGTGCTCCAATGATTGCAGCTATCCTGTTCCTAATGCCTGTATTCGCAATGAACAAAGTACCAGCTATGGCTAAGTACAAAACTTCAGCACCTGTGCAAATCTTTACAGCTTTATGTGGTCTAGCGGCTATTAGTTCTGTAATCTACGGCGCTCTTTAATCTCAAGCCCTTTTTATAAGATGACATTCATCTTATATGGCGAGGTTAGACAAAAAATATAATGATAATAAATGAGCCTCCCTACTCCCCTTGGGAGGCTCTCTTTTTGAGGTAATCGCTATGATTAGTGTATTTGATATCTATAAAATCGGTGTTGGTCCATCGAGCTCACATACAGTTGGACCAATGAAAGCGGGTAAAGAATTTATTGATGACCTACGTTCAATGGGAAAATTGCGCGACATCACTAAAATCACCGTGGACGTATATGGATCACTATCACTGACAGGGAAAGGTCACCACACAGATATCGCAATCATCATGGGTCTTGCTGGCAATACTCCTGAGCGTGTTGATATCGATTCTATTGCAGGCTTCATTGCTCGAGTAGAAGAAACTGAACGTCTACCTGTCGGTATGCACTGTCATACTGTTTCGTTCCCTCGCGACGGCGGAATGAACTTCCACACTAGCAACCTTTCTCTACACGAGAATGGCATGAGCATTCATGCTTGGGTTGATGACGAAGTCGCATATTCAAAAACGTATTACTCAATTGGTGGTGGTTTCATCGTTGACGAAGAGAACTTCGGCAAAGAAGAAGAAAACCCAATTAAAGCACCTTACGAATTCACAACAGCGGAAGAGCTGGTTAATCAGTGTAAAGAAAGTGGTCTTTCTATCAGTACACTGGTTATGAAAAACCAAGCGGCTTTCCACTCAGACGAAGAGTCTCGCACTTACTTCGCTAACATCTGGAAAACGATGCGTGAGTGTATGGATCGCGGTATGAATACTGAAGGTATCCTGCCTGGTCCACTGCGTGTACCTCGTCGTGCAGCAGCACTTCGCCAACAGCTGATCACGTCAGAAAAAACAACTAACGATCCAATGACGGTTGTTGACTGGGTGAACATGTTTGCTTTCGCAGTAAACGAAGAAAACGCAGCGGGCGGTCGTGTAGTAACGGCACCAACAAACGGCGCGTGTGGCATCATCCCTGCTGTATTGGCTTACTACGATAAGTTCATCCAAACAGTGACAGAGAAAGATTACATCCGTTACTTCGCAGCGTCTGGCGCGATCGGTGGTCTTTACAAGCGTAACGCTTCTATCTCTGGTGCTGAAGTTGGCTGTCAGGGTGAAGTTGGTGTTGCGTGTTCTATGGCTGCTGCTGGTCTTGCTGAGCTTATGGGTGGTAGCCCAGAGCAAGTATGTATGGCTGCAGAAATCGGCATGGAGCACAACCTAGGTCTAACGTGTGACCCAGTTGCTGGCCAAGTACAAGTTCCATGTATCGAGCGTAACGGTATTGCTGCAGTTAAAGCAATCAACTCAACTCGTATGGCACTTCGTCGTTCTTCTGCTCCTACTGTTTCTCTAGATAAAGTTATCGAAACAATGCTAGAAACAGGTAAAGACATGAACGCTAAATACCGTGAGACTTCTCAAGGTGGTTTGGCAGTTAAGGTTGTTTGTTAATCATTTCTGAATTAATAAACCGATAATAAAAAAGGAACGCCGATGCGTTCCTTTTTTTGTATCTTAAGCTTTTGTCGCTAAAGCTTGGTGACTGATTGATTCAACCACTAAATTGTTCTGCTAAATCACTTGTGAGATTAGCAAGAAGCAACCAAACAGCAATGAGAAAAGCATCATTGGTCGACCACCTTCAGCACTGTATCTGTCTTCCGCTACCTTCATAAAGCGTTGCTTATGAACCATCACTAGCGGAACAAACACGGCTAAGAAAACTAAGATGATACCTGCATAGTTCAACACTTGTAGGAACTTATCTGCAGCAAGCAGTGAACCCGCCAGAGGCAAGATAAAGCTAATGCAGTAAGTGACCGCTGTATTTTGGTTGAACATGTCTTTGTTTTGGTTGAACAACGCCATCGCTACACCAAAGAAAGAAGTCAACAACGCCAAGCCGGTGAAGGTAGACAGAACGTTACCCACCCAAGGAGACTGAGCCTCAAACGCCGCCATCAAATCTGATACGTTCTTGAAGCTTCTAAATTGCTCTTCACTCAAGTTACCAACCACAGCAAACAACCAGCACAAGTAGCACACTAATGGAATCAGAGAACCGACGATCACCATGTTACGCAGCTGTTTGTCCGTCGCTTCGTGATTGTAAGAAACCAAGGTTGGAATCACAACCATAAAGCCAAAGCTTGTGAACAGGATTGCACTGGTTTTGATTAGATCGACGTGGTCATGACTGGTTACCTGCATCAAGTTTTCTTGCGTCATGCTTGGTGCCAAAAACACCATAGTTGCAAACAAGCTTGCTAGCATCACAAAGAACAATGCACGGTTGAGCTTATCAATCACTCCTGTGCCACTCGCGACAACGGCACCCGCAAGTAAAGTAAAGGTGATTTGGCTCGTCGTTGCGCTAATGTCTACACCGAAGTTAGACAGTAACTTACTAAGCAAATCACCCGCACCCAGAATGTAGGCCATCAATAGGCAAATCAATAACGCGTAAAGTAGGCCGTTGGTAATCAACTGCCCTTGTTTGCCCAGAGTTTTTCGAGCAATAGAGTTCAACCCTAGACCGCCACCGGCTTTGATGGTCGCTTCTAGAAGTAATAATGCTGCGTAAGTGGTACCGAAACAGATCAGAACCATCAGCAGCGTGCCGTAAAGCAATCCAAATTGAGCTAATACCATTGGGATCGCAAGCATACCAGCACCGAGAGCGGTACCAGCGATAATTAGGGAGCTACCCATCATTTTAATATTCATTGTTTTTAACTTATTTGCTTAGTTTTTATAGGTGTGAGTCTTCGTACATCAAGCGGATGACAAAGGAGTTCAGATAGAAATAAAGTTATAAAACGAATAACAATAGGAGCGATAAGCAGTAAAGAAGCGTGCAGAGACGTTGTCGAACAGGGTGTTCAAAGGGGAGCTTGTCTTAAAAGAGGTAAAACGAGAAGCGTGAGTTTGCGTTAAGTGATGTGGTGAACCTTCTGTAGGTTCAATAATCGGCGATGTAATCTTGAATTTCATGTATGTGTCCAATAATTGAGTCACATTCCATAGTATTTGAAGCAGCGTATCCGTTGCTGCCCTACCTCTATCATAGAGGTCTTTTCATCTTATCGAATGAGCTTTGAAACACAACGCTATAACCACATTTTTTGCTATTAAATTGAACAAAATAGCCATTTGGATACAAATCGACCACCAAACCGCGTAAAACAATAATCATTATTAATAAAAAGCGGAACTATAAACACCCCACCCCATAAACAACAAAGCTTGTATAAAGAGCACCCAAACATATATGACAGCTACAAAAAAGGCGCTCTTGTAAGCGCCTTTCGTTCGATTATAGCTTTTAAGGCTATAACCTTGAAAGCTATAGTATTGAAGACTGTTGCCTTGATAGCTGTAACTTTGATAGCTGTATCTTTGAAATCTACAGCATCGAAACCTTATTCACCGCGGTAGATACAACCCGCTGTACATGTTTCTTTAATCTCAACCTTGCTCAGAAGTGGCAAGCTTGGTTTAAGTTCATTCCAGATCCACTTAGCCAATACTTCACTTGTCGGGTTTTCTAAACCTTCAATGTCGTTTAGGTAGTAGTGGTCTAAACGGTCGTAAATTGGTTTGAATACAGCTTTAATTTCAGAAAAGTCGATTACCCAACCTGTATGCGGGTCAACTTCGCCTTCTACGTACAAACGAACAAGAAAAGAGTGACCATGCAAACGACCGCACTTATGCCCTTCTGGCACGTGTGGAAGATGGTGGGCTGCTTCAAACATAAACTCTTTGTATAACTCAGTTCTCATTGTGTTTCTCAGGCTAAAAAAATGACACGCAATATTACGTAAAACCAATGCACACTACAAGTTCTATCACCACTGTACGGCCTTATTAGCTGCAAGGGTTCCCCTCAAAAGTTACCGTATCAGTGGCCAAAACGAGGTGCATATTCACATCATGAAAAGTGCTCGCATAGCTCATCAATAAACACCTTCACCTTACGCGGAGTATTCACTCTCTCACGGTAAAGTGCATAAACCGTTCTCTCTTTAAGCGTGTACTGCGATAGGATTTCCACAATTGCGCCAGACTCTACATCTTCTTCGGCTAATTGCCTTGGCAGCATTGCAATACCATAGCCAAAACGAACCGCGACCTTTACTGCTTGCACGCTGTTTACCGTGAGTGTTGGCTTAAGATTTACATCATGGAAATACCCACCAAACTCAAACCTCCACACACCATCATTCTTAAGGTTTGGATCTTCAATTATGGTGTGATTAGCTAAATCAATTGGCGTTGTAATCTCTGTATTATTTTCTAGGTATTTAGGTGAAGCACAAACCAAGTTCTGATTTACAAAGATAGTGCGCGCGATCATGCCTAAGTCTTTCGAAACTAAATCACCAGAACGAATCGCAATGTCATAACCAACCGTCGCGAGATCTTGAACACCATCTGAAAGCATGAGATTGAACGCCACATCTGGGTATTTGTTTGAAAATTTCAAAATGAAGGGCATCAACATGATCTCAGTGAGACCTTTAGGCGCCATAACACTCAAAGAGCCAACCATTTCTGAACTATCAAACCTCAAAGAATCATTTAAATCTTCAATGCCGTCGACCAACCCATGAGCCTCATTAAAATAGCGGCGACCAACCTCAGTTAAGGACAGTGACTTGGTAGAGCGATTCAATAAGCGAGTATTTAGGTAAGCCTCAAGCTCTCTTACATGGCGACTAACTAAAGACTTCGACACTCCGATCTTCTTAGCCGCACCTGTAAAACTGCCCTCCTCAACAGTCACAATAAATGACTTAATAGACGTTAATACGTTCATGAACTCACCCCACAGTTTACATATTGTCGACAGACTATCTACAAAATGGGCTCTATTCAAGGCAGTAACGTTCCATTAGATTGTTGGCACTCAACAAACATAAGGATAGAAACTATGACAAGCAAACAAGTTCAGGTTGTAAAAGACTACTTTAAGCATTGTGTAGACGGTAAACAAACTCACCGTATTGGCGAATATTTCGCTGAAAATACGATGATCCATAGACCTGATTGCAATAAGATAATTAACGGCCTCTCTGAGTTCGAAGCCATGTTAAAAGTTCACGTTACTGAACGATATGAATCACAGGAAACGACGTTTCAAAAAATCGTAGAAGACGGCCATCAAGTTGTTGTTGCGCTCACTCACAGAGCTAAAGGTGCTGATGAGTGGAAAGGCTACCAACTGAATGGAAAAAACGTTACTTGGACTAGCCTTACTTATTTCCGATTCAATGATGAAGGCAAAGTTGTCGAGGAGATTGTTGAACGCAATGAGCTAAGCATGGCACTTCAACTGGGCTTAAACCTAACTAGTTAAAAGCTCACTGGAATGATACTGACTCAGCAGTTAAGCCAGATTGAATAATACGAAGAAGGCATCTATTAGGTGCCTTTTAGAGAGTAATTTTTATTTAAGTTATGTACGTTTATTGGGCTTTAATACCCTTCAAATTTAGCGATAAACTCCCATCCATTCGCCCAAAGAACATCATTACAAACCCGCTACATCACAGAAACATAACCACAACCGGAGTGTGGTCACACAATCGGTTATACCCCATAGGTGGTAGAGCCGCTTACACGTAAAGTATGCATGTCATTATACTTAATAAAAACAAACACCTTATGCGCTCAACAATCACCTTTAAAATCCTAGTGGCCCTCGCCATCGTGTTCACTTTTCTATTAGCAATATCGACCTACTTTCAATATTCGCAGCAAAAGCAACTTGTAAACTCAGTGTTAAGTGAGCAACTTCACGATAAAGCGAGCAACTATTTCGATAGCCTCAATATGATGATGCTCACTGGCACCATGGCACAAAAAGAGACCCTTCGTCAGAAAGCCTTAGCTCAAGAAGGCATTGAAAATGTTCGTGTATTGCGTGCTGATGCGGTAAGTAAATTATACGGGCCTGGCAATGGCAACCAAACACCTGTGGATGATATTGATAAACGAGCGCTAGCGGGTGAAACCGTTATCAAACCCTTTTCTGCCGATTGGGGAAAAGGCTTGGTTATTGCTCTGCCAATGAAGTCGAGCGAGAACTATCGCGGCACCAATTGTGTGGCATGTCATATGGCGCCAGAAGGGGAAGTATTAGGTGCAATTCGACTTGAATATAACCTTAACCATGTCAACTCGCTGATCAATACTCAAACGATGACAGCGATCGGTATCATGGCAGTGATCTCCTTTGCCGGATTCGTTCTTACTATGGGATTGATTCGTAAGATAATCGTTCGCCCGCTTCAACAAACCTCTCGCTTTATGACTCAAGTCAGCAGCGATAAAAACCTGTCCACTCGTTTGCCCGAACAAAGTAAAGATGAGATTGGCACGCTGGCTAACGCCATCAACTCGTTCATGGGAACCGTTTCTAACAGCTTAGAAAAGGTACAAGATACTTCGCACAAACTGAATGCGTCAGCCAATCAACTGACTAGCGTTGCTCAAATTACCGAGCAAGCCGCCAGCGATCAACAAAACGAAACCACAGAAGTGCAAAACAATGTCGAAGGAATACAAGCACAACAGGTCAATGTAGAACAAGCCACTTTAACCGCGTCAGAACTCATCAATCACACCTCAGATGTGGCTTGTAAGAGTGCTAACCAAGCACATGATGCAAGTAGTGAGATTAAGAATCTAGTGAGCAGTATCGAAGAAGTGAAACACAAGATACAAACACTTAATGAGCAAACTGGAGAAGTCTCTTCAATATTGAGTGTGATTCGTGGCATTGCCGACCAAACCAACCTTCTAGCCTTGAATGCAGCGATTGAAGCGGCCCGTGCGGGAGAACAAGGTCGCGGCTTTGCCGTAGTGGCAGATGAAGTTCGTAATCTTGCATCACGAACGGCAGAGGCTACTGGCAGTATTGAGTCTATCATTCATCAGTTCCAACAAGGCAGTGAAGAATCGCTGAATTCTGCTGACCGCGTTTGCGAACAAGCACATCAAAGCTCGACAGATATCGACGCACTGTCCGTTGAAATGAACGGTGTCGTTGAAGAGATGAAACAAGTGTTAGCTCATGCACAAAATATTCAGCAACAGACGCAATCCACCACACAAGCAACCCAAGATGTGCAACAAAAAGTTGAAACCATCACTTCTCACGCCGACAACACATCGCAGTCTGCAGCTGAAACTCGTGGAATCAGTAATGATTTAGAAGAGCTGTCGGATCACCTTGAATCTCTTATCAACCAATTCACCTTATCGAACTCAAATACCAACGATAAAGGTCAGTCATAGGCCGTTAGAACTCCCCTAGCGACATCAACAAAAAAGCGCTCAAAGATGAGCGCTTTATCTTCATAACAATGTCTAGTTCAGGCTTTAAGATTTTAAGATTTTAAGATTTTAAGATTTTAAGATTTTAAGATTTTAAGATTT